>JAFGLN010000005.1 GCA_016928025.1 Deltaproteobacteria bacterium
CATATTCTCGAAGGCCTGATCATTGCGCTTAAAAATATTGACGACGTTATCGTCGTGATCAAAGGATCAAAGAACCCCCAGGACGCGTCGGAGCAACTGTGTGTAAAATTCGGTCTGACGGAAAATCAGGCCAAAGCGATTTTGGATATGAGACTGCAGCGTCTGACCGGTCTGGAGCGAAATAAGATTGATGAGGAATATGCCGACTTAACGACGTTGATCACTCAACTGCAGGGAATTCTTGATGATCCTCAAAAAGTTCTGGATTTGATCATTACGGAACTCGACGAGATCAAAAACCGTTACGGCGATGAAAGACGAACGGAAATTGTAACCAACATAGAAGATATTGAAATTGAGGATATGATTGTCGAAGAAGACATGGTCGTGACGGTTTCCCATTCCGGCTACATAAAACGCAATCCCGTCAGTCTTTACAAGAGCCAGCGCCGGGGAGGACGGGGCAAAGTCGGCATGAGCACACGGGAAGAGGATTTCGTCGAAAGAATCTTTATCGCATCCACCCACGACTACGTGTTGATCTTCACGACGACGGGCAGATTATACTGGTTGAAGGTGTATCAGATTCCTCAGGCCGGCAGGGCGACCAAAGGCAAAGCCATCGTCAATCTGATCAACATGACTGGAAAAGAAAGGGTGGCGGCCATTTTACCTGTCAGGGAGTTTTCCGAAGGACGATACGTCGTCATGGTGACCCAAAAGGGAATCATTAAAAAAACAGACCTCCTGGCTTATTCCAATCCCCGTTCCGGCGGGATCATTGCGATTTCCATTGATGAAGACGACGAACTGATTGACGTCCAGTTGACCATGGGCCAGCAGGAGCTCTTGTTGGGAACGAGGAAAGGCAAGGCCATCCGGTTCAGAGAAGACGATGTGCGGACCGTGGGACGGGTTGCCCGTGGGGTTATCGGCATCAGAATGGATGTGGATGATGCGGTCGTCGGCATGGTTATTCCCACGATCGGAAATTACATCGTTACAGTTTCCGAAAAAGGCGTCGGTCAAAGGGCTGCGGTGGAAGAATATCCCGTTCAGGGCAGAGGGGGTAAGGGCGTCATCAACCTGAGGCAAAGTAAGGGAGGCAATATTACGGGGATTCTTCAGGTTGCGGGCGATGAGGATATGGTGTTGATCAGCGACTCGGGCAATATTATCAGAGTTAATGTGACGGATATCCGGACCAGCCATCGGAGTACGCAGGGTGTTAAATTGATTGATTTGGAAACGACGGAAAGACTGGTCAGTTTAGCCCGGGCCGAAAAGGAGGAGAACGGGGATAAACTGATCATTCAGGATCTTGAGGATGAGGCGGATGATCTACCGGAAGCCCCGGACCATCAAACGGACCTGGATATTTAGCAATAGAAGACAACTTGTTTTGGCTGTATCAAGGGGTAATGGGGATGGCAGCGCCTTCTTTCCTCGCCACTTGCGCGCCTTGCCTGCGGACTTTTTACAAAATCGCGGACCTTAATGTCATGTCATCTCAAGGTCAAAGTCGACATCTTCTGACGTCATTGAAGCGCGATCTGAAACGTAGAATCGACCATTAAAACGAATACAATTTCTCACCCGAAAGCACGGTGAAATTATTTTTTTGCAGGACGTCGATGGCGGCATCCGGGTCATTGAATCGGAAGATAATGACCGCGTTTTCACCACTTTTCTCCACAAAGGCGTATAAATAATCGACGTTGATATTTTGCGCGGCAATAACGGACATGATGCGGTGAAGTCCGCCCGGCTGATCGGGAACTTCTACCGCGATCACCGTTGTGCGACTTACGGTAAAACCGTTTTCTTTTAGAACCTTTTTGGCGGCATCAACATCGTTGACAATGAGACGAAGGATCCCGAAATCGGACGTATCGGCGAGTGACAAGGTCCTGATGTTAATATCCGCGTCCTTGAGAATCCGGGTCACGTTTTCCAGACTCCCTGGTTTGTTCTCCATAAATATCGAAATCTGTTCCACTTTCATGTCGTCATTCCCTTTCTTATTGTTCCGACGGCCAAATATTCCGTCGATCAATCACCCGCTCCACTTTCCCTTCAAGGTGTTGGAGCGAATTCGGCTCCACCAGTTTCGTTTTCACGGAAATACCCAGCTCGTCTTTCATATCTTTCGCGATGAGCTTCTCTATGTTCTGCAGGACCTTGACCTCGCCCGAGTCGGATAAAATCTTTTCGTTGACTTCAACCTGAATTTCCAAAGTATCCATCGTGCCAACCCTGTCTACAATGAGCTGATATCGTGGTCCGAGTTCTTTGATTCCTTTCAAAACGGCTTCAATTTGAGAGGGGTATACCGTAACGCCCCGAATACTGAAGGCGTTGTCACTCCGGCCGGTTATTCGATCAATCCTGATATGGCTGCGACCGCAACGGCAAGGTTCCATGATAAACCTTGAAAGATCTCTCGTTCGGTAACGAATAAGTGGAAACGCTTCTTTCGTCAGGGTGGTAAAAACCAGTTCACCCTGTTCGCCGGGAGGCAGTACCTCGCCGGTTTCCGGGTGGATGATCTCAACGATGAAGTGGTCTTCGAAGACGTGCATCCCGTTGCGTCCTTCGATACACTCTATGGACATGCCGGGGCCCATAACTTCCGTCAACCCGTAAATGTTCAGTGCTTTAATGTCAAACGTCTCTTCCAACTGTTCGCGCATGGTGTCGCTCCATGGTTCGCCACCGAAAATACCGACGCGAAGCTTCAGTGACCGCATATCGACGCCTGCGGCCCGGCCGTGCTCCGCCAGGTTAAGAGCATAAGACGGTGTACTGCAAAGAGTCGTCGGGCCGAAGTCTTGGAGGATCATCAGTTGCCTTTTCGTGTTGCCGCCGGAAATAGGGATGACGCTGGCTCCCAGTCGTTCCGCACCATAATGGACGCCCAGGCCGCCCGTAAACAGGCCGTATCCGAAGGCGTTGTGTATCACATCATTTTTTGTCAGGCCGGCAGCTACAAAACAGCGAGTCATCAGTTCCGACCAGGTTTCAATATCACGCTTTGTATATCCCACAACGGCGGCATGGTCTTTTGTTCCTGACGAGGCATGCAGTCTGACGATATTGCTCATGGGTACGGCAAACAAACCGAAAGGATAATTATCCACCAGATCTTTTTTCGTGGTAACGGGAATCCGTCCCATATCAGAGAGGTTTTTGATATCGTCAGGTCTGAGACCCGCTGCATCAAAGGACTTTTTGTAAAAACCGACGGTGTGATAGGCTTTTTGCAATACCTGCTGCAGTCTTTTTAACTGTAAGGTTTCCAATACTTCCCGGGGTAGTGTTTCAAAATCCTCATTGTAGATCATGAATGAAGCCTCCCTTTTTTGTGCGAGTATATCAAAAGATTAGTACAAGGGCAATATTGATGAGATAAAAAGGGAAAATGAAAAATCTCTTTTGCGGAAATCAACCGAATATGTTAGCTAATTTGCATTATTTATCTTATCTTTGAGGGCAACCGGTGAGGATCTTTAAACTGACCATCAACAGGAAGTTAATGCTGGGCTATCTGACTATGGCGTTCCTGACCGTTTTAGCCAGTGCCTATGCCGTCATCAGTCTGCAAAACCTTAATGGATTGGCTTACACCATAATTAACAGGGATTTTTTTGTTCTCGAAACCAGCAAAAAGATGATCGACATCCTGTTTGCCCAGGAAAGCGCGGAAAAAAAGTATTTAATTCTTAAAGATCCTTCTATTGCGGATATTTTCTGGACAAGAAGTCGGGAATTCCAAAGCGAATTGGATGGACTCAAGAAGATTAATCCCCCCGTGATTGCAGATAAACTTAAAGAAGTATCAAAAAACCATGTTCGGTATGAAGAGCTGTTTTCGAAAGAATTGTCACTGGTCAGGGAAAATCTGAATACTGATGCTGTGGAGATGTCTGATGCGGAAGGCAAAAAGATCACCGAAGGCACGACCATGTTGTTACATGCCGTTCAACGACAAGCGGAAGATAATATCGATACCAATATGAATTTAATTAAAGCTCGGGGGCTTTCGGCATCGCGCATGACGGTCATTCTGAGCATTGCCAGTCTGCTGGTCGGTCTGGGTCTTGCCCTGTTCATCACATATGACATATCCAACCCCCTCAAAAAATTGGAAAAGGCGACCGGTCTGATAGCCCAGGGACAATTTGATCATGACCTTGATATCAAAAGAAAGGATGAATTCGGATCCTTGGCCGGTGCTTTTACCATCATGACGAAACGCCTCAAAGAGTTGGAGGCCCTGAATCTTGATGCCAGCCCCCTAACGGGTCTTCCCGGTAATTTGGCCATCGAACAGGAAATCCAAAGGCGCTTGTCGTCTCACCGTATGTTTTCTCTCTGTCATTGTGATCTCGATAATTTTAAACCGTTTGCGGATCGCTACGGCTATGCCTGGGGCAGCGAGGTGATTAAGGAAGTGGCCAATATTCTTGTGGAACAAAAGCATACTTGGGGACAGAAGGAAGATCTTATCGGCCATATCGGAGGAGATGATTTTGTTATTGTTTCCATCCCGTTACGAGCGGAAAAAATTTGCCGGCAAGCGTTGATTGATTTTGACCGTCGAATACAAAAGTTCTACAGCGAACAGGACAGGCAAACAGGATTCATTGTGGGGAAAGACAGACAAGGTATTCTGCAAAAGTATCCGCTGATTACGATTACCGTGGCGATTGTTACCGATGACGGGACGCATTACAGCAGTCCGCTTGAAATGGCCAAGAAAGCAGCGGAATTGAAGGAATATGCAAAGGCATTGCCGGGAAGCAACTGTATCAAACAGGAGGATCTGAATAAGCTTGAAATGATGAGCTAACATCACTGCTTAAGTATATCTTGTGATTTTTTGTCTGATGTGATAGATCGCCCAAAGCGGTAAAGTAGAACTTGACATTTATGGAAAGTATTGTAATAAGTACAAAAATATTAAGGTATTGCATGGACAGGTTGGACAAACGTAATTATTTATGAAAGATAGGGTGCTTTGTGGAATTGATTCAATTTAATGAGTTAGAAGATAAAATTAAGAATATTGTTCAAGAATATGCAGGATTGAAAAAAAAGAATCAAGAGTTAGAAGCGCTTCTGAAAAATAAAACGGAGGAATTAGAAGAGGTCAGCAAAAAAATAGAGGGATTGATAGAGGAAAGGGATGCCGTACGAGCAAAGGTGGATAGGCTTCTTGTACTGTTGCAGGATGTAAATATGTCGCAATAGTGTTGAGGACGTACTTTTGAAAAAACGCTTTTGTATCAAAGTATTAGGACAGGAAATATCGGTTTTAAGCGATTCCGGGGATGAGCATGTCACAGAAATTGTTGATTACATAAACAAAAAGGCAGAAGCGATAGGAAGCCATTCCGGTAACATGACGACCTTGAATATTGCTGTCTTGGTCGCCTTAAATATCGCCGAGGAATACTTCCAGGCAAAAAAAAATGAAGAAGAATTCCAAAGCCAACTGGAAAGCAGATCGGAACGGTTAATCAACCTTATAAGCGAGATAAGTTAAGAATATTGTATCCCCGGCAAAGTGCGTAATGGGCAGTATACATTTTTAAGCCAGCACCTCGTAGATGTGCCGTATGTCTTTGAGAGACCTGTAGTACCCAGACGACCCGGTGTCCAAGGACAGGGTTGTGGGAAGCCTAAACAACCAAAGAGGCCTGCTCTTTTAATGGATGAAAAAGACCAGCAATGCAGCAGGCGGGGATTTAATGTCGAACGATGGTGGAATTCCTTACCTGATGTTGAGATATGTCCCGATGTATCAGGCTATTCCTTCCAAACATTTTCTTTATTTTCCCCTTTTTATATAAATTACAACACTCAACCTATTGATTAGATGAGGGGTGAACCTTTTCATGCCGACGATGGACCGTGGTTGATAAATGAAACATTAAGGGGGTATGAAGACTTTGACATATACAGATATTATGATGACCATTTGGATGAGTCTTGGCTCATTAGTCATCGGTATTGCGTTAGGCTATATTTTCAAGCAGAGAATGTCCCGGAGGAAATTGGACTCATCCGAAAATCTCTCTGCCAGGATCATTGATGAAGCCAAGAAAGAAGCGGAAACCATCAAGAAAGAGGGTGTTCTTCAGGCGAAGGAAAACCTTCTCAAGATAAAAACGGAATTTGAAAAAGAATCGGCGGACAAAAAACATGAACTGGATGGTATTGAGAGAAGGCTCCGTGCGAAAGAAGAAAATCTGGAGAAGAGAAGTGACATCCTTTCCCAGAAAGAATCCAATTTCGAAAACAGAGAAAGAAATTTCGCCAATAAGGAAAATCAATTAAATGAAAAAAATGATAAGTTAAATGGGATGATTGAGGAACAGAAGGCGCTTCTGGAAAGAGTTGCCGGCATGTCTTCCGATGACGCCAAAAATCAACTGATGGCAACCATGGAAACTGCCGCAAAACACGATGCGGCCCTTACGATTCGTAAGATCGAGGATGAAGCCAAACGGACCGCCGATAAAAAATCGCAGGAAATTATTGCCTACGCCATACAACGATACGCGGGTGATTTTGTTGTGGAAAATACTGTATCGGTGGTCAACCTTCCCAGTGATGAAATGAAAGGCCGGATCATCGGCCGGGAAGGCCGGAATATTCGGGCGATTGAAGCGGCGACAGGGATTGATCTCATCGTGGATGACACGCCGGAGGCGGTTGTTTTATCCAGTTTCGATCCCGTGAGACGGGAAGTGGCCAGAATATCCATGGAGCGTTTGATTACGGACGGAAGGATCCATCCAGGGAGGATCGAGGAAATCGTCAAGAAGGTCAGAGAGGAAGTTGACACCATTATCAAGGAAACGGGCGAACGGGTTTCTTTCGATCTGGGCGTGCATGATATCCATCCGGAAATCATTAATTTACTTGGAAGCTTGAAATATCGGACCAGCTTTTCCCAGAATGTATTGCAGCATTCCATCGAAGTAGCCCATCTCATGGGGATTATGGCGGCGGAATTGAAGATGAATGTCAAAGAAGCGAAGAGGGCGGGGCTTCTTCATGATATCGGAAAAGCCGTCGATTATAAAATCGAGGGAACCCATGCCGAAATCGGTGCCGATTATGCGCGCCGTTTTGGCGAGTCACCAAGGATCGTCCAAGCCATTGCGACCCACCATGAAGACAGCCGGACAAATTCTCTTCTGGGGGTTTTGGTTCAGACAGCCGATACCCTTTCTGCTGCGAGGCCCGGAGCCCGCAGGGAAATGCTGGAAACCTATGTCAAAAGGCTGGAAGGACTCGAAGCCATTGCGAATTCCTTTAAGGGCGTTGATAAATGCTTTGCCATTCAGGCAGGGCGGGAAATCAGAATCCTGGTGGAGAATGAGAAGATTTCCGATAATGATGCAGTGATGCTGTGTAAGGATATTGTGAAAAAGATCGAGGCGGAAATGACCTATCCCGGCCAAATCAAAGTGACCGTTATCAGAGAAACCCGTTTTTCCGATTTTGCAAGGTAGAGAATCTTAAGCATGAAAATTTTTTTTATCGGCGATATTATCGGCAAACCGGGGAGAAGGGCCGTGGCCGCCCTTCTCCCCGGTCTCATTGAGCGGTATGGGATTCACTTCGTTATTGCCAATTGTGAAAATGCGGCGGCCGGTTTCGGCGTCACGAAAGATGTGGTTGACGAGCTCTTTACAAGCCGCATCGATGTGTTGACATCGGGCAACCACATTTGGGATAAAAAAGAAATTGAAAATTTCATTGACGATTATGATACCCTGATCCGGCCGGCGAATTATCCGGAAAATGTGCCAGGCAAGGGCAGCGTCGTTTATCCGACTTCATCCGTTGCCGATTTGGGTGTCATCAACTTGATGGGACGGGTTTTTATGCGCCCGGTTGAGTGTCCCTTTCGCACCGCTGATCGGGTAATTGATCAACTGAATGAAAAGACCAGGGTCATCATTGTGGATATGCATGCGGAAGCGACATCGGAAAAGAAGGCCCTCGGATGGTATCTGGACGGACGTGTGAGCGCTGTTTTGGGGACCCATACCCATGTTCAGACGGCGGATGAATGTATTCTTCCCGGTGGTACGGCATATATTACGGATGTGGGTATGACGGGTCCCTTCGATTCGGTCATTGGGATTAAAAAGGACGCTATTTTAAAGCGGTTTTTGACCCAGGTGCCCAACCGATATGAAGTGGCCAAGAATGATGTCTGGATGCAGGGCGTTGTCATTGAAATTGATGAGCACAGCGGGAAAAGCTTGAACATTGAAAGAATTAACCTAAAAATGCAGAATTGATGGGAGACAAACGGGTTAGTGAAAAACGTTTATGACATTTTTCGGGAAAGAGGATTTTTAGAGCAGGTATCCGATGAGGCGGCAATCCATGAATTGCTGGGTCAAGGTTCCGTTACGGCCTATATCGGTTTTGATCCGACGGCAACCAGTCTCCACATCGGAAGCCTTGTTCCCATCATGTCTCTTGCCCATATGCAGAGAAACGGCCATTTGCCCATTGCCTTGGTCGGGGGAGGGACGGGACTGATCGGCGATCCCAGCGGTAAAACGGAGATGCGTCAGAGTCTGACGTACGAACAGATTGAATACAACGCCCAGTGCCTGCAGAAACAGCTCTCCCGTTATATTGATTTCGGGGAGGGGAAGGCCGTTTTATTGAACAATGCAGAATGGCTGACGAAACTCAATTACATTGAGTTCTTGCGCGATATTGGCCGGCATTTCAGTGTCAACAAAATGCTGGCGGCTGAGAGTTACAAAATGCGTTTGGAAAAAGGGCTGAGTTTCATTGAGTTCAACTATATGTTGCTTCAGTCCTATGATTTCCTGTATTTATACCGGCGCCATCGTTGTATTTTGCAAATGGGCGGCAATGATCAGTGGGGCAACATGGTGGCAGGCATTGATCTGATCCGCCGGGTTGAAGGCAAACAGGCCTATTGCATGACCTTTCCGCTGATGATGACGGCGACGGGAAGCAAAATGGGCAAGACGGAAAAAGGGACCGTATGGCTGGATGGAAATCTGACCACGCCTTATGAATATTATCAGTATTGGATCAATACGGACGATGCTGATGTGGAGAGATTCCTGGCCATTTTTACCTTTCTGCCCATGGAGGAAGTCCGGCAGGTCAGAAATATGAAGGATCAGGAACTCAACATGGCCAAGACGATTCTGGCCTTTGAGGCGACGAAAATAACCCACGGCGAGGAGGCCGCCGTGGCGGCCTGGCAGGCGTCTGTCGAGGCGTTCCATGTCAAACCGGTAGATGAAGCGCTTATGCCTTCATGCACCATTCCCCGTGGCGAATTCGCAGAAAAGGCTACGGCAATTCCCTCTGTTGAAAAGCCGAGAAGTCTTTTTGAAACGACGATACCGGCCTTCCGGTTGTTTCAGGAAACGAACTTATGCGCCTCTTTGGGTGAAGCCAAGCGTCTACTTGCCCAGGGAGGAGGGTATATCAATGATCGTCAGATACAACAGTTTGATGAAACAATCAGTGTGGAGCATATCAACGACCGGAGCGAGATACGTCTAAGGAAAGGAAAAAAGAAGCATTTAATCATTTATGTAAAATAAATGAAATTATTTCTTGACATGACTTAAAAGAAAAGGTAGAAGCTGCCCTCGTTCTTTTGGAAATAGAAAATAAATGAGCTTTAAATAGCGCTTGACTTTCTGAGATCAAAAACTATACAATAAGTTCCCTCTTTTGGTTTTTATCAGAGGAGGAAAAAAGTTCTTGACAGAAGAAAGCGTATTGTTTATATCTACCGGCTCGTTTCTAACGGGTTCTTTGGAAATTGAATAGTGAGATAATTGATTTGTGGGTCCTTTTCAAGAAAAAGATAGAGAGATTCATTTCTCTCAATAGGATTAAAACTGGAGAGTTTGATCCTGGCTCAGAACAAACGCTGGCGGCGTGCCTAACACATGCAAGTCGTACGAGAAAGTCGGCTTCGGCCGATGAGTAAAGTGGCGCACGGGTGAGTAACGCGTGGATAATCTGCCCTATAGTCGGGAATAACCTGCCGAAAGGTGGGCTAATACCCGATAATACTATCTTTACTGCGGTGGGATAGTCAAAGATAGCCTCTATTCATAAGCTTTCGCTGAAGGATGAGTCCGCGTACCATTAGCTTGTTGGTAGGGTAATGGCCTACCAAGGCTGTGATGGTTAGCTGGTCTGAGAGGATGATCAGCC
>JAFGLN010000090.1 GCA_016928025.1 Deltaproteobacteria bacterium
CCATAGAAATTTCATCTGCTTTCATCGCGGCTTTTTTACAAACAAACGATGTGCTCTCAACGTCTCTTCCAACGGATGTCTGAAGAGCTAATATAGCATCATTCACATTCACATCGCCATCACCGTTTACGTCGCCGAACAGACGCACACAATCCTGCCACTGCTGATCAATCCAATCGATTCTCTGGTCTATCCAGGATTTCAAATAAGTAATTTCCTCTTCATACGTTTCGCCCTGGAAAACCGTGGGATAGATATACTCCTCAAATAACTCCGGCCAGCGTTTGAAATTGCGCACCCTTGCTTCGCTTGTTACGCCGCTGATATCGTCTATGGCCTGATTGATCGCATCCTTACTAAGGACGTTTTTTCTAAGAAACCGCCATCGCGTCCTTAATTTATTCTGAAAAGCAGGATCGTCTCTCAGCCGCTGCCACCAGAAAGAAACCTGATGCGGACTTTCATATTTAAAATCCGCCTGCCACCCGGAAATTGAACCACCATCACAGTAACCGGCATTCCCAAAAGCAAGATCAAAATCCCAAATAGGCCCCATCGTCAGCTTTCCAACCTTACTGTCCTTGTCTTTGTACATAAAAGTACTTAAACGAAAACCATCCACATTTCTTGAAAGCTCAGTCAGGATTAAAAAATCGATAAAAGAGCCGACATCAATCATCGCAGCATAGCCCTTGTCGGAATCATTATAGTTATCATCGGCCATCAGGTCTTCAAACCGGCAGATATAACTTTGGATATAGTCTTTTTGTTCTTTTACGATGTCATCCTGTTTCGGATAATGGAACTGGTAATAATTATACCCTCCATTGCTTTCATATTCGGAAAACCATCCAATTATGTTCTGTCCCGAGAGATTGTCCAGTTTGATGATATATCCACCGGTCAAATCGTCGCCGCTTACATCATCCGACTTGAGTTTCGAAATATTTACCCGGTTTTTGCCCCGTTTAATTTTCTCCATCAGTACATAAATACCGACATAATCACCATTCAACACCAACTCACAGAACTGGGTGCGGCTGGCATAATGTCCCATATCATTGGCCAGTTTATAGGCCAGATTATTCCGGATGAGGGTTTTATCGATATACGGCGCATATAACACCCAATCGCTCTCTTCCGGCATCCTCAACAGCGATACATCCCTATCTTCCCCGTCCTCATCCCGCGTTTCTACTGCATATTGCTTTTTGGGCAAGTATTGAGAGGAACTACCTCTAATCTCAATTCCGATCCTGCCGTTGTAGACGTTATAAGCATCCGTCAGATAATTCCTGGAGCCACTGCCGTTATGAATAATGCCCATCCAGGCGTCGATTTTAGGTTCGTCAAGTATCCCTTGCCCATTTGTATCAATAACCACAATCGGCAGATCGGACGATGTGAATGATTCCTCTGCAGCGATAAGGGCCGGGACAACGCAAAGCACGAATATCGCTAATAAAAATACTCCTTTCCTCATCTCAATACGAACCCCGTAAAATTTAAATAACCATGATGCTTGACGAACTCTTAAAAAAAATCGAAAATCACCCTCTACCTTGAGGGGAAAGGGGTGAGGGTGAGAAATATCGTTATTACAACTTATTATACCCCCCCTCCCCTTCATCCCCTCCCACCAAGGGAGGAGAATATGACTTTTTACGAGACCAATATATCTAACCTGTGATATATCAAATCGAAATCGAGTATGCTATTTTCCGTGTCGGTTTCAAATTGATGCTGATTCTTCGTCATACTGAGAACATATAGGAGATCAACCGTGCATAAGATCCTGTTCGTATTCGGCACCCGCCCGGAGGCCATAAAGGTAGCGCCGGTCATCAAGGAGCTTCAGTCTCATCCGGACGTCTTTCAAACGGTTGTCTGTGTGACGGCCCAGCACCGTCAGATGCTCGATCAGGTCCTGGATATCTTCCAAATTCAACCGGACTATGATCTTGACATCATGACGGCCGGACAGGACTTATTCGATGTGACCTGCAATGTCCTCATGGGGCTCAAACCCGTCATTTTCAAAGAGCGTCCCGCCATTGTGCTTGTACACGGCGATACCACGACGACCATGGCGGCGGCGCTGAGCGCCTATTATGGTCACTTTAAAGTCGGCCATATCGAGGCCGGCCTGCGCACCTATGACAAATTCGCTCCCTTCCCGGAAGAAATCAATCGCAAAGTCGCCGGATGTCTGACGGATCTTCACTTTGCGCCGACGGCATCCGCCCGGGAAAATCTCCTGCAGGAAGGCGTCCCCGAGCAAAACATCTTCGTGACCGGCAATACGGTCATTGATGCCTTATTGAATGTATCCGCCCTGATAGACGGCGACACAGTCCTCAAAGAACGTCTTTCCCGTAATTTCGACTATCTCGATGCCTCCCGGAAGCTTATTCTCGTAACGGGCCATCGCCGCGAAAATTTCAATGAAGGCTTCATCAATATCTGCAAGGCCCTGGGCCGGCTGGCCGAGATGCACCAACATTGCGACATCCTGTATCCCGTTCATCTCAACCCCAACGTTCAGGACCCGGTGAATCGTCTTCTGGGCGGCGAAAAATACGACAATGTCCACCTCATCGCGCCGGTCGATTATCTATCCTTTGTTTATCTTTTAAAGCGCGCCTGCCTTGTCATCACGGATTCCGGCGGCATCCAGGAAGAAGCGCCGTCCTTATCGAAGCCGGTCCTCGTCATGCGCGATAAGACCGAGCGGCCCGAAGCGGTTGAGGCCGGGACGGTCAAGCTTGTCGGCACGGACATCGAAAAAATTGTCAAAGAAACATCTACTCTGTTAACCGATGAAGCGGCATATCGTTGTATGTGCCAAGAGCAGAACCCTTATGGAGACGGCCTGGCCGCCCAGCGTATTGCTCAGATCCTTCTCAATAGATTATGACAGCCTCTTAAAATCGTTTTTTACTTTTTTGTCATTCCGGACATTTGATCCGGAATCCAGTTCTTTCGATCTATTCTGGATACCGGCTTTCTCCGGTATGACGTTATATAGGCTTTTTACGAATGGTGACAATATTATAATATGAAGACCTGACGACCTGCCGCTTAGACTGTTTTGCCCTCTCTTTGTGCGACAACCATCCCCTTGATGACAACTCCATTGTGTAAATAGACATTCGGGGCGCTGATGGTCGTTTTGCCTTTATCCATCCCGATCACTGAACCGGTAGCAACAGTTACTTCCTCTTCCGAGATGATCGGGCCTTTGATGGCGCATTTTTCCCCGATATGGAGGGCCGATCTGGTCACGATGCTCCCTTCTACGGCACAACCGTCACCGATTGAAATTTTCCCATCGCACTTCAGATTTCCCCGGACGACTGTTTCCTCTCCGATATCCAGGTCTCCCTTGATGACGAGGCTGCCCGTCACGAGGCTGCGATTGGGGATATTCAGATCCCCCACAGACCGATAGGTATCTCCGCCTTTCGTCATTTTAATCATATCCTTGAATTCAAACGGCGTGAGCCGGCTATCGTCTTTTTTAACATCGTTTACCTCTTCAACATGGCCTATCGAAATAACCGGCGCCGCTATCCACTCGAAAAGAACACCCGATGCGAGTCGGAGATTTTTCTCCGCGCTTGCCCGGCCGTGAAGCCTGGTATTTTCTCCGACATCGAAGGAATGAACGGCATGGGCCCACCTTAAGATGATGCACTCTTCCGGCACCAATAAATCCTCTTCGGCAAGAATGGCCCGATAGATGGAATTGCGGGCGCCTTTTACTGATTTGACGCCGTATATCTCTCTTAAAAAAGCCGTGTCTTCAGGAAAGACCGTATCTTCGCCGGCAATGACCAGGTAATCGACCATGCTTTCCGAGGGATTATTGGTCAAGGGAAATGTTCCTTGACCCTGGACCCGCACAAAAGGGGTCCCGTCGGGAAAGGTTGCCGGCTCGAAATCACGGATCGTCGAGAAATCGAACTGATCGGCCTGTGATAAGAAATACCTGCGGAAATTATTGGCGAAAAAAGATATGGCGCTGGATTCACGGGATACCACCCGCAACGGTTCCGTATCCGTCGGTCGCAGAAGCTCTCTTACAGACGGAATGAAAGGTAAGAGAAACCAACCCACTGTAATAAGGAGTAGCAGCAGTAGTTTCATTTTATACTTTATAGTCTGTCGTGGTTAAAAATGTGTTCCGGAACCGTTCGTCCATTTACATAAAGGAAATTGTACGCGTAGCCTCTTGTCGGTTCTTCGATGAGGCGTCCGTTTCCATTTCCGTTACTATGTCCGTTGCCGTTGCCGTTTCCGTTACCATTGCCGTTTCCGTTGCCGTTTCCGTTTCGAAAGCGCTGCGTCTTCTGCCATTTCAGCGTGCTGTCAAACGGCGCGGTAATGATCTGCTTGATGGTGGCCACAGCCACGGTCAGCAGGCTGACTAAAAAACAAAGGGACAAAAAAGGCACCAGCAGAATTCTGCTTTCCGTCCTGTCCAGGCGGGTCGCGGAAGCCACTTCGAAAAAGGTCGCAAAGTTGCCGAAGGTGTTATAGGTTGAGACCGCCAGGATGATCAGGATTCCGGTCCCGATGGAAGCGCCCATATAAAAGAGCGTCAACGATAGGCCCCATCCGATTACCAGCAGGAGGGACATCAAGTACACGCCCAAAAGCATCAAACCGTCGATGACGGTAAAAAACGGGAACTTCCCGAACTGACGCACCATGGGGATGAAATATTTGGCCAACGCCTGATTGTGGCCTGTGGCCCATCGTCTGATCTGACGCATACGGGCAAACCAGCTTTCCGGCACCTCTTCATAGCATTCGGAACGATTCTGGTAGACCACCTGCCAGCCATTGAGGATCATTTTCATTGTAATATCGGTATCTTCGGCAAGTGTATCATTGCGCCATCCGCCGATCTGCTTGAGAGCACTCGCCCGGACCCCACCCACAGTACCACCGAACTGGGGCACCATATTGAGGTTCATCCGCGCCTGCTGATCGACTTGATAACCTCCCGATCTTTCGAGATCGAGCAGCCTCGTCAACAGGGAATGATTGACATTGTGCGGAACAACACGCCCCATCACCGCGCCGACTTCCGGATCAAAAAACGGCGCCACGAGTTGTTTGATCAGACCCCGGCCCGGCAGATAATCCGCATCAAATACCAAATGGATCTCCGTATCAAAAAGCGGACTGACTTCTCTTAGGGCCGCTGCCTTTCCAGCGATGCCTTTCTTGCGATGGACGGGTTTTATGAGATCGGGATAATTGGCCGCATAATCCTCAAGAATCGCCTGGGTGTTGTCTTTGGATCGATCATTAATGGGAACAATGAGAAATTTGTCACGCGGATAATCAACCCTCAGCAAATTTTCCAGCATGTCGGCAATCACGGCCTGTTCATTATGGCAGGGTACGAAGATGGTTACCGACGGCCAGTCGGCGGCACCGATGTCGACATAGGGCTGACGGGGTTTTGAAAAAAGCCTGTTGAAGGCAAACAGGTAATGCCTGATGGTGTAAAGAATGATGATCGTAATGACTACATAAAGTGAAATAATGAGTATCTTTTCCATGTGAATGCCCCTAATATCGAATGATGCAATTGTTTAATTTTTTTTACCGCCCATCCTCCTGAGGCGGAACTTTTGTCTTTATTTTTGATAATGATTAAAGACCGCTCTGAGTCACATCGACCCGGCTGACGCCCCAGCTGTAAAAACCAATGATAATGAATACCGTGATGATCAATCCAAACATGAAGAATAAAACGGGCATGGCGATAAAACTAAACATCTTGATCAGATAGATATGAACCAGCATCTGAAGCGGTATGAAAACGGCCAGGTGCCCGATGGTCATCAAACTTACCAGGATTTTTTGAAACAAAGACATCTTGAAAACATAAAGTGTAAAGGCAAATAAAATAGGCGTCAGTGAAATAATAATGATTTCCGCCCGCATCAGACATCCCGTATAGCCAGTCAAGCTGTAGGGAAAGGGCGGTGAAAATACGGCAAAATAGAGGATCGCCGTCGTCTGGATGGCGCAAACGGCCCTGAAGAGATAGGCCAGGGGAATCAGCCGGTCAGGAAACAGCAATGTAATGAGAAACAAGACGATGACAAATGACGCGGAAATGATCAAGTGGAGCGTTGACGGCCATCCGGCGTTCATGGTGAAAGACGGAAGGTCAAGATAATAATAGGGGAAAACCTCGTACGATGTTACATTGACCTCCCCGGGAAATTTAAAAAAAGAATGGGCAAAGATGAAAATTTCCGTCCAAAAATCCGTCATGTAGGGAAATGCCACAAAACACAACAGAACGAAAATGATGGGGATGCCGAGGAAGTTGATCAGGCTTTCGGTGGGCAATTTAAACGCCGCCATAGACCGGTGCATATGGATGACCGAGCCGTAGACGCCCATGCGCCGCAATTCTTCCACCATCCGATCCCGTTTTAATAATATCTTCGTACTGGTTCCCATCTGAATCCGCCTTTATTTATCACTGGAGGGGTGGAATTCCTTACCCGTTACTCATCCCGCAGCGGTATTCCATCCCCCGTGTCATTCCCGCGCAGGCGGGACTCCAGTCATTCAAAGATCCTAATCCCCTCCCGGCAAAATCTGTATTGGCTGCCCAGAAGAAGCGCCAATCCCAACATTAAAAGAATGACGGATGATGACTCCGGCACCGGGAGTTCAAAGTTATCGTAAACCGCAACATCCGTTCCTCCGTTTCCGTCATCAAAGCTTAGATAGATATTGTCGACATACCCTGTGAATACATGCGGCCACCCGCTGCCGACGCCGACGCCGATGCCATAGATGTATGCCTCGTCACTATAGAATTGCAAAGCCCACTCACTGATTGATATGGCGGTCAGATGATAACCGGAGCCCCCGAAATAATCCACATCAACGCCGTTCCGGTCCGTGTATAAGTCTAAATAATTTGTGGTTTCACCTGCGAATATATGCCTCCATAAATTTTCATTGAGGATGTTTTCCTCGTTCCATACAGCCCAATAATTTTCATTGTTTTGATTTGTATTGCTGATATTCTGATACTCTGCCGTGTCATACCAGTTTTCCCAGACCAACTCGCTTCTGAAGAAAACTCCGTCATCATTATAATCTCCGATATAGATTCTCAGCACCTGAGACTTTTCCTGCCAGTCCGTCGGTTCGGTATTCCAATTTTCCTGGATATCGTTTCGGTACCAATCAAATGAAAGGCCGTTCACGTCGGAAAGGAAACCCCACGAAGTCCCGCCATTTACATCATCATCGGCATAACGATTATAAAACACCCAGTCCGTTACATCTCCTGTCGTCTTTAATTCCAGCGAGGCGTTCCCCTGGCAGTAACCACCAGCACAACTGCTGTCGTACCATCCTCTGGGGTTATTGGGTGTAATTGCCGCATATCCTCCATTAGGTACGTCTCGATAGTAGGTAATGCTTTTTGTTTCGTCCTGTAGATAATACTCCGGCGGACCGCTGGGATAAATCTTATCGACCGCATAGATATTTTGCTGCAATCCGATGATGGCCATCACGCATATAATCAAGCAACTCCGCCAATTGATGATATATTTTCTCCACATAACAAAATCTCCTCTGGTGGTTTTTTATCGAATTCTCCTTTGTACTTGAGACCTTGGGAAATGACCCATTTTGTGTCTTTCATCCGGTTAGTGAAATCTCACAAAATTAACATCATTGAGATTTCACGTCGCCCCTCGTCTGCCGGACACCTCGAAACGATACAATTCAAAGATCTCACTTTTGACGATCTCGCAAAAAAAGTCTTTTCCCCTTTTTTTTTCATTCCGGACTTGATCCGGAATCCAGTGTTTTCAATATGTTCTGGATACCGGCTTTTGCCGGTATGACGTGAAGAGGACTTTTTTTGAGTCCGTCACTTTTAGAAATAGCATAATTTATGCCTTAAAAAATTGAAGATTAACTTTGTCAGGTTATAAACGATCATCCGCATTCTATTTTTCCAACTACTGAGAATTTAATTTAATTCACTTTCATATCAAAGTGTTATGTATTCCAGACGGTGTTATGGTGAAAATTATCAAGACTGAATTTGTTAATTGTTAGGATTTTGAAATCTTTAAATCATCATGAATTTAATTAAAATAGTGTCGGTTATGTTTACACATTTTAATTTTATCCATCATTTCAATGAGTTAAATGTCTTGACCGGTTATTGACCATTTACAGGGATTTGACCTTGTGAGAAAAGCTTATTAACCTATTAATATAATTGGTTTATATCCACCGCAGAAAATTGCGGCCTACGATGAAAAAATATAGTTTCCAAATATTCTGGATTACCTTTGAAATCTGTCGATATTCTTTACAACTTTGACAATGGCCGTAATACCCTGTATTACAGCTTACTTTATTCCTGTTTTCCCGCTCAATGATCAGATAGTGTCGGCACAATTTACAATTTTTAATAAATGTTTTCCATACTTATTTTTTTATTTTAGTTTTTTTCTAAAATTTTTTCTTAAATTATTACATTAGATAATTTATCTATATATTTGGCATTATTGGTTATTTGTTAATTTTCTTCTCTTCATAAGCCTTGTAACGCCGCGATGCCAAAAAAAGATTACCGCCCCATAATCCTCCTCCTCATAAAACACTGACGGTCCTGGAAAAAGTCCTATTCACCTCCCCTGGTGGGAAGGGATAGAGGGGAGGAGGATTTATAATGAGTAGTAATAACGATGTTTCTCACCCTCACCCCAACCCTCTCCCCTCAAGGGAGAGGGAGATTTTCGATTTTTTACGAGACCGTCACTGATAACGCTGAAACGAATAAAGATACCGCCTGTATCCCTTTTACTTTTTCAGACAATCCGGTTTCCACAGACAATCTTCGTCACATTCGGTTCGGGTTTGAAAACAAGGTGTATATCCTTCTTTTATTTGTATATCGCGAATAACGTCTTTTTTTGATCTGCCGATTCGTGCATCGACCCCCCATTTTTTAGCAATAACCCGCACATCCTGCATTTTCATGGTATGCCAACCTTTCTTTTTTCGGAGAAATGATAACGCCTATGCCCTGATTAAAAATACGGGGCATTGTGAACTTTGGACAATTTTATTTGCCACACTGCCCAGCAGAAATTTCGTAACGCCGGAATGGCCATGGGTTGCAAGAATGATCAGATCAATGTCGTTTTCTTTTTGGTATTCCAGGATCGTGCTGACCGTTCGGCCGATGATGGTTTCTGCTTTAACGTTGATTCCCTCGCTTTTAAGCTGATCTTCCATTCCGTAGAGGTACTTTTGGGCTTCTTTAAAATAAAGATCTTCATAGCCGGAAAAATCGTAGCCTTCTTCAACGGAAATAGGCATAGCAACCGGCGTCGGCATATCCACAACTTTCAATATGGTCAATTCACCGATCAGTCTCGCGCCGGCAAGCGTTCTCATATGGTCAAGGGCTGTTTCCGCAACTTTGGACCCGTCCAGTGGTATAAGAACCTTTTTGTACATATCGCTCTGACCTCCGTTGATTTATTTTGAAACCATTACAAATAAAGTAGTCAGAAAGAGGATTTAAGTCAAGAACAGAAATCATTGAGGCAGATGATCCGCTCATAAAGCTGTGAATAGAAGATGAGATATTAAAAAAAATCGGGGCAGAATGATTTGGATATAAAAGGTATTGGATAAAATTTAAAACATTTTGATTTTTACCAAAAAGGTGCCACGACGCCAAGTTCGGTGAAGTCTTTTTCCATAAATTTATAGACCGGCCTGTTGAGCAAAAACATGTAAATCTCGTCGGCCTTCTTTTTGATATCGATATCTTCAAAAACGTCTGGATAGAGAATTTTGCCCACGGCGTAGGCGCCCGCAATAGCCGTGCCGATGTTGGTTGCATAATAATTGAACGGAAAGACGACATAGACCCGCTTGGTCTTAAAAGCCTTAAGCCCCTGATAGAATGCATTGTTTTTGTTATAATCCTGGATGACCAGCGACAGTCCTATGCCGTCTATGAAGATAACATCCGGGTTCCAGGATAAGAGCTGTTCCTTGTCGATAAAATGGTGCTTTTCATCGGACAACCGGCTCGCCAGGTTGTTTGCACCCGCCCAGTTCAGAGGCGTGTATTGGGTCTCGGTGCTTTCGATGCCGTGCGATCCCCGATATCCCACACCTCCGATATAACAAGTCGGTTTTTGCCTCTCCTCCAGACCGCCGGTTCGGTTCTTGAGATCGGCTTGCACATGCTCAACATAAGCGATAATATCATCGGCCCGTTTTTCTTTTTTCAAGATGGTACCGGCCAGGCGCAGCGATGGATATACCTGAGGATCAAAAATTCCCAATCTCCCATAGGTCAGCACAACAACAGGAATATTGAGCTTCATCTGAAGTGCATCGGCTTTGGCGGGTTTCATGTAAGTAGCGAATATCACATCCGGACGTACTTTAAGGACCATCTCCAGATCGGGATCTTTATTGATATTTCCCGGCCCGCCCGGGCCGATGACCGGGAGATTGAGCAATTCGGGATTGGCATACAGATAGGGTCTACCAATGGGGCGCTGTTTTTCAAAATTTTCGATGCCCACAACCCGGCCTTGGGAGCCTAAGTAACATATCTGGCGTAAGGCCCCCGGGCCGATGCAAATGATCCGTGTCGGATCTTGCGGCGTCCGTACCTTCCTGCCGGCGGTGTCGACGACCTGGATCGTTTCCTGTGCCACGGCACTTTGAACGAAAAAGAATACCACTAAAACAAACATCCCTACCCATAAAAACCTGCTGTCGACTTTTTTCATTGAATTGTCCCTAATATAAAAAATCATTGATTATCCTGAACGGGAATCACGACCGGATAACCGTTTATCCTGCTAAACATAACGGAGACTCCGAAAACATCCTGGATCATCTCCGAGGTGACTTCGTTTTTATCGCAAATGGTATGAACTCTACCGTCCTTAAGCATTAAAAATCTGTCCGCAAATCGCAACGCCTGGTTCAGGTCATGGATGGAAACAATGACACGCAGATCTCGCGATTGAACATATTGCCTAATGAGCCTCATCACCTCGATTTGATTTTTCATGTCCAGATTACTGGTTGGCTCGTCTAAAAGAAGGACATCCGGCTCTTGGGCCAAGGCTCTGGCGATGATTACCTTTTGCAGTTCTCCACCGCTGAGTTTATCAACCGGGCGCATGGCGAAGCTTTCCAGATCCATCAGGGACAATATTTGCTCTACAATTGCATAATCTTTTTGAGTCGCAGCCCACTTGATATACGGCTTTCGGCCCAGGAGCACCGTATCGTAAACCGTTAATTGATCTCCCGCGTGCTGCTGGGGCACATAACCGATATGCCTGGCGATTTCCATTCTGGAAAGCTTGAAAATGCTTTTTTCATCCAAAAAGACAACACCTCGTTGGGGATGCAGAATCTTGTTGAGGCATTTGAGTAGTGTGGATTTCCCCACGCCGTTCACACCGATAACCCCGAGAATTTCACCCGCTCCCAACGTGAATGATATATCCTGCAGAGTCGGCCGCCCATTGTATTTGAAAGATATGTTTTCCACACAGAAATTCATCTTTTTTGACCTATCAGTAAGAGGTAGAGGAACAAAGGGGCGCCCATGAATGATGTCAGGACCCCTACCGGCAAGGTTCCGGAACCGATCACGGTTCGTCCCACCGTATCGGCCAGCAGCAGCAACAGAGCACCCAAAACGCAGGAATAGGGGATGAGAAAACGGTGATCCGCGCCTACAAATCGCCTCCCGATATGAGGCGCCAGCAGCCCTAAAAAGGCGATGACACCGTGAAAAGCCACTGCCAGCGAACACAATAAGGCCGCGACGAACATGCCGCTCAGGCGGATTTTGTTCACATCGACGCCTAGCCCCTTGGCCGCATCTTCCCCGGCGGAAAGCGCATTCAGGTTCCACCGGTTCCAAACAAAATAAGCTGTGCCTAAGACGCAGGCCGCACTCATGACGGCAATTTCTTGCCAATTTGAGCGGGCTACGTCGCCGAACGTCCAAAAAACGATGGCCGCAAGCTCTACTTCATCGGCAAAATATTGAATTAATATGGTCCCGGATACAAACAGGGAAGAAAAAGCCACACCCGCCAGAATAATCGCTTCCGGCGCCATTCTCTTAATGACCGCTAGAAAAAGAATCAGAACCGTAGCGATAATGGCACCCAGGAAGGCAAAAATAGACACCGAATAAATGTTATCGAGATAAATTAACTGCTCGGCCGATGTGTGCAGCGCCCCCATTTCCGTACTTCCGGCACCCAGGGTGACGATGGCGACGGCCGCACCGAAAGCCGCGCCGTGGCTGATACCCAGCGTGGAAGGAGCCGCCAGGGGATTCTTCAGCAGGCTCTGCATCGCGACGCCGGAGAGTCCCAGGCTCCAGCCGGCCACTATTGCCGCAACAATGCGGGGCATTCGGATGCTCCAGACTACTATATCGCTGGCGCCTTGAGCTTGGCCCAACAAAGCAACAATTATTTTCCTCACGGAAATATTGTAGGAGCCCGCCGCAATGGCGATGACACACAAAAGCGCCAATAAAATTATCAAAAGAAAAAATAACAGCTGTTTCTTTTTGATCTGGATATTATATAAATGGGTTACGCTATTTGACCTTGCTGAATTCAAACCGGATACCTAACGTGTTGTGTTCTTTTCTTTTTTTAATTCTAAAAAATTCCATGCTTCAAATGTGAAACGATCATAGCACCTATTTCAATAAAGTGCTACCAATATTTTAAAGGAGCAACACAAACACCTCTGACAATATCGTCATCATGTCAAAGCGATCTTTACAGATTGAAAGACTATGAACCGTCCGGCCCCCTGTCGCGGATAAATAAAAAAGGGCTTCCCAGCGGAAGCCCTGATTTATGGCGCGCCCAGGAGGATTCGAACCTCCGACATCCGGATTCGTAGTCCGGCGCTCTATCCAGCTGAGCCATGGGCGCGTATTTTGGTCCGTTAATGACCTTTTTTTAAGATTGTCGAAAATTACCCGTTTCCCGTCATTTCGGCTGAAGGGAGAAATCTTTGAGATCCCTCACCGCATCTCAAGACAAGAATTTTTTGTCATC
Organism: Deltaproteobacteria bacterium; assembly: GCA_016928025.1. Lineage (GTDB taxonomy): Bacteria > Desulfobacterota > Syntrophia > Syntrophales > JAFGHS01 > JAFGHS01. Next base: position 13,155 of record JAFGLN010000090.1, read on the forward strand.
CCGCTTATGCCGGACACCTTGAAATGACAATATTCAAAATTCTTTTTGTAAACGGTTTTGTGTTTTTTTTATCGTATCGTACAGCCCGAGGGCGCTATTTAAATAAATTCCCGGCATATGTCAAACACTATTCTTGACCGTCTCGTAAAAAGTCAAAAATCACCTTCTCCCTTGAGGGGAGAGGGTCGGGGTGAGGGTGAAAAATAACGTTATTACAATTGATGATCAATCCCCCTCCCCTTCATCTCCTCCCACCAAGAGACTGTGTCATAATTCGCTTTTGTGTCATTCCGTGCAAGCGAAGCGCGACACGGAATCCAGGATTTATTAATAAAATAGACTCA
>JAFGLN010000091.1 GCA_016928025.1 Deltaproteobacteria bacterium
CTCTTCAGACATCCGTTGGAAGAGACGTTGAGAGCACATCGTTTGTTTGTAAAAAAGCCGCGATGAAAGCAGATGAAATTTCTATGGCGGATTGCATTTATATACTTCAAGCCGTTTCAGAACTGCGTTAATTTATATTTAAAAGATCGGGGTATGTTGATGAAACAAAAAGTTCTTATAATATTCATTCATTTCTTGATGATTACAATGTCATTTGCTCCATTTTGCATAGCGGAGGAAAGTAAACCACATCCTTTAAAATCCGCTTCCGAGCCGTCAGCATCTTCATCTATTCAGAGTAAAAAGCCTGTTACCGATTCTTCGGTGGCAACAAAAAAGAATTTACATCTTGAAGTTGGAGGGAGTTACACGGATTATGATCATAATTCCGATACTTGGAAGTCTCTTGATTTAAGGTTGGTATACTCTGGGTTCAGTAAAATTACACCATTTGGATCTGTATCACGACAAACCCGCGATGTCGGTTCTCAATATATTTATGGTTTAGGTTCTTATATCACTGTGAGTCCCCAATTCTCTATGATTGCCGGGATAAGCGGTGCACCTGTGGAAGATGACAATATAATACTCTATCCACGACTCAGGTTGGATCTTGCAGGCTTTTTCAAAGCGCCGTTAATTGATGGTTTAATCTTTACAACAGGAATAAGTCATTTCCCCAAGCAAAACGGGAATGGATTAGATATTATTTCTCTTGGTGCAATCTATTATGGCAAAGTTATTTTAAGTGGTTCAGTTAGTTATAATATCGCTCAACCTGACAATGTAACATCATGGTCGGGACAGGGGGGTATTGCATATGGAGCACAGGGAAAATACTGGGTCGGTGGAGGTATATCATATGGACGGGTAGCCTATCAGTTAGCATCAACAATACCAATGGATGTTCGTTATGAAAGTCGCGGTATATATCTGACGTATTCTCAGTGGTTAGGTAAAAACTGGGGTATAAATACACGAATTGATTATGGCGAATGGGTCGTAAATGCTGTTGATATATTCGGTGTAACGATGAGTTTATTCTTCGATTTTTAATAATTACAATAAAAACATATTTTATAAATATAGCTATTTGAACAAATTACAAAAAGGGAGTGACATCCCTTTTTTTTTAAGAATAGAGTAAGGGAGTGAATCGAGATAAAGATTCCAAGGGCTATGGTTTGAATAAAGATAAAGCGGCACCAAAGTTATTGCCTATTATAGTCCCTATGATATGTACCGTGTCATTGGTATGTTATATTGCTTTCAGCCAAGGGTTGCAATATTTACTCTCGAGTTGGGATTACTATTTATATATTTATAATTCCATTTTTTCTAAAGGATTCATGGAGGCATTTCCCTTGCTTATCCCAGCTACTCCTTGTTTTCCAACGTTATATAATGGTTCTCTTACGATAGGTTTTTTGTGTACATGTTTATTATCCGCATGGTTGATTCATTCACTCATTAAAGGCCGACATTTAGAACTGGGGCCTCATCTGATACTTTTTTCGATGGCATTAGCAATTATTCCAACGTTATTGATGTCAATCTTATTCTGGCCAGACGGACAAGGCAAGCTTACGATGGAAATGGCTTTTGGGATGTCTCTCATTTCCTCTATCATTTTAGTTGGGCTGAAAGTTCTACGTTCATTCCAAAAAATTATTTTTCAAAAGGAACCAAAATATAATGATCAAGAGCCACTCGGGTGGGCTGTGATTTTCTGGCCCGTTGTCGTTATTATATTCGTCTTGATTTATATGCGTGGATCTATATCTATGATTGGTTCTGATGCTCTGGCATACCACCTGCCTTTAGCGGCTTCATGGTTTCACAATGGGAGCATTACCAGGGGCTTCGATATTCAATACCTATATCCAGGTAATGCCGAACTCATGTTTCGATGGGGCTTTCTTTTTAGTTCCGACTATTTCGTTTTTCTTATACCGTTTATAACTGCTATTTTATTGTTATATATGGTTTATAAACTGGGGCGTGTGATTGGACAGGGGAGGCAGGTTGCCTTGATTGCAGCATGTTGTGCCATTACAGTTCCAATGGTTCCATTTCTGGCAAGTATAGCAAACACTGATATGTTGGGTGTTTTGTTCATCTTGTTAAGTGTTTTTTTCCTCATTAGATGGGTGCAATCTAATATGGATGAAAACAGTCACTTTTTTTGTATGGGATTAGCAATTGGTCTCGCGGCAGGTACAAAGTTATCAATGCTGACTTCCGTGTTTGCCATCATCGTAGTTACAACATTTTTGATTGTTAGGTCTAAGCATATATGGCGAGCTACTGGTCCCTATGTTGAAGATGTAAAATTGAACATGCCATGGTTATTAAGTCGGGCAGGTTTATTCATTTTTGCAGCATTTCTTGGAGGCGGGTACTGGTATTTGCGCAGTTTAATTGAATACGGTAATCCTTTTTATCCGGTTGCAGCGTTTGGACTTCCTGGTTTCGATCTCAATGCAATTGTTCCAATCAACCCAGCTTTTATCTCATGTCCTTGGAAGCGAATATTATACCCATGGACAGAGTTAACTTATGATAATCCATTTGATCACGGCATTGGAGCAGTTACTACTGCTATTGTTGTCCCTGCTTTGATTTTATGGTTGTTTTTGCGACATCGTGTTAGAAAAACAAGGCGTATTGGGCCTGGTATCATTTATGCTATTGCGTGGATAACTTTAATTATGTTTGCTTGGTCCGAAATTATGGGTATGCGACACGGTCTATTCATGCTTATGCTCTGTTTTGTTCTGGTTGGGGAGTTATGGTTCATGATTCCAACCATTTGGTTAAGATTAGTTACTGTTGCGGCTTTTCTAATTATGACGGTAACAATTACACAAAGCCTTGCTGGAGGATACGCTTATTCCTGTTTATTTAATCAAGGAACAACAAGAGCGGAAAGACTTTACGTGCCTGATGTTGTCGATTCACTTCCACCTAGCCGTATTTTAAATGCTGCGGGAGCAGCGCATCATACTTATGGCCTCATGGGTCGTGATTATCGACATGAAGTTGTTACACTATACAGAGAAGCTCGCCCTGAGGATGTTTTTTCATATGAGGCTAGATACGTACTGTTAGCGAAAGATAATGAATCTATCTTTCGAGCAAAACTCCCACTTGGACTGGTTGGAACAACAAATAAGAGAAAAGAACCAATATTTTCATTATGGAAGGTAGAAGAATTGCCCTAAATGAATAATTTTTTTCTTTAAATTCAAATGATTAAACATCTTTAAGATGTGTATGTAGATATTAATATATAAATGATTTTGAACATGAAAACAATAATCCATTGTGATGATCTGGGTACGACCAGGCAGATGACATTACGCATCCTTGATTGTTGGCGGAAAGGATATCTTGATGGTTTCAGCATTATCGCTAATGGGGATGCTTTATCAGAAGTGTTCTTTGGTTTAAAAGAATCATCTGACCGTGAGGCTCGTATTGCGGTTCATTTGAATTTAACCGAGGGTCGAGCTATACTCAAAGCGGAAGACTTATCGCTTATTGCGGATTCAGAGGGCAATTTGAAATGCTCATTTGGACGTTTATTAATAAACGGAGTTTTATATACAAAACGAAAAAAGATTGAATTGATTAGGCAAATAGAGAAAGAATGGAGCGCCCAGATGGAAACTGTTGTGAATACAGTCAGGCCAAGATCAGTTATAGCGATAGATGGGCATACTCACATTCATATGATTCCTTTTTTATTTCCAATTGCAGCTAAATTGGCTGTTGAACAGGGGATTCCTGAAATACGCATTTCAAATGAACCATTTTATTTATCAAAAGAACCAAAAGACAGTTCATCTCTCAATTTTGGTATCAATATTATCAAACATCTGGTTTTGAAGTTATGTGTAAAAAAAGCAAAAAAAGTTGCATATCTTAAAGGGCTCAAAAGTGCCGATGCCTTTATCGGAATATTGTATACCGGCAGGATGACAGCAACGGCTGCAATAGCCGGCATCAAGGCTGCCAATAAAAAACATGTGCAATCCGTGGAAGTTCTCTTTCATATTGGGCGTGCTTCCCATGAAGAAGCCGTAAGATGGGGAAAATCTCCCCGTGAAGGTAAATTTCCACTCAGTGAAGCCAGAGATACCGAGTATGGGGAATTAATTAAGTTTTGCAAAAAGTGGATATAATGAGCCCTGTTATTCTCGTTCAGGCTGATGAATTAGACTATAGTGCTTTCGTTGATTTACAAATTAAAGCATATGCTCACCTTTTATCCTCAGCGGGAACATCAAGTGAGTATATGACTGAAGAATTTTATCGTTGGAAATATAATCCACCTGCAGGCCAAGCATGGATTGCCATTGTCAAAAGTAACAAGGGATACATTGCTGCGAATGCAATGATCCCTCAAAAAATCAGATGGTGTGAAAAGACGATTTTGGGCTGGCAGTCATGTGATACTGCAACGATTCCCGATGCTAGAGGTAAAGGATATTTCCAGCGATGCCTAGATGCTTTAAACGAGATAATTGGACCTTCAGACATATTTTTTGGTTTTCCAAATAAAAATTCCATTCGCGGTTTTATTAAATTGGGGTGGAAAGAGATCAGCAGTGTGACGACTTATGTAAATCCTTTTGTGCGTTTTCAACCTTATTACTTTAGTGAGGTTTTTGAAATCGAGCGTTTCGATATCAAATTCGACATTTTGTTTGAAAAACTGACACGTCTTGGCTGGATTACACTTGAACACGGGGTAGACTATTTGAATTGGCGGTATCTTGATCATCCTATTTACGATTATTCATGCTTCATATGTCAAAAAAACAAGGAGTACTCCGGATTCGCCGTTTTACGTGAAGCTGAGGTATTCAACCAGTCTGTTGGCCTTGTTATGGACCTTTGGTGTCTTGATTCGAGTTCGGCAAGAAAATTGTTGCAATATGCTGCTTGGTGGGCGCGTCAAAGGAAATTAAGATTGGCTGTTCATATGGACTCGTTGGTCGATTTTTCGACTAATTTTGTAAGTGGATTTATCCCTATTTGGTCAAAGATCTTACCCAAACGTCAGATCCTTATGGGACAGGGGACATATATATCAGAATGCCGAGAATTTTCTAATAACCAATGGCGAGTTCAACTGGGTGATTGGGATGCATTTTGAATTAAAAGAAGAATAATATTGAACTCATTAAGCGAACGATTCAAAAATTTTTTTTTCATATTTTGGGGTTTATCAGCTTTCCGTTATCTTTTTGTAGGGGGATTACTTTTTCTTCTTGACTTGTCAGTGTTTTTAACACTGGCTGAAATATTTTCTTTTGATATCAGATTGGCTCAAGCGATTAGTAGAACGGCTGGAGCAGTCGCGGGCTTTGGTGGGCATAAGTATATTTCATTTCGTACAAGAAGCGTCGGATCTTTCATTTTGGGGATCGAACAGGGCATGTCATATACGCTTCTTACAATTATCAATATTTTTATTTCTCCGTTTATAGTCCAATTAGCCGTCCACACTGTAGGCGGCAGTTTAACCATAGGAAAAGTTGTGGCAGAGATGTTCATTGTTATGGAAACATACTTTCTTTTGCGATTTGTTTTTCGAAAAAGAGATACTAAATAGATTTGATATTGCCACAGACATTCTAAACAAATTATAGAGTTTATACCGATTATAAATATGAGTTAGACATAGGTGAATGACATCTTTGTTAATTTTTACAAAAGTAGAATCTTAAGAAAGTAGGAATAGGAGTATGTGCTGATGGATGAAACAAAAACTGAATTACTATCCATTGTTGTTCCTGCATACAACGAAGAGGAGGTGTTACAGGAATTTCATCAACGCCTAACCGCCGTCTTGTCAGGTATCCAAATGAATCCGGAGATTATATATGTTAATGACGGTAGCAACGATAAAACCTTCGAAGTTATGAGTAAACTGCGAGATATGGATTCACGGGTAGCGATACTGGATTTGAGTCGCAATTTCGGCAAGGAAATCGCTTTATCAGCTGGGCTGCAAAAAGCAAACGGCGATGCCGTGGTCATTATTGACGCAGACTTGCAACATCCGCCTGAGTTGATCCAAGAATTCATTAAAGAATGGAAAAACGGTTATGATGTCGTTTACGGTAAACGTATCGATCGAAGCGATGAAACGGTTCTAAAAAAGGTTACTTCTTATATTTTTTATCGATTCATCCAGCAAATGGCCAAAGTTAAAATACCGGAAAATTCGGGAGACTTCAGATTGTTGAGTAGACGAGCCGTTAATGCCATCAATTCCCTGCAGGAATCCCACCGTTTCATGAAAGGTTTGTTTGCGTGGATAGGATATCCGCAGAAAGCTATTGTATATAAAGTTGAACCAAGAAAGGCGGGAAAGACGAAATGGAGTTATTGGGGATTGTGGAATCTGGCCATTGAAGGGATTACGTCTTTTTCGACCATACCATTGAGAATTTCTACGGTTATAGGAATTATAACAGCCCTTGGGTCATTCCTGTATGGTTTATATCTGATTATGATTACTTTAATCTACGGTAACCCTGTTCCCGGTTATCCATCGCTGATAGTATTGATATTATTTCTGGGTGGCGTGCAGCTTGTTTCGATTGGTGTTATGGGGGAATACCTGGGCAGGGTATTTAATGAAACAAAACAAAGACCGCTGTATTTCGTCAATAACTATTTGCCGAGCCGGCAGGAAGGTGATGAATTGAAATGATGAATAGTGAATAGATAATAGTAGATTGTAAATTGTAAATAGTGAATTGCGGCGGATTTATAAATTGAACAAAAACTTTCCTTATTTTTTCTTCTTGACTTTTCTCGTATTTCCTCATATTCAAAATCCATAGCATTAGATAACATTAGATTAGTAAAGGCGGCGCGTAATAAAGGATAATGGAGCTTGTCAGTCTTCTTTTTAGAGACCCTTTGACCTTTACTTTATTGGTCATTCCGCTTATATATTCTATCATCTTTCACGAAGTGGCCCATGGGTGGGTTGCCCTGAGAATGGGCGATCCGACGGCGCAAATGCTTGGCCGGCTGAATCTTAGTCCTATTAAACATCTTGATCCGGTCGGAACACTCATGCTTTTAATTTTCGGTTTCGGCTGGGCAAAACCGGTGCCGGTCAACTTTGCCAATATACGCAATCAGCGGTGGGGTGTGATATTTGTTTCGTCAGCCGGCATCATTGTTAATACGATTCTCGCATTTGCGGCTATTTTGATATATCGGATCGTGTTACCGCAGCCGAACGAGGTGCTATTTAAATTTTTATATTTCATGGCTCAGATCAACATCATCCTGGCCGCCTTTAATCTGATACCGATTCCGCCCCTTGACGGCTCTAAGATTCTCATGGGTTTTTTACCTGCACATGCCAGGCGTTCTTTTTTAAGGCTCGAACCTTTCGGTTTTTTCATTATAATTGGTTTGCTATATTTTGGTCTATTGAATCCTGTTATTGATTTTGTTCGTGAATTAATACTTTTGTTGATCAACTTAATATTGCCGGTATAATTATGAGAATTGTATGATATCAATTATGATATTATTTTAGGCAAAAATCATGAATGGTGATATAAAGAAGATAATATTTTATTTCACAATAGGAGGGGCAATCTATGAAAGCAAAGAGTAAGGCAAGCGGTGCAAAGAATGAGGGGTTGGATCTTTTCAAGAAGAAGGACATTGACTTATATAAGTTCTTCCATTCTTCTCCCATACCGACCGTGATCAGTACGGCAAAAGACGGTGTCATCGTCGAAATCAATGACAGCATGTTGAAGATGTTAAATTACAAACGGGAGGAGGTATTGGGTCAAACGGCCAAGGGTTTATCGATTTGGGCCACGGAAACATCGCGAAAATCACTGGTAAACCAGGTTAAAAAATCGGGTTCGCTCACGGATATATCCTTGAAACTTAGAGCAAAAAGCGGAGATATCAAAGAGGTGTCCGTATCGGCCGATCATATGCTGATTGACGGGGATGATTATCTGATTACTTCTTTCTGTGATGTAACGGAGCGGAAAGACAAAGAAAAAACTGTTCGTGAAAGTGAAGAAAAATACCGTTCCATCGTTGAGAATTCTCATGAAGGCATCATCATGACGGATGATTTCAGCAAAATTATTTTCGTGAACGATCAGATCGAAGAAATCACGGGTTATGAAAAAGATGAACTGTTGTCCGAAACGCTTGCAAATGTATTTGGACGCAATTTCCCCAAAAGCGTCAAGAGACTGTATAGCCAGAGTGCGGCGGGAAAAATACATGAAAAACTGACCTGGAGCTTCAAGGATAAGGATAAAGAAGAAAAACATGTAGAAATCAAAGTTTCTTCATTCCCATACGAGGATAAAAAAGATCGTATGGTGATTCAATTACTGGACGCCACGGAAGGACATAAAGCCAAGGTAGCCCTCAAGGAAAGCGAAGAAAGATTCTTCAACGTCATGGACCTTGCCAATGATTTCGTCTGGGAGGTGGATGAGAAGGGCTTGTTTACCTTTGTCAGTTCGAGAGCATCAGATATTACGGGATATGATGTGAAAGAATTAATGGAGAAGCATCCTATGGACTTTGTTCTCTCAGAAGATATTGAAAAAGATAAAGAGCAAATCAGAGCACATTGGGGCGAACGAAAGCCTTTAGTCCATATGGAGAGGGCCGTAAAGCATAAAGATGGCCATGAGATCATCCTCGAATCAAGTTCGGTGCCGTTTTTCGACAGCGAAGGCGTTTTTCGGGGTTACCGCGGCGTCAGCCGGGATATTACCTCGAGAAAGAGCGATGAAAATATACTGAAAAAACGCGAAGAAGAATTGGAAATCAAAACGGTTCTTCTGGAAGAGGCCAATGCCGCCTTAAAGGTCCTTCTGAAGCAGAGGGAGCGGGATAAAGAAGATATCGAAGAAAAAATCCTCATGAATGTCCGCGAGATGGTTTTGCCCTTTGTGGAAAAAATGAAACGGACCAAACTGGACGTGATTCAGGAAGCGTACATTAATATCATTGAATCTCATCTGGACGATATTATCTCCAACTTCCTGCAGCGGATAAAGTCAAAAACACTGACCTTCACACCGCGAGAAACACAGATCGCCAGCCTCATCAGGGCCGGGAAGAATACGAAGGAAATCACTCAAATGCTGGGGATGTCAAAGAGCGCGGTGGAATTTCACCGCAACCGCATCCGCATCAAGCTTGGTCTGAACAAGAAGAAGATTAATCTGAGGACGAGCCTGTTGTCCATCAAGTAATGAAAGAATTGAATCATCAGCTTAAGAACAAAGCTCACCATCTCCAATCCTCTCATGCACAGGAGGGGATTGGAGATGAAAATCTATATGATTTAAACCGTCATTGAGGAGGATATGAGATGAAGAGGCTTTATCTATCGGAGACTGACAAGAAGATCGCAGGTGTGTGCGGTGGGATTGGCGAGTATCTGGAAAGAGATTCGACGGTCATCAGGATTCTTTTCATTATCCTGATTCTTTTTTCCTTCGGCTTCGGCGTCCTGGCCTATATCGTGATGTGGTTGATTATTCCGAACAGGCCGGCGGATTATACTCCCTCACCCAGACCTTCTCCCACCGGGGGCGAGGGAAATTAAGGATACCCCCTCACCCTGACTCTCTCTCACCGGAGGCGAGGGAAATTATTTATACCCCCTCACCCTGGCCCTCTCCCACCGGGGGCGAGGGAAATAAGTAGGAGAGTGGGATACGGGAATGCCCTCCTGAAATATCTCCCCTCCCTTGATGGGAGGGGTCGGGGGAGGGTGATTTTGTTCTTCCGAGTGTCCTCAGAGTTTGATCTTCAAAAAGAATCGCTGTCACGCATAGATGCGGGCTTTCTCCTCACCTCTGAGCACTTTCAGGGCCGCCCGGGCGAAAACTAATGCCTCCTGTTCCGGATATGTTTTTAGGGGTGCGATAAAGGCCACGCGTTCTGCTATCCACTCGACGGCATGTCTGGATTCCAAAATCTTGCCGGTCAATATTACAACGTCAACCAATCCTTTCAAAACGGATGCCATCGCCGCGATTTCTTTTGATATTTGATAGCACATGGCTTCAAGGAAAAAGGCCGCTTCCTTGTCACCGCGATTTACCCTTTCCTCTACCTCACTGATCTTGTTCGTGCCGAGATAAGCGACCATACCGCCTTCACCCCGGATCATCATGCGAATCTGCTCCCGCGTGTATGTGCCGGAAAAGCATAATTCGACAAGGGAAACAACCGGCAGGGCGCCGCTTCGCTCCGTTGTAAACGGGCCTTCTTCGAAGGCGCTGCTGACATCGACGAGCTTCCCGCCGGCAATGGCCGCGATGGACATGCCTCCTTCCAAATGGGCGATAATCAGGTTGACGTCTTCAATATTTTTATTCAGTTCCCTGGCGGCCAACTCAGCGACGCCGTCAATATTCTGCACGTGATAAACCGCCCGCCTTTCGATGAGGGGAATGCCGGAGACCTTTGCCATGCGATCGAAATCCGCGGCCACGTTGTGGGCAACATAAGCCGGAATTCCGTGCTCATCGGCAATCTCCTTGGCAAGCATACAGCCCATGCCCGCCGCATGTCCGATTTTTGTCATAAAGAGTTTCACATCATCGATCATTTTTTGATTCACTTCATAGGCGCCGCTTTCCTTTTTGCCAATGGCGCTACGGCCGACAACAGCCGCCAAATCTCCTTTTTTGATATTCCATTCGTTGAGTTGATCTTTGATGATTCCACTTCGGTAGGGGAATTGATCGAGGATTTTGGGATACTTTCGCAATTCGCTGACGGGATGGATCATCCGGGCGCTTTTAATTTCGTTTTCATCTTCAAAAATAGACACCTCGCTACTGGTTGAACCCGGATTGATCAGTAATGTTCTGAACATTTATGTGACCTCCGTAAATAGTCAATCGGAAATGATTTCCTTGATCCTGGTTAAAAAAAAGTCCATTTCCTCATCCGAACCGATGGTCACTCTGAGATGATTTTCTATTCTCGGCAAATTGAAATACCTGACGAGAATACCTTTTTGTCTCAGTTCCTTAAATAAGAAGTCAGCTCTAATTCGTGGATTACTGATAAAAAGGAAATTGGCCTTCGATTCAATACATTGAAAACCCATGCCCAAAAGTTCGCCGTAAACGCGCTCCCGGGTTCGAATGATTTTTGCCCGTGTCGCGAGGAAATAGTCGTCGTCTTTTATGGCCTCAATGGCGCCGGTGATGGCCAGTCGGTCAAGCGTGTAATTGTTGATGGAATTTTTAATTCTTTCAAGGGCCAAAATCAGCCCCCTGTTCCCGACGGCGTATGCGACACGCAGACCGGCCAACGAATGGGATTTTGACAGGGTGTGAATGACAAGAAGATTCGGAAAATCAGATACCAGTTTTATGGCGGATTCACCGCCAAAGGCAATATAGGCCTCGTCGAGAATAACTGCGGAGTTCATGTTGTGTTCAAGAATCGTCCGAATGTATTCAATCGGCAAGTATTTACCGGTCGGGGCGTTGGGATTGGCAATGACGATACCGCTGTTAGGTTTATCAAACGACTCGATGGGAAGCGAAAAATCTTCCCGAAGCGGAATGGGATCATAGGGAACCTGAAATAGATTGGCGTAGACGGGATAAAAACTGTAGCTGATATCCGGAAAGATAATGGTTTTCCCGGGATCAAAGAAAGCCAGAAAGGTAAAAGCCAATATCTCATCGGAACCGTTGCCCGTAAAAATTTCTTCCACCGTCAAAGCATATCGTTGGGCAATAGCGGCCTTGAGGGCATCGCAATTGGGATCGGGATATAGTTTCAGATCTTCGTTGGCTGCTTCCTTAATGGCGGCGATGACACGCGGCGATGGGGGGTAGGGGTTTTCATTCGTATTGAGTTTGATGTATTTTTTATCTTTCGGCTGCTCGCCGGGTGTATAGGGTTTGATGTTTTTGACAATCGAACTCCAGTATTTATTCATCCAAGTATTTCTCCTTTTAACCTTGTTCCTTGTCCCTCGTTTTTTTATCCTTTTATCGTCAACCGATATGATTTGATGCGTTTCACGGGATAATATGATTTTTTCGCATGCGTCAGTCCCGGAATCCCCATATCGGACTCCTTGTTGATATATTTGTATCGTTTGTAAATCAGTTTTGCACATTCCTGATCCAGATATTGATAGAGCCCTTTAACGCCTGAATAGGCTTTTTCAAAATTAAGGACCACCGTTTCCGCGTTTAAATGGGAGCAAACACCGAAAGCGGACACGGCCCCGTCAATTCCGATGACATGGCTTTTCACATCAAATGTGTCAATGTTTTTGATCGTATTGGTGACCGCTTCTTTTTCACACATAAAATCTTCGTCAGGCGGCGTTTCGAGCGCATATTCATCACACCATTTCTCCAGAAAGGCAAGGCACTCCTCAGCGTTTTGCGGCGTTATCGTTCCAACGGACACCCGGCCGGAATCACCGTGGTTTCTGAGAAACTGATTAATGAGGTTGCGTTTCTTGGAATATTTATTTCCCTTCAGTTCCGCAAGGTCCGAAGCGAGATAAACATAATCTTCGAATAACGGCTGCTCCTCACAATGGAACAGCGAATCGATTTCAGCCATAGATTGTCTTTTCAGATAATCCTCCGGAACGAACCAGTAACGGGGAATACCGGTTTCCTGAGTCAAATCATAAAGCATTGGGGGAGAAAATTCCCCGTCGACCGACACAGGAAGAACCAGGTATTTATCCTCTGGATGCCTTTCCGATTCGGCATACATAATCACTGTGTTTTCCCGGATGGCAAAATAGGGTTTAGGCTGCTGCCATACGATCAAAGATGTTAGGGAATAACCCGATAACTGGTAATGCTGATTCGCAAAATAAGGTTTCAACCTTTTGTAGTGGCACAGACCTAATGGTTCAAAATTGATCATCTATTTTCCTTTAACAGGGGTATGGCATCCAGCATTTGATGAAAACCAAGTTGTCGATAAAATTCATGGGAGTTCTTCTCCGCAATGAGTCCAATCCAACTTAAACCGTCGGCCTGAAGACGGGAGATGATTTTTTTGATGATTTCGCTGCCGATACCGCGCTTTCTGTAGGCTTCGGCAACCGTAACATCCTGGATATAGGCATCGCTCGATTTGTCGCTGATGGCTCTGCCCATCCCGATAATCCGATCACCATCTATGGCCGTGATAAAACAATGGCTGCCTTCAATCATTTTATTCAAAATATGGTTGCTATTCTCGTCAATGGACCACCAGCCCTCGGCCTGGTAAAGATGGATAATCTGCCTGCTTTGTTCAGGTGTCGGTATGTCGATAAATTCGTAACGGATCATCGCAACGATAATAAAATCCTGTAAATAGTTAATGCTGACGATCTCGTAAAAAGTCTTTTTTCCTTTTTTTGTCATTCCGGATTTGATCCGGAATCCAGTGTTTTCAATAGGTTCTGGATACCGGCTTTTGCCGGTATGACGTGAAGAGGACGTTTTACGAGTCCATCAATACTGAATATTGAATAGTTTCAAATAAATGTTTGAAAAGCTTACATATCGTTATATAGAAATTGGCCTGTGCTTTGTCAAGCGCAATGATGAGATATGCAGTCATTACCAAGACGACTCACGACTATTCACCATTGACGATCTCGTAAAAAGTCTTTTTTCCTTTTTTTGTCATTCCGGACTTGATCCGGAATCCACTGTTTTCAATAGGTTCTGGATACCGGCTTTTGCCGGTATGACGTGAAGAGGACTTTTTACGAGTACGTCACCATTCACTCCTCACATTCACAATATCTTTCCTTGACCATGGACCGAAAAATCTTTATAGTTCACCCCTTTAATAGCACAAATTACAATTAAATGAAGAATTATAAATAATTATGTTATTGGAGGTTGGATATGAGAATCATACTTTTGGGAGCGCCGGGAGCAGGAAAAGGGACGGTCGCCAAACTTCTTACGGAATATGATGGGTCCATACAGATTTCCACGGGTGATATTTTACGGTCCGCTGTCAAAGAGGGTACGGCCCTGGGTAAAGAGGCTAAAGGGTATATGGATCGCGGCGATCTTGTGCCGGACGAGCTGATCATGAAGCTTATGGAGGAGCGGCTCCAACAGGACGACTGCGGGAAAGGATTTATTCTGGACGGATTCCCTCGTACCATTCCTCAGGCGGAAGCCCTGAAACAGCTGCTGGCGAAATTGAAAATGAATCTTGATTTCGTCGTCAATCTGGAAGTCCCCCGCGACGTGATTTTGGACCGTCTGACAACCAGAAGGACCTGTTCCAATCCGGACTGCCAGGAGATCTATAACATCAAGAGCAATCCCCCCACACCGGACGGCAAATGCAAGAAATGCGGCAGTCCCGTAATCCAGCGCGACGACGAGACGGAAGAGGCGATCCTCAACCGGCTGGAAACCTATCAGGAGAAAACGGCTCCTCTGGCCGGCTTTTATGAAAGGGATGGCATTTTAAAAAACTTCGAATCCATCGAATCCCAAGAGACGGTGAAAAAAATAAAGGCGGCATTGGGATAAAGAAAACGTGACAGGTAACGAGTGACAGGTAACAAGAAGAAACATATTTTAGAATTCCTTCAATCATATATTTTTTATACGTTACGTGTTATGACAACATAAGCTGATATCTTCGCATTTTCTGAGACTTAGCGATTTATTGCGGGTTAATGATAACGGAATCGTAAAAAGTCGAGAATCACCCCCTCCCTTGAGAGACTGTGTCATAATTCGCTTTTGTGTCATTCCGTGCAAGCGAAGCGCGACACGGAATCCAGGATTTATTAATAAAATAGACTCA
>JAFGLN010000006.1 GCA_016928025.1 Deltaproteobacteria bacterium
ATTAATAAACCGGCGCTCCTAAAAAGCGATCCGGGAATACATTAAATTTTGACTGGATGTGTCTCATTTTCATTGACATGTTCCGCTATTTCTGGGAGGTGCTGCCCTTTTGGAAGGGGCAAGCGGTTTCTGAAACATTGACGGGATCTATGTCTGTCCGATATTCATCTTATGATTTTCGGTCTGGTGGTCAAAATAGCTCCAAAATAGAAAAACAGAAGGAGGGAAAACACGATGGGAAATCTTTTAGCTTTAATCATTCAATTAGTTTGTGGCGCCGTTGGTGGAAATATCGCCGGGTCACTGCTGAAAAATTCCTCTTTAGGCACCATTGGTAATTCCATCGCCGGCATTGTGGGTGGTGGCCTCGGTGGTCAGTTGCTGGGTTTATTAGGAGTGGGTGCCTCAGGTGGAGGCGGTCTTGATATTGCAAGTATTATAGGCAGTATTTTAGGCGGCGGGGTTGGTGGCGGCGTTCTCATGGCGATCATTGGTATTATCAAAAAAGCTTTAGCTAAATAAGAAAGTATGTTCAAGGAGAAATGAATATGACAGCCATCTTTGATGAATCGATATGCATACAACTGGTAGAACACAGCCTCGATGCAGCATTTCTTACAATGCCAGATGGGACGATCATCTATGCCAATCCATCTGCTTGCCAGCTCTTCGGATACACGCTCGACGAGTTTCGAACGCTTGGCCGCAGCGGGGTCGTGGATCCGTCGGACCCGAAGCTAGGTGCGGCGCTGGAAAAGCGTCGTAGGACAGGCCGCTTTTGTGGTGTCCTCAATCTGTGCCGCAAGGACGGCAGTTGGTTTCCGGCCGTTCTCTCTTCCGCTGTCTACAACGACAGCGGTGGGGAGCAACGGACCAGTATGTTCGTGCGAGATCTCACTGAGCAGGAGCAGCGGGAAGAAGCTCTAAGAGTCACCAATGAAGACCTCAGAAAAGCATTGGCAGAAATCAAGGTCCTACGAGGGATTATACCCATATGTGCAAACTGCAAGAAGATCAGAGATGACAAAGGATATTGGCATCAGGTGGAAACCTATATCTCAAAAAATACGGATGCATTATTTTCTCATACTCTTTGTTGCGAATGTATAAAAAAAATGTATCATGATGTCGGCGAAGAAAATACGAACAAAGAAAGGACATAGTCGCCGAAACACCGTGCGTAGAGAGGGAGCGGAAAAACGAGACGCCTCTCACACGGGGCATTAGCTGGCGCATTTGGTCAGTCTGGAGGGACACCGTGAAGCCTAGTGAAACGGCTCAATTTGCCGCCGCCCATAGGGCATACCATTTCATGCACGATCGTCCGGCTATCCTTGAAGATACTGCTGCAATCTGGCTGCTCAGTTCGCCATTAAGCACTATCTTGCGCGTAGCTCCACTCCGCTGGCTTTTCTGGCGGCCCCTTCTCGCCAAGGTCCGGCCAATCAGCGCCTTCATCGTCATCCGGAGTCGATACGCAGAAGATACCCTGGAGCATTTCATATACGGTGGCTGCCGCCAGTACGTGATCCTGGGTGCCGGGCTCGACAGTTGGGCCCTCCGCCATGACGAGGCAGGGGTCACCGTGTTCGAACTCGATCATCCCGCAACGCAGCAATGGAAGGAGGCCCGCATCCGATCCCGGCTGGGTGTATTGCCATCACACCTTGTCCTCATACCAGTCGATTTTGAGCGTGAGTCTATTGCCGAGGTGCTACCCAGCCACGGATTCGCCTCCCGATCCAACGCCTTCGTGTCTTGGCTCGGCACGATCTGCTACCTCACGCGTGGAGCGATTGAGGAGACGTTTGCATCGCTGGCAAAGGTTTGTGCGCCGGCCAGCCAAATTGCCTTCGACTACTTCCAGCCCAAATCAACGATGACGCCCGCAGACTTGCAGCTATTCGAAACCCTCGATGAAGGAGGCACACGCCGAGGCGAGCCGATGCAGACTCTTCTGGATGCGGACGATATAGCGGAGCTCCTGCTCTCTGCTGGCTTCCGCGTTGTCGAGGATCTTTCGGCCTCTAAGATCAGACACCGTTACCTGGCTCAACGGTCGGATGGGCTTGACATTCCCGGCTTCGTGCGCCTTTGCTGCGCTGAGAGGCATGGCGCCGGCTAACATCTATATGGACTTCGGATGTCAAGAAAAAAACCACCCCCAAAGATCGGAAAGAAGAAAAAAATGATCGGTTCAGAAAGTTCATGACGCGATGACAAACGCCCCGATGGTTTCGGCTTGCGTCTTCCGTCGCGAGAGTCAGGACGCTTTAAAGCGTTCTGCACCAAACATCTATAGAGATTGACTGGATGTGAGCATGGGGGCAGGCGTTGACTGTTGACTGAGCCGAAAAGATAAAAAGCAGGGCCGGGCGTCCGTCAACCAACAGGACTTTGGCGCCGGGAAGCCAACAATATGAGAAATAATCCGCGGGTGTTATGGCGTAATATTTACGGTGTTTATTTTTTTGGTTCATCCGGCGAATGTCCGGATGAACCATTTTTTTTATCGTCGATCACCTTAGTTTAACAGATAATGCAATCGAGATGAGGTCTACAAATAGCAGGACCAAAATTCCTGGTTCTGGAACGCTTTCAACTTGAAAATTGATAAGGCCGACGACATTGGAAGTGCGCCCGGTCCCATCAGAGTTGAAAGTTATGGTATGAGGGGTATTGTTTGCTATGTTGTCGCCCTGTTTCACGTCATCTATGTATTTTACCGTATATCCGCTTGGATTACCTAAATCGTCTGTTAAATCAATCATTTCCGAAACAAATGCCCTATGCCCCCAAGTAATTTCATTACCGTTTTTGTCTTTTCCTTTGAATACAATGCCAATTTCGACATCTCCCTTCTTCTTGAGAGTCTTCTTGGCTTCTTCGACTTTGGTTGTCTGTTTGGTCGTTATATTGAGCTTTTTCTCATCTACATATTCATCTTTTCCTTCCTTAATTTAAATGTCTTAGTGCCGGACCCATCCTTCCCAAGACTGGTATCCATATGTTCAGCGTCTTTCAGAATATCGTAGACTTCCTGCACCGTACCAGGAACCGTAAAATTATTTTGGGCCGCCATGTATTTAAGTGAGCGCGCAACAGCTCCCGGCGCATCGGAAAACTTTGAAAAATGGAAGCGGTGTTGATAAGCGGTTCGGCTAACATATTGAAAAAGCATGCTTCGCTTATCATCGCG
Source organism: Deltaproteobacteria bacterium (assembly GCA_016928025.1). Lineage (GTDB taxonomy): Bacteria > Desulfobacterota > Syntrophia > Syntrophales > JAFGHS01 > JAFGHS01. Next base: position 3,200 of record JAFGLN010000006.1, read on the forward strand.
GCGTTTAATTGCGTCCTGCAAATCAAAGCATGAATTCGCCATGGAAAGTCTCGGGATGGTTGTGTTTTGACGGAAAATACGATAGGATTCTGTCAGTCGATTATAACGGATTATCCAAATTCCTATTTCCAAATGCATAGAAAAGGGGGATTTTCGATTCAAGGGGAAACATCCGAGGTTTGAGATAAAGATGATGGACAACATGAGTATATTCAAGAAAAAGCCGCAGATAAGCATCCTGTGGATTATTTTCATGGTGGTGATGGCCGCTCCCTGTTATAGCACTGATGCGGAATCATTTACCCCCTGGGATTTCAGCGATCGATCTGCCATCGCGAAAACATCCAGTAAGTCAAAAACAGAAGCCGAATCGACGGGAGCCGTATTATGGATCAAGGCTGTCAGATTTTATCAAAATCATATTTCCGCCGTCATTGGTGACCGGTGTCCCATGAATCCGTCCTGTTCGGCTTACAGTATCGAAGCCATCAAAAAACACGGTTTTTTCATAGGTGTGGTGATGACCGCCGACCGACTGATTCATGAAAACAATGAAATGGATTTGGCGCCGCTAGTTAAGGTCAAAGATGAATATCGATTTTATGATCCTATCAGTTACAATGACTTCTGGTGGTATAAACCGAAAGATTTACATTTAAAGTAAATGCATTGATAAAAAGATACCCGCTTAGATATAGGACATCTAAGCGTCGGTTTTTATGGAGCATGTAAATATGGCCGTTATAGGCGGCAGAGCCCATACGATTGAAGAAGTTCATGCCGTCGGCAAAGGGGGTTATCCTTTTGCCGAGATCTCGCTTTATGACGCCGAACAGGTGGAAGGCGCTTTGAATGAACTTTTGCGCCTGAAGCGGGAATATGGCATAAACTATCTTGCCCATTTCCCGAACGAAGGCAATCCGGTTGACTTGGACAATCTCAGCCGCCGTTTTGTTCCCCGCATGAAGAGGCTGTTTGAATTGTGCCCGCCTCTCGGTATCACCCAAGGCACATTCCATTTCTGGATCGATGAAAGATACATCCCACCCGAAGCGGTTTCCGGTAAAATAGACATGATGACGGATATGGTACAAGCCGCGCAAAGCCTTGGGATTGTTTTATGTCTTGAAAATCTGAGTGAGCCTTATCATGATTTCATGCCGGCCTTTGACCGGATTCCCGATCTTCGAATGACCCTGGATATCGGCCATGCCCAACTGATGACGGACGAGAACACCTCGTTTGGATTTATCGATAACTGCTTTGAACGTATCGGTCACATCCATGTTCACGACAACAGGGGCGGCATGTCGGTGAATGACGATCTGCATCTGCCGTTAGGCGAGGGGATCGTGGACTATCCCGGCATTTTCACCCGCCTGAAGGATAAGGGCTACGCCTCAACCATTTCCATGGAAGTCAAGCCGCCTGCCATGTCTGGAACCAAAGAGGCTATTCTAAAATATATTTCGTAATCGAATCAAAAAGAATGCTACAGGGCAATATCGATCGCTGTCCGGATCGAATTGAAATTTCCAGTCTGGAAGTTCAGCGGCCGTTCCATCAAATTTGACAATCAGCGGGTCAATTTTTCGCAGCATCACCGAGTCTGAGGTAGAAAATGCGTTGTCTGTTGCTGCCGCCGGATTATCATGCTAAACAAGAATTGAGTTGAACGCGGCGGCACATCATGTCACTGCGGCGTCGGTTTTCGCGTGTTGCACGAACGGATGGCTGAAATAAATTGACCCGCTTATCTCATCGGGCACAGTATTTTTCTTAAATCAATTGGAGGTGGAATAGTGAGCGATTTTAAAAAGTTTGAGGTTCCTCCGGATCAATTGCGCTGGCATTGCGATCCCGCTGTTTTTAATTTTTCGAGCACAAAGGAACTGGATCCTCTGCGGGAATTTATCGGCCAGGACCGGGCCATCAGGGCCATCGAATTCGGCCTTTCCATGGAGCACGATGGATACAATGTCTTTGTTGCCGGTCTCACCGGAACGGGCAAAACGTCCATGGTGAAGTCTTACATTGAAAGGATTATTGCTGAGCGACAGGCGTCCAATAATTCCCATCCCCAGGATTGGGCTTACGTCTATAATTTTACCGATGCCGATTGCCCGCGGGCTATCAGCATGCCGCAGGGGACCTGCAAGGATTTCCGAAGTAAGGTACTGAAGCTTTTGGATCGTCTCAAGGAAGACCTGACACGCGCTTTTTCGAGTGAAGAGTATAAAGCCGAAAGAAAAAAAGTCGTTGAGGAAAATGAAGGACGACAACAGCAGATTTTACGGGACATCGCGGAAGACGCCCAAAAGGAGGGATTCATTTTCCAGATGACGCAAATGGGGCCCGTGGTCATGCCGATGCAGGATGGACAACCCATGGACCAGACCCAATACATGGCCCTTGATGAACAGCTGAAAAAAGACCTGGATAAACGTCATGCGGAATTTCTCAAAAGGGTGCAGAGCGATCTGGAAAAAATGCATGAGTTAAGGCACGAGTCTGTCCGAAAGATAAACGAAGCGGATAAGCATCTCGCTGATACAACCATTACGAGGCTCTACAGCACATTGATTACTGAATATCAGGACCAGGAGAAAATCGTTTCCTATCTGGACGGTCTCAAGAAATATACCCTGGATAATCTGGAAATCTTCAAGGTTCAGGAAGACCAGGTACAGACCGCAATGGGCATGCCCACGGTCCAACTCACGCAGAATCGGGATCCCTATCTGCCTTTCCAGGTTAACGTATTCATCGACAACAGCGATACAAAAGGCCCGCCGGTCGTTACGGAAGCTAATCCCATCTATCCGAATCTGTTCGGCAAAATTGAAAGACGGTTCCTTTTGGGCGGATATCTGAGCGATCATACCATGCTGAAGCCGGGCGCCGTGCACCGGGCCAACGGCGGCTATTTACTCTTGAGCGCGGTAGAGATTGTCACCAATATGGGTGTTTGGCCGGCATTGAAGCGGGCCATACGAACCCGAGAGGTAAGGGTGGAAGATCCCTACGAACAGTTCGGTCTGTTCGCGCCTCAAGGCATGAGGCCCGAGGCTATTCCCATCGAAACGAAAATATTTCTCATTGGCGATCCGTATATTTATCAGACTCTATCTATGTATGACGAAGAGTTCTGGGAGCTCTTCAGGGTCAAAGCTGATTTCGATTATCAGGTCCAAAGAACCCCTGAGAATATCAATGCATTTGCCGCTTTCATTGCCGGATGCTGCGAAGATTGCGAGCTTCGGCATTATGATACCAGCGGGGTTGCCAGGACCCTTGAATTTGCGTCACGCATGGTCAGTGATCAGCAAAAATTGTCCTCCCGCTTTGCCCAAATACGGGAACTTGTAAAAGAAGCGGACTACTGGGCGCGGCAGGATAACGCGGATCTGGTCAGCGCACGACACGTGGAGAAGGCCATCGATGAACGGCTTTATCGTCATAATCTGCCGGACGAGAGGATCAAGGAGATGATGGAAAGGGGCACCGTCATGATCGACACGGACGGCGCCGTTGTGGGGCAGGTCAATGGTTTGAGCGTTTATTCGCTGGGTGACGCGACCTTTGGAAAACCGTCGCGCATCACGTGCCGCACATTCATGGGGCGGCAGGGTATCATCAACATCGAGCGCGAGGTGGAATTGAGCGGGCCGATCCACAACAAGGGGGTCCTCATATTGAACGGCTATCTGGGATCACGGTTTGCCCAGGACCAGCCATTGTCACTCTCGGCCAGCCTGTGCTTTGAGCAATCCTACGAAGGTGTTGACGGCGACAGCGCGTCATCAACGGAGCTGTATGCCCTTCTTTCCAGCCTGTCGGGTGTCCCGATCAAGCAGGGCATTGCCGTGACGGGGTCGGTCAATCAGAAAGGCGACTTGCAGCCGATCGGCGGCGTCAACCAGAAGATAGAAGGTTTCTACCAAATCTGCCAGGCCAAAGGGCTGACGGGCGAACAGGGGGTTATGATACCCGGACGCAATGTGGATAATCTGATGTTGCGCCGGGACGTTGTCGCTGCCGTTGAAGAGGGCAAATTTCATATCTGGGCGGTAGACATCATTGACGAGGGCATTGAAATCCTTACCGGCCTTCCGATGGGCCGGGCCGAAGACGGCAAATTTCCCGAAGATACCATCGGCGGAAAAGTGGACCGAACGCTGCGGGACATGGCGAATAAATTGAAATCCTTCGGCAGCCCCGTTAAAGACAATCCGTCATGACGTGATAAAGTGATCGGCATTGCCTTCGCAGGTATAAACAGAATGCGGCGGTCTGACCGTGGTCGTCATGAAGATAAGGAGACTCTGTTTTCGTCCTTGACTAAAACGATCCGGCAACCTATATTAAGTGCAAATACGGCGATCATTTTATCATTCTCCAAATATGGGGGCGTCACGGTTTCGACGGGGATAATTGAAGCTGTAGAAGCGTACCGAGGTTCCTGTCGGCCTCGTTAAAAAGGCAGGAAAACATTTAAGCGCAAACGATTACGATTACGCTTTAGCCGCATAAGACGGCTAACGTTCTCCCGGTTTTGTCTGTCGGGTCGGATGAGGGCGTCATTCAGACAGAATAGCCAAACCTTCTTTCCTGGCGTTGGAATGGTGAAATCCTACAGGATAGTGACGGATTAATCCGGCCTCCGGGAGTTTTCTGTTGCGAATTTAAATCAGAGGCTACGTACGTAGAAACTGCAGTGGAAGATTTTCGGACGCGGGTTCGACTCCCGCCGCCTCCACCATGTGATAATTCAATACAATTCGCTTGACCTCTTCCATGATCTGTCATGGTGTCTCCTTGCTGATCGTCCGCCGTATTTTCAGCTCAAAGGATACGTTATCTATTGAAATAACAAAAAGGAAGATTTATAGTTGGAGCGGATTGTTAAATTTGGGAAGAACAGTATTTGAAAACTCAGGAGGAATGGCTACGGTGCTGAGCGACTATTTCGATAAAAGAGAAGGGGTGGGTGTCCTGGCTACGGCGGATGCCGACGGAAGAGTCGATGCCGCCCTCTATGGAAAGCCGCATTTTTTCGATGAGGAAACGATTGCTTTTATTGCCGCCGAAAAATTGACCCATGCCAATCTCCAGTCAAATCCACATGCTGTCTATCTTTTCAAGGAATCCGAACGCTATGAAGGCCGGCGGCTATACCTGACAAAAATCCGCGAGGAAGAGGACAGCCCGCTGATTGAAGAACTCCGGCGTAAGAAATATCCCGGAGGGGAAGGCAAATACAAGACAGGCCACAAATATCTGATTTACTTCCATATCGATAAAGTCCTGCCGTTGATCGGCGGAAAAGCATGAACATCTTTAAAGGCTGACGTATGGAAAAAATTCCCATCGGCATCAGTTCCTGCCTTCTCGGTGAAAATGTGCGCTACAACGGAGGTCATGCGCTCGACCGCTTCCTGCGAGACACCTTGGGCAGGTATGTTCTTTACACGCCGGTTTGTCCTGAGGTGGAATGCGGCTTTGGCATTCCGAGGGAATCATTTCGGCTTGTGGGCGATCCCGGGAAGCCGCGCCTTATAACGGGCAAAACGGGCATCGATCATACAGACCGCATGGAGGCATGGGTCGAGATGCGCTTGAGAGATCTTGAGAAGCAAAAACTCTGCGGTTTCATCTTTAAAAGCGACTCGCCGTCGAGCGGGATGGAGCGGGTCAAAGTGTATGATGACAACGGGGTGCCCCGAAAGATCGGCGTGGGTATTTTCGCGCGCATTTTTATGGAGCATTTCCCGCTGGTACCCGTCGAGGAGGAAGGTCGGCTCCATGATCCGATTCTGCGGGAGAACTTCATCGAACGCATCTTCACTTACAAACGTTACCGTAAAGGCATGGAAGAAAAAGAATCCATCAAAAATCTGGTGGCATTTCATACCGCTCACAAACTACTTCTGATGGCCCACAGTCCGAAATATCTTCAGCAGATGGGGAATCTGACGGCGCATGCCAAGCAATTCCCGCCGAAGGAATTGATCATGCAATACGAAAAACTCCTGATGGAGGCAACGGCTCTCAAGCCGTCGGCGGCCAAACACACCAATGTCCTTCATCACATCATGGGGTACTTCAAGAAAGTCCTTTCCACCGATGAAAAAAAGGAACTTTTGGAAGTAATCGACCAATACCGTGGGGAGCTTATTCCCCTGATCGTGCCGGTGACCCTTATGAATCATTATGTCAGGAAATATGATGAGGCATATCTGAAAGAACAAGTCTATCTCAACCCACACCCGCTGGAATTACAGCTTCGCAACCATGTATAGTGATCCGGCGGGTCCGGCAGGAGAAATCATCAATGAAGAAATTGACAACAGCAAAAGAACTCATTCAGCAGAAGGATACCTGCGTTCTAGCGACAGTCTCCGGAGCAGAGCCGCACTGCTCGCTCATGTCCTATATTACGGATGAAGATTGTCGTAAAATCTACATGAGCAGTTTGAGAGGATCAAAAAAATACACGAACATGATGAATAACGCATCTGTGAGTCTTCTGATCGACACAAGGGAAGATGATACAGGCCGGAGGCGTGAAAATATCAAGGCTCTGACCGTGCAGGGCACTTTTCAACATATCGAGGATGAGTCAAAGAGGCGTGAGATCTTTGAGAAGCTTCTTGAAAGACACCCGAATCTGAAAGATTTTGCCGACAGTACTGAATTGGAAGTTTTTCAGGTGAATACGAAATCCGTCCAACTCCTGGAAGGCGTTTCCAATTCTTACTTTGAAGAATTGGATTAACGAATATCCGGTATCTTAGAGGGAAGGTTATGACGAATCGCTTCTTGCATAGCATCGGAGGGAATGTAGCACTGATGTCGGTTTTGACAATGGTCACCGTCCTTTTCTCAGGCTGCGCCGCAAAGCTGCCTCCGCTTAAGACCGTTGCTTCGATTGACATCCAACGCTTTATGGGCGACTGGTACGTCATCGCAAATATCCCCACGTGGATCGAGAAGGGTGCGCACAACGCTGTCGAATCGTACCGTCTCGATCAAGATGGCACGATCGCCACGACCTTCACTTTTCGCAAAGGCGCCTTCAACGGTCCGCTCAAGACCTATAAGCCGCGGGGATTTATCCTCGATACAGCCACGAACGCTTCGTGGGGGATGCAGTTTATCTGGCCGTTCAAGTCCGAATATCTCATCACCTACCTGAATGACAACTACACCAGTACGATTATCGCGCGCAACAAACGGGATTACGTGTGGATAATGGCCCGTACCCCCGTCATTCCGGAGGCGGACTACGCCCGTCTGGTTGACGAGGTGGTTGCCCAGGGGTACGACGCATCGCTGCTGAAGAAGGTTCCGCAACACTGGCCGGATGAGACCAGATAAGCGACTGAAATGATTGAACAGGGGTATTTTCGATGACTTCTTAGAAAGAAAGGGGTCTCCGTGATGAAGCTAATCTATCTTTATCTCCTTACCCTGCCCGTCTTTTTCGGGATTGACATGCTCTGGATCGGTGTCCTGGCAAAGGGCTTTTATCGCAACAACCTGGGCCATCTCCTCCGGCCGGATATTAATTGGGCCGCTGCTTTGATTTTTTATCTCCTTTACATCGTCGGCATCCTGATCTTTGCAACCCTGCCGGCCCTCGAAAAACACTCCCTGCGCCAGGCGGTCACCATGGGAGCGTTGTTCGGCTTTTTTGCCTACACCACCTACGACCTTTCCAACCTCGCCACATTGAAGGACTGGCCGGTCAATGTCGTATTCGTAGACATTCTCTGGGGCATGATCCTGACGGCAAGCGTCGCTGCGGCAAGCTTCTTGATCGGCAGATGGATCATGCCGTAACAGTCGTTTTCCCTTACCCGGGAGTAGAGCCCCATGAAAGAGAAAGTCTTCCATATTCTCTATCAGCCCTATAAATGGCTCATCTTTATCCCCCTGTTCGGTCTATCCACGGTATTTTTCGTTTTCCTGGGCATCGTGGTCGTCTTCCTGTCCGGTCCGGACGCCGCCAACCGGATTGCGGGCCGGGGGTGGGCTCGCTTCAACTGCTTCATAACGCCCATAAAAGTAGACGTTGTCGGCCGGGCAAACATCGTTGAACGTCAATCCTATATTGTCGTGGCGAACCATCAGAGTTCCTTCGATATCTTTATACTCTGGGGTTTTCTGGGGATCGACGCCCGCTGGGTCATGAAGAAGGAATTGCGCAAGGTCCCGCTGTTCGGTCTGGCCGGCAAAATGGGCGGGAACATCTATATCGATCGGAGCGATAGGGAGGGCGCTTATGAAAGCCTGAAAGCAGCCAGAAAGATTCTCGTCAACGGGGTTTCCCTTATCATGCTGCCCGAAGGGACGAGAAGCCGGGACGGCCGTATTGGGGAGTTCAAAAAAGGGGCTTTTTCCATGTCGATCGATCTGGACCTCCCTCTGCTGCCGGTGTCTATTGTCGATACAAAATACATCCTGCCGGCCGGAACATACGACCTCACGCCCGGCCGCGCCACGCTGGTCATCCATGAACCCGTATCCAGCGAGGGATATGATAAGGGGAATCTGGACGAGTTGATCTCAAAGGTGAGGGGTGTCATTCAGGACGGCGTCAAACGCTACGCGAAGCCTCGTGCCTGAAGATGTTTTTCAAAGGGAGGAAAGACCATGGAATGGATGAATACCCTGGGTGTTGCGGCCCTTGTCGTTTTCTTTTACATGACGGCGCTTTTCATTTTAGCCCTGCTTCGCCGCGACAACAGCATCGCCGACGTGGCCTGGGGGCCGGGATTTATCCTCGTCGCCTGGACAACGCTTTTGATTTGTGGGTCTTTTACCGCAAGACAACTGATCGCGGCGTCGCTGATCTTCATCTGGGGGCTGAGACTGGCTGTCCGGATTTACCTGCGCAACCGGGGCAGAGGGGAGGACGTCAGATACCGCAAGTGGCGGGAGACCTGGGGCAAGTTCTTTGTTCTACGGAGTTATTTCCAGGTCTTCATCCTTCAGGGCTGCATTCTGCTTCTGAACATTGCGCCGATCCTGGTCATCAACACTTATGATGCCGGAGGGTTTGGCGTTTTGGATGTTTTGGGGGTGTTGCTCTGGGTCCTGGGGTTCTCGTTCGAGTCCCTTGCGGATTGGCAGTTGGACCGCTTCATGGCGGACCCGACGAGCAGGGGAAAAATCATGGACCGGGGGCTCTGGCGCTATTCAAGACATCCCAACTACTTCGGCGAGGTCACGATGTGGTGGGGCCTTTATTGCCTGGCCCTGTCCATACCTTGGGGCTGGCTGTCCATCATCGGACCTTTGACCATTACGGGCTCCATCCTCTTCGTTTCCGGGATACCCATGACGGAAAAACTGATGAGGAAGATTTCGGGCTTTGACGCCTATAAGCAACGGACGAGTGTTTTCATTCCCTGGTTTCCCAAAAAAAATTGATCCGATTCTGTAGAGCCGTTGAGAGTTGATGGGGATTTTTTATTCTGTGAGAGATGCCCGGAAGATGCTGAATACAGTGGGGTGCTATTTCTGATCCGAAAAGGAGCGATAACGATGCGCAATATTTTGAAAGTATTCTTCTTGGCGCGTCTATGGATTTTGTTTCTCTGTCTGCTAATAGGCTGCGCTTATCCTGTGACCCGAACGGCGAATCCGGTTTCAGGTACATTCAGGGACGATTTCAATCTGCGAACAGGCAAGCATCAACGCCACTTCTTGCTGCACAGTCCACAAGGCTACAGCGCTTCCCGCGCCTATCCCCTTGTGGTCGTCCTGCACGGCGCGTTCAGCACGGCAAAGGAAATAGCGAAATGGTCCGAATGGAGTCAACTGGCCGACCGTGAGGGATTGATCGTCATTTATCCCGAGGGCATCGGCATCCTGGGTTTTCTGCAGCACTGGAATGCCGGGCATTGTTGCGGCAAGGCCGCGGAGGAGGGCTGGAACGATGTCGCCTTCATCGAGGCGGCTATAAACGGGACATGCCGGCAATATGCCGTCGATAAACGCCGGATTTATATGATGGGATTCTCGAACGGGGGGATGATGACCTACCGGTTTGCCGTGGAACGGTCATTCCTGCTGGCGGCAGCGGCATCGGTTTCCGGCGTCATCAACAGCAGAGCGACGCAGAATCAGCCGGAGCGGTGGATTCCGACTCCTGAACGTCCGGTCCCGTTTCTGGTCATGCATGGGGATGCCGACAAGACCATCCCTTACGAGGGGGGAAAACCGCTCGATCGGAAAAGTACGCGGGAGTATCAACGGGTCGCTGACGCGGCTGATTTTTGGATTGCCGCGAACAAGGCAACCGCGGGACCGATCCGAAAAGAGAGTTTCGATGGGATGGTCATGGAGACGTCCTATATGGATTCCAGCGGCGGGAATGAGGTGCGCGTCTGCCGGATACGTGGCTGGGGTCATGAGTGGCCCGGCGGGCCGATAACGAGAGCCCTTCCGGGAAATAATCCCTTGAAGGATTTTGATGCTGCGGGGATCATTTGGCGCTTCTTTCAGCAATATTCAAGGCCGTAACGCAGCCACACGGTCATTGAATCCGTCTGGACTCATAATGACAAGAAAAGTGATCGGAAGAGACCGCTTCGAATTCAGGGGCGGCCATGCCAGCGGCGAGGGCCGATAACGCAAAGACCTGCAGTCATGTTGAATGAAAAATCATTGAGGCGCCTTCTGTACTGAGCATGCTAAAGCGCTTTGATACGTTCGATATATTGCTTGACATCAAATTTTGATTTGCATCCGTTATAACTCATATAGCGGATCTTGCCGAAGACGGTCCTTTCATTCCATGCCCGATCATGAACACCGCCGATGCTCCAGGCAATGCCCGCATATCCGTTGGGATCTCTGCCGTCGAGTTCATAGCGGTCATTGAGACAGATGGCGGTCTCCAAAGCGGCTTCCGGCGACGGCGACCACTCCAGGATCTTCTTTCAGAGCCAGGTCCTGGGCCCATAAAAGCGCCCAGTTGTCCTCCACGCGCTGGTCGCGGCTCATCCAGTACGCCACGGGTCCATGCTCGACGGTTCCTTCTTTGAGGGTTTGCACTCTGCTTTTATTAAAAGAAAACATCCCTGCGCTCCAAATGCCGGTCCGTTCATTAGGAGTTTACTCTACCATGCCGGTTCGAATTCCGCCATCTTGATGTCATGATCATTTTCGGCGCTCTTGGGCTTTTCGCCAATTTTGCCTTGACACATCATAAGGCCCTTGTATAATTGCGAAAAGAAGCAGAGTCCATTTCAACAATCCATTCACGATGTGGGAGGTGTAAGGCATGATGAAAAAGCAAAAATATTTTTTTGCCGTCTGCATACTGATTGCTGTGAACTGCATCACCGGCTGCTATGAAGGGTATACGGGCAGCGAGGGGGAAATCCTGAAGCAGTACCTTGATCCACCCAAGCTGAAGGAGCTTGTGGATAAACCGAAGGTGGAAATATGGATTATCGATGTCCGCCCTGAGGATGCCTTTAGAAAAGCCCACATCCCCACAGCCAAGAATTTCCCGTCGAGCCGGGTTATGGAACGACTCGGCGAACTGCCGAAGACCCAGTATCTCATCGTGACCTGCGAAACGGGCGGCAGGGCGCAGATGGTCATCAGGCGCCTTGAAAAAGCCGGCTACACCCGTTTTATGAACTGGGGCGCAAATTCCCGTTATTTCAATGTCTACGGATCCGTTTCCGAATAGATCAGGGGGGGGTGCAATGAAAGTATTCATGACCGGCGGAACAGGATTCGTGGGGACGTATCTCGCGAAGCGTCTGATAACGGATGGGCACACGGTTGCCGTCCTGACAACGGAGACCAGCGGTAAGGCCTTCAAGACGGCAGGCTTGTCCTATATCGCCGGTCACCCAACCCTTCAGGGAAAATGGCAGGAATATGTTCCGGAGTATGACATCTTCATCAATCTGGCGGGTGCCTCGATCTTTAGCCGCTGGACGCCGGAACAGAAAAAAATTCTCGTCAGCAGTCGCATCGAAACCACCCGCAATCTGGTTGATGCCCTGCCGGCCGTCTCGAAGAACATCACTTTTTTCAGCACGTCGGCGGTGGGGTATTACGGTTTTCACCAAGAGGAGGAACTGGTCGAATCCGATACCGCCGGAGATGACTTTCTCGCCCGGTTGGCGTATGACTGGGAACAGGAAGCCTTTCGCGCAAAAAGTAAAGAGGCGCGCGTGATCATCACCCGCTTCGGCATTGTCCTGGGGAAAAACGGCGGCGCTTTGGGGCAGATGCTTCCGTTGTATAAATATTACATCGGCGGCCCGCTGGGGAGCGGCCGCCAGTGGTTTTCCTGGGTGCACATGCACGATCTTGCCGAAGCCTTTATCTTCCTCATCGGCCGTCAGGATCTGTCCGGGGCGTTTAACGTCTGCTCCCCCCATCCCGTCCGCAACAGGGATCTGGGAAAGGCGATCGGCAGGGTTCTGTGCCGCCCCTCCTTCATGCCTGCCCCCGGGTTTATCATCCGTCTGATCCTGGGGGAATTCGGCTCCGTTCTGCTAAAAGGCCAGCGCGTAATTCCACGCCGTCTCCTGGAGGCCGGCTTCCGGTTTCGGTATCCTTTGATTGAAGAAGCCCTGAGAAGCATTGTGCTCAACGGATAAGGAACGATAGATAGGCTTTATTGAATTAGAAATGCACCGAAATTTGGAAAAGACCCAGCACAGACATTCACGGTTGATTGGGAGGTCCTTAGGAATAAAGTCAACATCAACGATATCCGGACTCGGTTTACAAAGCAAGCCGACGCCTGTGCTGTACAGCTCAAGCCGGGAATGCATCTTCCCATATGATGATTGTCTAACTATGCCAACCGGATCCGGAGGCAAGCTTTTTGGACGTGGCCTGCGACCAGGGTTTTTAACGATGGCTTTTGGCCGGGGATGTGAAGAGGCCATCAGTCTGGATGCCATGCCGTCAATGGCAAGGTCAGAAGCCGAGAAACATGGCATGGACAACGTTCGTTTTGAAAAAGGGACAGCCGTTGAGCTGCCAGGTAACCTCGATCATGGCCGTGAGGCAGGCGTCCATGCCGAGGATGTCGATTCTTCTAAGCGGAGTAACGCGAATCAAAATTATGCTGCTTTAATAACCTTTGGAGGATTTTAAAATGACGGAATTGGATCGTATTCATGAGTACGGAGAAGAACTCGAACAGCGGATACGGCTTAAGACCTATCCCCTTGCTGTCCGTCTGTTGCGAGACGAGAGTGAAATACCCGAGCGCACCTTGAGGCCGCTAAAAAATCTCAAACGCCCAATGCCCCTCTGCCAGGGATTGGCTTTATCGAGAAAAGAAGGCTTGGCGGTCGCCATGTTCAAAGAAGATATGGTTTGCTGCGAGCCGATTATCGGATTGGGATTTGCCGAAGCCCCTCAATATTTTCTGGATGGCAATAACCGCTACCCCGAAGATGTCATGGATCTCAACGCCGGGAAGAATTACGCGAGTGATTTTCCGCGTCTGGAAGTGGGCAAATACAGGAGTATCATTTCAGCGCCGCTGAAGCAGGCCGCCTTTTTGCCGGACATCATTATGATCTATTGCAACTCCGAGCAGATCAGTCTGCTGCTTCTGGGCAGGGAAGCGAAAGACGGTCACGATCTGAAATGCAGCCTCTCGAGTCATGCGGCCTGCGTCTATTCAGTCGTGCCGGTCATAAAAAAAGGAGAGTGCCAGGTTTCAATCCCGTGCCGAGGCGATCGTTACATAGCCCTGGCAGGTGAAGACGAATTAATACTCAGCGTTCCCGCGGACAAACTTGGTGAACTGATCGAGGGCTTGCGTTATGTGGAAAAGGCTAATTCAAGATTGCCGCGAACAGCCCTTATGGGGGAAACATATCCCCTGCCGCCGAGCTACTTTAAGATACTTGAAATGCTTTGATATCGACGTTCCGATGCTTATTTTCGTATCATTTGTCAGTTTAGGAATGCGTGATTTTCACTTTTCACTTTTCTTGACAAGTCGCGTCGATAAAGCAGTTAAGGCCTTATCTCTCTTCAATAATTTATCACGGCCTGGCTCGACTTGGTGGACTGGGTAAAATTTTCACTTGACAAGCAAAAAATCATGGTTAAAAAGGTGGGCGGGCAATCGGTATGATATGAAGTGCTGATTGAAAATCAATCAGAAGTATTAATCTTTTTTATGACTGTCGAAATAAATCAAATGAAAATCGATGTCTTTTAGGGCAATATTTCGATCGATGTTTGATTTGAACGTTTGTATCGAAATTATTCATGCTTGGTGGGGTGTCACGAGGCATGATAATAAAGATCCCCGATCGGCGTTTTAGTTGTCTTGAACAACAGGCATTGCAGAAAATATTTCATATAAAATTTCGAAACTTTTCCATAAAGAAGACTGATTCAAAATAAAAAACGGAGTGGATAATGATGATCAAAGTGGAATCTCTTTCGCGGCGATACGGTGACTTACTGGCCGTCGATAATGTCTCATTTGAGATCGGCGCAGGTGAAATCATCGGCCTGCTCGGCCATAACGGCGCCGGCAAAACCACGATCCTGAAAATGCTGACGGGGTTTTTGGAACCATCCGGCGGCAGGATTACCATCGACGGATTAGACATGGAAAAAAACCGCAGCGCCATCCAGCAGCGTATCGGCTATTTGCCGGAAAACTGCCCGCTTTATCCGGAAATGACGGTGATCGGATTTTTAGAGTATGCGGCGTCGCTCCATGACATTCCGGAACACGAAAGACCCGCCAGGCTTCACAAGGTGGTTGAACGAACCGAATTGATTCCCAAGGCCGCAGAGAGGATTAACACGCTTTCGAAGGGTTATCGGCAGCGAGTCGGGGTGGCGCAAGCCATTATGCACGAACCGAAGATTATTATCCTCGATGAACCGACCAGCGGCCTGGACCCGAGCCAAATCTTCCATATGCGAAATCTCATCAAGGACCTTGCCCGTAAAGCAACCGTCATCCTGTCAACGCACATTCTTCAGGAGGTGCAGGCGACCTGTGACCGTGTCATTATTTTGCGCAACGGGGAGATATACCTTGATTTCAGACTTGAGTCTCTCAGCAGGGCGAATCGCCTGATCGTCGAAACGGATGCCCGACCGGATGCGACCGAAACGATATTCCATGTCATCGACGGTGTCGTCGCCATTGAGACGATATCCGACGAAAGCGGGTCCTTCCGCTATGCCCTGTCCATTGATGGTGAGCAAGCTGCAGATACGGCACCTGTTATCGCGAAGGCGGTCATCGAACATGGTGCGAGTCTCTATTCACTGTATCCTGAAAGCCGCAGTCTGGAAGCGATATTCGGCGATATGTCCGTGAAGGATGGGAGGTTGGCATAATGAAACAATGTTTGAAGATCGTCCGTAAAGAAATGTCCACATTTTTTGCTTCCGCAATGGCGTTCATTTTTTTGGGTGCTTTTCTGGCGGCATCATTTTTTATTTTCTTTTGGATTGAGATGTTTTTCAGTCGTAATATTGCCGATGTGCGCCCCCTCTTTGAGTGGATGCCGATCCTGATGATATTTCTGTCGGCTGCCATCACCATGCGTATGTGGTCCGAGGAGCGCCGGTCCGGAACTCTGGAGTTTCTCCTCACGTCACCCGCGCAGCCGTATCAACTGGTTCTGGGTAAATTTATTGCCTGCCTCTGCCTCGTAGCGGTAGCCCTCGTATTAACTCTTCCTTTACCGATTACCGTATCCATGATCGGACCTCTCGATTGGGGTCCTGTATTTGGCGGATACGTGGCGACCCTTTTCCTGGCGGCGGCTTATATAGCCATCGGTCTGTTCGTCAGTACCCGGACGGATAACCAGATCGTCAGCCTGATCATTACCGCATTGATTTGCAGCCTTCTGTATGCACTCGGTTCCGACGCCGTAACGGGGCTGTTCGACGCCGGATATTCGGAGATCTTCAAACTGATAGGGACAGGTTCAAGGTTCGATGCCATTACCCGCGGCATGATCGATGTCAGAGACTTATATTTTTATGTCAGCCTCATGGGGGTATTTTTGAGTTTGAACGTGTTTGAATTGGAAAGAAGACGTTGGAGCGGCAATGCCTCCAACAGCCGGCACCGCCAGTGGGGTTTGTTGACGGTACTTTTCGCCGCCAACTTTCTGGCGGCGAACCTGTGGCTGGCCCCCGTGAGTCAGGCGCGTGTCGATATGACCAAGGGCAATATCTATTCCATATCCCATGCCACGGAGAATTATCTTGAACGGCTCCAGGAACCGTTGCTGATCCGGGGCTATTTCAGTACAAAGACACACCCTCTCCTGGCGCCGCTGGTACCGCAATTGCACGATCTTTTGAAGGAATATGCCGTATCGGGCAAAGGACGCGTCCGCGTCGAATTTATCGATCCCGTTGAGGAACCGGAGCTGGAAGAGGAAGCGGGGCGAAAATACGGCATTAATCCTGTTCCCCTTCAATTTGCGAGCAAGTATCAGTCATCGATCGTCAACTCGTACTTCAATATTTTGATTAAATATGGGGACCAGTTTGAAACGCTGGGGTTTCGGGACCTCATTGATGTGAAGATGCAGGACGGTTCGGATGTTAGAATAGAGCTGCGCAATCCCGAATACGAAATCACCCGGGCCGTCAAAAAAGTGCTGTTTTCATACCAGAGCGCCGGCGATCTCTTTGCCGCAATTTCTCAGCCTGTCGTTTTCAAGGGATATATCTCAGCCGATCGTCGATTGCCGAAACAGCTCGTCGATCTGAAAAACAACCTGAAAGAAGTTCTTGAGGAACTCCAAGCGGGATCACGGGGTCAATTGAGCATCGATATCCAAAACCCGGATTCAGACCGCAAACTGGCAGAAAAAATACAGTCGGAATTCGGCTTCCGGCCTATGGCGACAAGCATACTTTCGTCGGATAAATTTTGGTTTTATATGGCCTTTGAAGGAGATAATCGTTTCGTGCAGGTGTCCATCCCGGAAATCATGAGCAGGGAAGCAATCAAACACAGCCTGGAAGCGGCTCTCAAACGATTTTCCGCGGGTTTTCTTAAAACCGTGGCCATGCATATGCCGGCCCCCCCGAACCCCAGATATGGAATTCAAGGGACCGGTATTACTTTTTCCTGGCTGACCGAAAGCCTTAAGGAAGAATATCGGACCGAGCTGGTCGGTCTCAGAGACATCGGGATACCTGCGGAGACGGAGCTGCTGATGTTGTTATCGCCGGACCAGCTTAATGAACAGCAGCTTTTTGACGTGGACCAATTTCTGATGAAAGGCGGCACCGTGATTGTCGTAACCGCACCGTTTTCCGTCAACCTGCAGCAGGGCCTCAACGCCCGGGAAAAAAATTCCGGCCTGACGGCATGGCTTGATCATCATGGTTTGACCATGAAGAACAAGCTGGTTTTAGATCCGCAAAATGCCCCGTTTCCCATTCCGGTGGAGCGCGATGTCGGCGGATTTGTTGTCCGCGAGACCCACCTGGTCGATTACCCTTTCTTTATCGATATTCGTGCTGACGGCATGGATCGCCGAAATGGGATAACAACCGGAATCGATCAGGTAACCATGAACTGGACTGCGCCGGTTGTCGTCGATCCCGATAAAAACAAAGACCGGCGGGTCATTCGTCTGCTGGAGAGTTCAGAAAAAGCCTGGTCCACCGACGAAACCAGCCTGCAGCCCGATTTTAGCAAATACGGCAAGTTAGGTTTCCCTGCCGGTAAAGAAACGGGCAAAAATCTCCTGGCGGTGGTTGTTGAGGGAAAATTTACATCGTATTTTAAAGACAAACCGTTTCCGTTAATCGATAAAGATGAGGGAAAACAAAATGCCGGGAAGGAATCAAAAAAATCAACAGGAGAGGAAGATGAAAAATCCATCGTCATCGACCGATTGATCGAACATTCTCCCGAATCGGCACGCATTATCCTCTTCGCTTCCGACTGCTTTGCTTCGGATATCGCTTTACAGCTCGCCACCGCCGGGATGGGAACGCAATATCTTAATCCGGTGAACCTGCTGAAAAACGTGGTCGACTGGTCATTGGAAGACCGTAATCTCCTGAGTATTCGCGGACGGAGCCATTTCTCGCGTACCCTTGTTCCCTTATCCCGTTCCGATCAGATGTTTTGGGAGTATCTGAATTATGGTCTGGCCGTATTGGGTCTTTTCGTGGTGTGGTTGATTCGGCGCTGGACAACCTATTGGGCGAGGCGCCGATATAATCTGATACTGAATGAAGGAGTCCAATCATGAAGCGATGGAGCATTTATCTCGGAATAATTCTGGCCTTACAGCTGGCGGTGGCGGCAGGATCCACCCTGGTAAAAAAAGATTACGGCGCCTTTAAACCCAAAGAAGCGCTTTTTACCACTGATGTTGAGTCAGTGGACCATATCGTCATCCAGAACAATGACAACAAACAGAGCATCACGCTGGAAAAAAAGGAAGGCCGGTGGATTATAGCCGCCATGGATAACTTTCCCGCCGATCAGGATAAGGTCAAAACCTTTCTTGAAAAACTGGGAGCGCTAAAAAAAGGGTGGCCCGTGGCGACGACGAAAGAGGCGCCGGAGCGTTTCAAAGTTGCGCCGGATGCCTACGAAAGAAAGATCACCTTTCTCAAGAACGGCGACGTTAAGGATGCCCTTTTCATCGGTACCTCACCGTCTTTTCGTAAAGTCCATGCCCGCCGAAACAGCGATGATGCGGTCTATGCCGTTAATTTCAACACCCATGAAGCCGGAATTACTTCCGAAGACTGGATCGACCAAAGGGTGTTGAAGCATGAGGAAACTGATATCGAGCGGATTGAACTGATGGATTGCGTTCTGTCACGTCGAGATGGGAAACTCACAGCAGAGGGAATAGACGAAAGCAAAAAGGAAACAGCAGCGGAAGAAGCCAACCGGCTATTGAAAAAAATCGCCGATCTTCGCATCCGTGATGTTCTCGGGACCGAGGCAAAACCGCAGTACAATCAAAAAAAGCCTGTCTTTTCGTACAGCTTGGCGTTGTCCTCCGGTGCGTCGGAAACGTATCAATTTTCAAAACCGAAAGATGAAAAATATTATGTGCTGAAGACATCGCACCGGAAGGAATATTTCAAGGTGGATGAATGGTTCGTCGACGACATCATGAAAATGGATTGTTCCAAGCTTGTCCGAGAGAAAAAAAATTCAAAACAAGAAAAGAAGGAGAAGGAAGGTTAACGGGGTCAGATACGGGGGATTTTCGTATACGGTTGCGGTGCCGGCCATAATCATCTAAGCTGTATGGCCGAAAGCGGCCGTAAATACGACATTGGGGAATAGGCAGTCCTTTTTGCACCCATGGTATCTTAATGACGAAAAAATCCAAATTGTCTGATGAAAAGTATTGGTCCGGACGGGTGACCAAAGAAAGCGACGCACTCGATTTGGAGGAGGGCGTATTCACGTGGGACGACCCCCAAATGATCGCCCTGTCCCTCAAAAATTCGGCGGAAAGAAGCACAAGGCGCAAGGCGCCGCCGTTCCGCTCCGCCATGTCCATGCTTGTTTTTTACATTAATCGTGCCGGTAAGAATCTGGATAAAGATCGTTTGCGCATCCTGGAGCAGGCCAAGAAAGAACTTCGCGCCTTATACGGGAAAACTGCGCCCAACTGATCCCGGAAACAGGATCGGGGCATTCTCAGCCTTCAACAATGGATTTCAATATATTGGAAACGCTGTCCTCGCGGTCTGCCATTACGATTTTGACACGCCGTTTCTTATCAGATTTTTCGCTGTTCGTGTATTTTCTTTGTGGATCAAAATGTCTTAAATATAATCCTTGACTTTATGATGAGCGTATTATAGAAGGTCCCATACTAAGTAAGTTTGGATTAAGACATTTTAGTGAACAGGAAATGGTCGCCATGCTATTTGAGTATCGGCGATTTTTTTATTCTGTCATCGTGATAATCCGACTGAAGAGAATTTGAGAAAGGAGGATATCAGCGATGTCAGAAGGTACAGTCAAGTGGTTCAATGAGAGCAAGGGCTTCGGGTTCATCGAAAAAGACGATGGCGGTGATGTGTTTGTTCATTTCAGCGCGATTCAGGCCAGTGGTTTCAAGACCTTAAGCGAAGGACAGCGTGTCAGCTTTGATGTCACGGCGGGGAAAAAAGGTCCGGCGGCGGAAAATGTAAAACCATTATAATTTTGAAGACGTAAATAAAAAAAAGGCGCTCGGTTAATTAAAGATGTAATTGAGCGCCTTTTTTCATTTAGCGATGAGGCTGTCTCGCCAACGGATCTCACCAATCAATAATTCTTTAAAGGAGGGCGATGAAATGAACAAAAATCTTTATGTGGGTAATCTCACGGCCAATGTGACGGAGGGTGTCATCCGGGAAAATTTTGAAACAGCCGGCAAAGTCATGAGTGTTAATATTATCAAGGATAAGTACACCAGAGAGAGCCGGGGATTCGGATTTGTGGAAATGGAAACGGAGGAGGGTGCTCGTAAAGCTATTGAGCTGTTTCACGACGGAAAGCTGGACGGTAATACGATTGTCGTCAATGAAGCCAGGCCGCGGAGAGATCAGGGGCAGGGCGGCCAGAGAAGGAACATCGGCCGCAGTGGTTTTGGCGGCGGACCGAGGGGCGGCGGCCGCAGATATTAAAATAAATTCCCCAATATAATGTTTTCAAGAACGGAGATGAGGCGTCAATCTTTAAAATGTCTGTCTCCGTTTACTTTATCCAACGCATCGTAATAATCACTTCTTTTTTTTAAAATCAGCCAGACGATCGTCTCTCAGGGTAAAAACAAACGGAATGGCCAGGATAAAAAGCAGCGCTACCAGAAAAAATACACGGTTGTAAGAAAGCATTGTGGACTGGCGCATGACGATGGTCTGAATGATTTTGAGCGCTTTGTTTTCGGCGGTCGTCTGATCAAAGCCCCGCTGGAAAAGATAGGCCGCAAACAGACGCAGACGATCATTTGTAACATTTTTGAATATGCTGACATTTTCCAGTAAAATTCTCCTGAATACACTTTCGCTGCGCGATAAAAACGTGGCGGACATGGCAATGCCGATGGAGCCGAACATCTGGCGGATGACATTATGGAGTCCTGTGGCCGCCGTCATCATCGGCAGTTGAATGGTCGAAAGGCTGGCTGTGCTTAATGAAACAAAAAGAAACCCGAAGCCGATGCCCTGGAGAAACTGCGCGGTAAAAATGTCCCAATACCCGACATCGAGAGAAAGCCGTGAGAGCCAATAGGACGAGAAGAAACAGACAACCAGTCCACCGCCGACGAGCGGCTTAGGACCCAAATGATTGTACAGGCTTCCGCCGAGGGACATGGCAATGGCCATAGCCAGACTTCTGGGAAGCAGGGCAATACCGGAATCACGGGCGGTATAACCTAAGAGCTGCTGCAAAAAAAGGGGCAAAATAAACATGCCCCCCATGAGACCCATATTCAAAAGGCTGCCGAGGGCGGTTCCCGAAGCGAAGTTTAGATCTTTTAATATTCTCAAATTGACCGCCGGCTTATCCGTCGTCAATTCCCGCCAGATAAAAAATACCAGTCCCAGAAACGCTATGGCGGCGAGGTACTGAATAAAGGTTGAAGAGAGCCAGTTTTCACGCTGTCCCCGCTCCAGCATAATCTGAAATGAACCCAGCCCCACGGCCAGAGAAAAGAGTCCGGGGAAATCTATTTTGCCTTTTTCACGAATCAGATACGGCGGATCCTCAATGTATTTCATGATGAGATAAATGGCGAGGATGCCGAAGGGGACGTTGATGTAAAAGCACCACCGCCAGGAGTAATTGTCGGTGATCCATCCGCCGAGGGTCGGGGCAAACGCCGGACCAAGCATGACACCCAGACCGAATATGCTCATGGCCTGCGCCTGCTCTTTCGGCGGAAAGGTTTCCCGCAGGACGGCCATGGCGATGGGAATCAAGGCGCCGCCGCCGATTCCCTGAACGATGCGAAAAAAAATCAGCGTGTTTAAATTCCAGGCCAGTCCGCAAAAGATGGAGGCGGTGGTGAACAATGAAATGGCAAAGATGAGGAAGTTCTTGCGGCCAAAGCGCGCGCTCAGCATGGCGATGATGGGCATGACAATGACCGATGAAAGCAAAAAGCCGGTGGATACCCAGGCGATTTCTTCGACGGACGCGCCCAGGCTGCCGCGCATATGGGGGAGGGCGACATTGATAATGCTGGCGGTGATGATCCCCATGAGGGTTCCCATCATAATGGCGGACGTAATGAGCCACTTTTCCTTGGTACTGATTTCCGGATGCGGTGTCTGGGTATTGTCTTCCACGGATATTCCCGAAATTTATTTATGGACCAGTTTGGGGCCTGTTTGCTGCCTAACATCAACAGATGGAATGACGGAAAGTCCCGGTAACAAAGGATGATCCGGATCAAACGGAGAGTCTACAACAATTTTGACCGGGAGACGCTGGACCACTTTAACGAAGTTGCCGGTGGCATTTTCCGGCGGCAACAAGCTGAAAACCGAGCCGGTACCGGCCTGCAGGCTGTCGATATGGCCTTTGAATGTGACATCGGGATAGGCATCGACCTTAATATCGACCGGTTGTCCCACCGCCATTTTTTTGATTTGTGTTTCCTTGAAATTGGCGACGATCCAGGTTTCATGTTTCACAATGGCCAGCAGGGTCTGTCCGGGCTGCACATATTTTCCAGGGTCGACGTTCTTTTGGGCGATCCTGCCGGAAATGGGGGCCGTGACCGTGGTTCTTTGCAGGTCCAGTCTGGCCAGGTCGCTGGCAATCTTTGCCTCCCTCATCCTGATTTTGTGTGTGGCGAGTCGGGCCTTCAGCGTTTCAATTGCGGTCTCGGATCCGGCCAGAAGTGCCTCGGCCGATGCTTTACGGGCGTGGGCCACTTTATAAACCGATTCGATACGGTCAAACTGGCTTTGGGATACCAGTTCCTCTTTGAATAAATTTTTGTAACGGTCGACTTCCTTTGCCGCCAGATTTTCCTCGGCCGTAACGGCATTTAAATTGGCTCGGGCCTGCTCAATAGACTGTTGCCTTTCTTCGATGGCGGCCTTGATTTCAAACTCTTCAGACGCAATTCTGGCGATGACCTCATTTCTTGACTGGAAGATTGCCTGATAATCGTCGGAAAAGATTTCCAAAAGCGCTTCCCCGGCTTCGACATACTGATTGTCCCGGATATGGACCTTAACGACGCGGCCCCTTATTTCAGCGGCGATAGGCACTATCGTTCCCGTGACATAAGCATTGTCGACACTTTCATGAGCGAGCCTGTAGACAGCGATAGGGGTGAAATAAATACCGGCAGCAATGATAACGACAGCCAGGAGGGCTTGATACAATCTTTTTCTCATATTGATTTCTCACCTCAAAAGGAGAAAACTATAGGACGGACTTTTTCCAACGAAAATATTCGGCGACCTTTCTCGCGGCCACGGCGGCGCGGTTGATCGTTGGATAATGCGGGATGCCGGATGCCAGAAGCTTGGACCTCAACTCATAGATGATCTTCCAATTCCAGTCATCGTAATGATCGATCCCCGTCCCGCGTTCGGGTACAATGGCCATGGCCGGTTTGGGCCGGCAGTTTTCCATACGGTATTGATTGATGTAATCGTCGGCGGTCGTATTTTTTTGATGTTCGTGGTGCGGCTCGCCGAAAACAACCATGATCAGATCGAAATTTTCGTTTCTTGCCAGGATCTGCACCATGTCGGCATAACTTAAATCGTCGTTTTCCCGGATGGAATAATCGACGGGATTGCCGATCCAATCCCAGACGCTGACCCCCCGCTGTTTCAATTCCTCACGCAGATCGTCGGGAATGGGAATCACATCCAGACCTGCCTTTTCACATAAATCGGCGGCCAAAACGCTGGTACCACCCGCACCACCCGAGACACCAATCCTGGTCCCGTTAATGGGCGGTAGATAATGGCAGGTAACAGCCAGATCGATGAATTCTTCCGTATTGTCGGCCAGAATGGCGCCGGCTTGGGCAAGGACACATTCAAGAACTTGCTCTGAGCCGGCCAGGGATGCCGTATGGGAAGCGACGGCACGCGCACCGGACGCCCCGCGTCCGCCTTTTAAGATAATGACGGGCTTTTGGGCCGCAGTCTTTCGCAAAACGTCGAAAAAGCGCCGGCCGTCACGCAGTCCTTCCAGATACATGAGAATGATCTTGGTATTTGGATCGTCGGAGAAATATTCCATATAATCACACTCGTTTAAATCGAGGGCATTGCCGTAGCTGATGGCGGCGCTGAAATAAAGTTCTCTCAGCGCTGCGGTGCGGACAATTTCTTCGGCTGCCTGGCCGCTTTGGGAAATAAGCCCGATATTGCCGGATTTTACATGAGGCATGGCGTCGCTGAAAGACATACCCAGGCGGGGGATGTAAAGGCCCATGCAATTAGGACCGATGAGACGGATGCCGTGACGTTTTGCAATGGCCAGGACTTCCTGTTCAAGCTTTACCGCTTCCGGACGGCCGGTTTCGCTAAAGCGGCCGGTAAATAGGTGAACGGCCTTCACCTGTTTCAGGGCGCACTCTTCCAGCATCGCCGGTACCAGAGGCGCGGATACTGCGGAGATCACATAATCGACCGTGCCGGGGATGTCTTTGATGCCGGGATAACATGTCCGTCCGAGAACTTCCTGATACTTTGGATTAACAGGGTAAATCGTGCCTTCATAGCCGTAATCGATGAGACAGGCCATAAAACGGTTTCCTGAAGAATTCGGGTTGTTGGATGCGCCCATAACGGCAATGGATTGCGGTTTAAAAAGTTCTTCCATGTTCGTCATTTCTAATATTGAACCTCCTGATGCAAAAAAATATGACAGGTAACGGTCTCGTAAAAGTCGAAAATCACCCTCTCCTTTATCCCCTCCCACCAAGGGAGAGGAATATGACTTTTTACAGGACCATCACAGGTGACACGTGATGTCTGACAAGCCATGAGACGTTCCGTAGCCTGTCAATCATCAACTGTCACAGTTGATTTCCAAGCCTTGCGCCCCAACGTTTATTGTCCTGGTAATGAAAGAAGCACAATGAATATGATTATTCCCTTCTTAGCCTAAATTTGATCTTTAGGGAACCAATTATTGTCATTCATTGATGAGAACTTTGATTTATTCGGTGAATTTGATATGCTCCTCGCATGAAATCAGGTGAAAATTCCGTATGAAAAATACCTCCACAAAAATATTATTCTGGTGCCTGTTACTGTTCTTGCTCCTGGCGGTTCTCTATGGATTCCGGCACCCTCTATTGCAGGGTATGGGCGGCTATCTGGCGCCGTCGGAATCCATGAAAGCGGATGCTGTCATTATCGAAGGAAGCAAAATCATCGAGACGGTCGCTGTCCGGCAGGCTGTAAGATTTCTCAAATCCGGACGGGCAACGAAGATCATTCTGGTGATTCATGAGGTGCCCGACGGAGAAAAAATTTTCTCTCTGCCCGCATCTTATGCCCACCTGGTTCATGGGGCATTGATCAAAGAAGGATTGAAGACGACGGAATTTAAAATCCTGAACTGCCCGGTGGGCCACCCTGTAACGTTGGCGGAGGCTGAATGTGTTCTGACCCGCCTGTCGGAGGAAAAACTCAGAAGCGTCATCCTGGTGGCAAAAAGTTTTCACACCAGGAGGAGCCTCCTTGCCTACAAAAAGGCGGGAAAGGGAAGGAACATAGCTTTTTACCCTTCACCTTATTTTGCCGGGTACCGTCTTGAAGCCTGGTGGCTGAAGGCGGATGGATTCCGGGATTATTTTTCCGAAGCCTTGAAACTGTTCTATTATATTTTACGGGGCTATATTCCCTTGCGTTCTTTTTTTACTATAAATATTTGATTGCGGAATTAAATTTGCCGGATTCTCATCACTTCCGCTGCTATTTTCGGAAGAATTTCACCGATACGTCCCTGGATAAGGTAATCCGATATTCCCTCCTGCGTAAGCGGCGTGGGCTCCGCGTTAATTTCAATGACCGTTGTTTTGCCCGTCGGCCTTTTCCCCTCAGACGGATCAATGTAAATCTCATAATTGGCTTTTTTCTGTCTGGCAATGCGCGGGAGGTTGGCAAAGGGATAAACGACCGCCGATGTTCCACAGATCAGCATTAAATCGCATTTCCAAGCCTCTTCCAGGCTTTTTTCAGCCACATCTTCCGGGATGGGTTCTCCGAAACCGACCGTATCCGTCTTGATAACGCCGCCGCAAACCGAACAAACGGGCGGAAGCCGGTCTTCTTTCAGAAGCAGCTCCAAATCAATCTCTTCTCTGCGCATTCTCGACAGACAGGAAACGCATCGCAGCTTCAGCGCGCAGCCGTGATATTCCAAAAGATTTTTTGTACCGCCCTTTTCATGGAGACCGTCGATATTCTGCGTGATGACCGTTTTGAGAATGCCATATTTTTCAAGATCACCGATGGCGATGTGACCCGCATTGGGAGAGTAACCGGCCAGGTCACCGAAGATGTTCGGGCCGGTTACTCGCTCCACCCACCATCCTTTGGGATTTTCCATAAAAAATTCATAACTGCGGTAGGCCCTACGCTCCGCATCGGGATTTTTTGTCCAGATGCCAGAGGGGCCGCGAAAGTCCGGGATGCCGGATTCCGTGGACATACCGGCCCCCGTCAGGGCGATGGCGTACGATGAATTCGCCAAATCCTGTGCGGCTCTTTTGATGAGTTCTTCCATGGTTTGTCATTCCTCCCTTTTTCAGTTGATTAATTTTTTAGCATATTCGATTTATCATGACAAATATTCATTGATTCAAATAAAAAAAACGTCAAAGGATATGACAAATCCTCATGAAATAACAGAGAATCTCGGAAAGAGATGCTTCATTTTTCCTTGACTTTCCATATTGATTATAATATCGCTCAGGCGAATTTATTGACCGGCGTGAGTTTGGCCCATCGAGCCGCTACCGGGCGGTTCCGGGAAAACTTATTTCTCGAATTATTGTTGAAGTCGCAAGGAAAATGCAAATGCCTGCAGAATCAAAAGTTGATTTGAAGAAACTATTCTATCCCCGAAATATTGCCGTCATTGGCGCATCTCAGAGAGGCGGCGGTTTCGGACCGGGTGGAAACGGATTAGGTTTCATAGAGGGGCCTTTCGGTTTGCGTTTTACCGGGAAAATTTATCCGGTCAATCCCAAAGCCGAATCGGTTTTGGGGTATAAAGCCTATCCCAGTATTCTCGATGTTCCCGAAGAGATCGATCTTGCCATTTTTGCTGTACACCACAAAGCCGCGGTGCCGGTGATGAAGGAATGTGCGGAGAAGGGTGTTAAATTTGCGCATCTTTTTACCGCCGGTTTCAGCGAAACAGGACTGCCAGAAAACGCCGAACTGGAGCAAGAGCTGATCCGAACAGCCAAAGCGGGCGGCGTGAGGATAATCGGGCCCAATTGTATGGGTATTTACTGTCCTGAAGGCGGAATTGGCTGGAACAGGGACTTTCCGAAAGAAGCGGGTGAGGTCGGCTTTGTGTCCCAAAGCGGCCAGCTGGCCGGACAATTTGCCGATATGGGCGGCCGGGCCGGCCTGCGCTACAGCAAAGTTATCAGCTACGGCAATGCAAGTGATCTGCAGTGCCAGGATTTCCTGAATTATCTCGGTCGTGACGAAGGGACCAAGATCATCGGCGGTTACCTGGAAGGTTTGAAAGACGGCGATGCCTTTTATCAAACCGCAAAGAACATAACGCCTCACAAACCGATTGTCATCTGGAAGGGCGGTCAAACCGAAGGCGGGTCGCGGGCCACGCAATCGCACACCGCTTCCATTGCCGGTTCGGCCGAAATTTGGAACGCCATCTGCGCACAGGCGGGAATTATTTCTGTTGGGTCTTTAGAGGAACTGGTGACAACGATTTCGGCATTTCAGCGGCTTCCTTTGCCCAACGGGACGAAAACAGCCATTCTGGGAGGGGCCGGCGGAGGCAGCGTAACCATGACTGACGAGGCCGAACAACAAGGCCTTCAGGTTCCCCAACTATCGGATAAAACGATAAAAACCCTGGAGGAGTTTATTCCTCCGCAGGGCAATATCATCGGCAATCCCCTCGACATCCTGGGAGCCCTTGTATTTTCCGGATTTGCAGCACCGGACCTGAATAACAGTGTGGACCACTTCATGAGTCTGTTTGCTCTCCTGCGGGATGATCCCCACATTGATGCGTTGATTTTTGTCCAGAGGATGGACATGTTTGTTCAGATCGGAGGTCGAACTTTCATCGATTTTGTCATCGATAAGACCTGCGAAGGTGCCACAATCATGGGGAAGCCGGTTTTTATCGTTATCGAAAAGGGGCGCGGTCTTGAGAGTGAAGCCATCAGGAGCGAGGCAAATGAACGGTACAAGGGCCGGGGTTTTGCGACACTCCCGTCATTTACGGCGGCGGCCCGCGTATTGTTCAATATGTCTAAATATAAAAAGTATCTGGATACTCACGGATAATAATATTGGGGGCAAGGCTTGTTCTTGACTGTACGACCGGACCTGTGATAAGGCAGAGAGCCACAGAGACGGTGAAATACCAAACGGGCGGTTAACTCAGCGGGAGAGTGCTACCTTCACACGGTAGAAGTCACTGGTTCAATCCCAGTACCGCCTACCATGAAAATCAAGG
>JAFGLN010000092.1 GCA_016928025.1 Deltaproteobacteria bacterium
ATCGATCAGCATGACGCCGCTGCGGTCGCGGACGGCATAAACGGTCGATTTGCCGACGTGAATGGTCGTGATGGCAGGAAACGTTTCCGGCACGGTTAACAATCCTTTCCTTTTTTTTTCCAATGAATGTCAAACCGTTTTCTACATGAAATTTTTCGGATTGGCAAGGGTCGATCAAGAGGGGGGATGTCTCCGGTCTACAATCCAACTCACAAATAAAAACGGCCGCCCATACGGACAGCCGCCTTTTCTTATTTAGGTCTTTTGAAAAATCAATGGTTGTTTTGAATATCCCTGTAACGCAGATCCGGCCAGTGGAGGCGTCCTCCTTCGAGGACAGCCGTGAAGGTCTTGGCCGGGTCCGTCGTGATTTCCACATTGGGCAATTCCGTGCCGCCGACGCCGGGCGGTAGATAGATGGTGAAATCCAGAGGCTGCATCCGGCCGGAACGGACCGCCTCGACGTATATCTGGGGTCCTTTGGTGTTGGGAACGCCCCTAACGCTGCCCATGAACGTCCGGTCATTCTGTGTGTGGTCCACATAGGCGCAAAGGACGCCGTATAGAGAAACAAGCATGACCCTCTGCGGGTATTTAAATCCAAAAATCGCTTGCCGGAGATATTGTTCGTAGGCGAAGGCGTAGCTCGGCCACTTTCCCTTGCCCCACATGAGTCCCGGGACATGCGGATCGGGCATTTCGTTGGGAAAGAATGACATCATCAGGGCAACACCGCAAACGGAGCCATACGCCTGTTCTCTTGTGATTGTGTGGCCGTCCTCATTCCAATCGGGATTGGACATGCGGACTCCATTGGCCAGGAGGGCATAGGCGGCCCGGTAGGTTTCAGCTTCGTTTCCTTCGGCCCGCAGGCTGGTCCGAAGTCCGCCCAGAAACATGGTTGTTCCGTACAGGCCTTTTTTGCCCTTTTCGTCGTAAGACACAACGCCGTCGCCGTCTTCGTCGAAGGTGTCGAGGAAACTTTTCTTGTAGGCCGTGCCCTGAAGCTGATCGACGGCATCCAGATAGGCGAAGAAAGTGGTCTGCATGTCCCAGGGGACGGAATGGGAATCCGAAAAGAGGGCCTTGGTCACGATTTCGGTGAAGTTGTCGCCTTCAATGTAACCGAGACGGCCCCCCACAGAGGCCAGGGGATGACTGGTGGGATCGTCGTGTCCGACGACATAATACTTGCGGACACCGAGGCCGCGCTGCTCGCCCCGTTCGCAGCAGGTATCCCGGCTGGGCGGACAGTCAAAGCCCCAGGTGGTGACGATGGAGCCGTCTTTCAGGACCGGTACGGGTACGGCTTGAGGAAAGAGGCCGCCGGCGCCGTCGTCCAGCCCGGCCTTCTGGGAGGTTTTCAGGTCACAGTTGCTGAACATATAGCGGGCGCAGAACAGATCGGTCGCGACGGGATTGAGTCCCGCGATGACCAGCCCCTGAGGTTCCTTGACGCCCAGACCGCTGCCCGTATGGTCGCGATTGATGGCCTCGATGCCGTCCACGATGTGCATCATGAAAATGTCCTGATTGGCGACGGCATGAATGATATCGAGCATGGTGCCCGTGAGACCGCCCGTTTTATGGACTTTATAGGTGCCGTCGGGATTTTTGAGCGGTATGCTGGTCACGGGGTCCAGTTCGGGGACCCAAACCTGATGGGGCAGAAAGCCCTTGAATCCAGGGCATTTGGTGCCGGGCGGCGTGGCATATTCCCATTGACAGTCATTGTTCCGTGAGAATTCCATGGGGTACAGGCCGATACCGAGATTCTTAATGGCGACGGTCATCATGGCCTGAGCATGGATTTTCAGTTTGGGCATATTGATCAGAACGCATCCCGGATAAGTTTGCCGGTCTTCGGCATCGGCCGGGTCACCGCCGACGATGACTTTATGCAGAACGATGCTCTCAAAACATTCGGACATGGGCGTCGGGATTTCCCGTCCTTTGGTCGTGTCGTCACAAATGCGGTTCAGGTCATAGACCATGAGCTTGTCTTTCGCGAGGCCAGGAGGAATGTACGTGCCCGCCATGATTTCTTCCAGGCCCGCCATGGGATCATCGCCCTTTTTGTCGGCGTTTTCCGCCAGGTACTTGCGAATAAAGTAAAAGCCGTAGCCGCCCCAGAAATCATCGGAGCGGCCTTCAATAACCGCCTCTGTAGTGACAGGTCTGCCGGAAGGCTTTATGAACCGGTAGTGGGCGGCCATACCGGAGGTGGCCGTCGCCGCCTCGCCGACCATCATTTGATAGAAACTGACGCCGGCCTGATCATGAAACCAGCGCATGACGGAGGCGATCACGGCGTGTTCCGTCATGGCGGTGCTGCCGGTCGACGGACCGTAAGTGAAAGGAACGAAGTACTCGGCGGAAACAAGATTCGGTTTGAAGAGAAGTTTTTGGCCTTGGGCCAGCTTCTCGTTGATTTGGGCCAGGAAGCCCGTTTCTTTTTCCAGATCGTCCATCATGACGGCAACGTTTTGGTAAGTATAATCATACCGCGTCTTGAGTTCCGCCCAGGCCGCCTCATCGCTGTCGCGGACGACCTTCTGCAAAAGGGCGTTGCTGCCGCTGTAAGACCTGGCCGGATCCATCCGGACCACGGCAATGGCGGCGCCTTCCTGATCCAGCCTTCCGTCGCCGATTGCCGTATGAACGATCTTCCCTTTTTCCTTCATCATTAAGAGTTCCTCCTTATTGAATAAGTGACGTCATCATTTGTGATATCTTATCAGTGTTGATCCCGCATGGGGGTGTTTCCGCCTTCGGGGAATGGGGTGACCGAAAAGTTTGTTTTCATGTTTAATCTTCCTCAAAAAGAAGGAGGAGGCATATTTAAAGTTTGTATATTTTTATGTTGAAATATGGTGGGTGTCAAGGACAAATTTGTGAAAAATTGAAAAAGCGATCCGGTTTATTCTCGTTAAATTCCTCTTGACTTATAAGAGGGCTTTTTTTACTGTAATAACAAAATAAAAAAGCAATTTATTACCGTGTTATAAACAAAATCAATATGAAGAACTTCTAACGGCAATCGTCAAAGAATGGTAAGTTCGGTATTTCAAAAGAAATCTAAAAAATAAATCCCATGGATGGGCAAGTCTTGGTTGCCGAAAGAATAACCGGTTTGATGATTTTGATAAGATCTTATTATCGAAGAGGTGATCACCATGACGTGCCCTGAATCTATAAAAAAACGCTCTAAGCGGACATCTTTTTTTCATAAATGGTCCCAGGCAATCCTCCTTTTAATGAGCCTGATGCTTATTCTAGGCAGCAGCCAGCTTGCCTTTGCCCGGACGGGAAACGGGCTCTGGATCACGGCGGTGACGGCCAAGGGGGCGACGGGGGCCCCTTTCGACACTTTGGAGATCAAATTCAGTGCCGCCATCCAAGCCGCCACCTTCACGGCGGCGGATATTCAGATGACCGGTCCGGGGGGGGCCATAGCCTCGAGCGCACCCAGCCAGATTGCGGTGGATACGTATCAGGTCACCTTCGGCGGTCAGACGGCACAGGACATATACCAGTTAACCATCGGGCCCAATATTCTGGATGCCGGCGGTCAACCCATGGATCAGAACGGCGATGGGTCGACCGGCGACGCGTATTATGGCGTTCTGTTTTCGACAGCCGCGACCATTGGTGATGGCGACACAACGTACGATGGGAAAAATATCGTTGTGGCCGTTGCCATGGTGACGATCAATGGTCCCCACAATTTTGCCGGTCTGGCCGTTTTGAACGGCGCGACGGTCAACCATTCGGCAACGACAGCTTCCGACGTTTACAAAATCAATTTGACCATCGTTGATAATCTGGTGATTGATGCTGCCTCTAAAATCGACGTCACGGGCCGGGGTTATTTAGCGGGCCGGACGGTGGGGAACACGACGACGGGAGCGGCGCAGGATTTTGCCGGGGGAACC
>JAFGLN010000093.1 GCA_016928025.1 Deltaproteobacteria bacterium
GTTGGTCGTGCTTCACACACTACCAGAAAATCCCGTCATGTCCCTTCTTTATTTATCTAATGGTGCACTTGCAAGTAGAATGCACATTTCCCCGCAGTAGTCGTACACCATCTGGGCCACATCAGTCAATAGCCAATGACAGTCAATGTCTGACCCCATTCACCATTCAATTGCATTCAAATGCAATTGTAAGAGTCAATTGTCGCTCCTGACGGTTAAGTATTAAAATTACGGCTTGAAACGATTATATTTATCTGTCGAATTCCTTTACATTTTCGAAATAACCACTAAATATCAACGCAGTTCTAATTAAGATAAATTTCAGCACTCACAAATCACTTGATTACTGTCGGATTTATTTACAAAATAATTGCCTTAATTTAATTGGCAATTATCTAATCAATTGGAATATCAATTATTTATATCTCAGGCTTCTTTATTGCATATATTACAGAGTATAAATGAATTTACTAAAGTGCATAAAAAGGTGATTTAAATATTTCATAACGTCACAGAGACACTTGCATAAGTTTCGCAGGGAGGATTAATTGATGGATACTCTTATAACGTCTACGCGTCAACGGTCCTCGCAGACATTATTCCTGCGCATCACGCATCTAGTTGCAGCGTTGTTATTTGTGATCCTCCCGCAACATCTCATTGCGGAAACGGCCATAATTAGTAAAGACTTTTACTGCGGTTCCACCTTCTGTGGCACACTGAACGTTTTCTATGGGGATACTCTGAGATTCGCTCGGGACCCGTTTCAAGTAATAGCCGGGGATAACAACAGTTACAGTACGACCGCAGGAATGGACATTACTGCTCTTGCACAACCCGCACCGAATATCGTATCTAGTAAGTGGGCATGGATGCAGGCAATTACGCAAGCAGTTTCTCCGTTAACAGTAAGAGACCAGTCCATGAAGGCGTTGGTTGCTCCATTCCCCGACAGTCCACCGGGAGGATATATTTGGGATGCTTTCGGCCCTGATGAAAAAAAGAATGAATCTGCTGACGATGAACCATGGTACTGGAAAAACCAGATTGGAAATAAGACGCTCATCGATTTCGCTCATAACACATCCATGCCTTATAACACATCCGTTACCAAAATCGCTTTAGAATCATGGCTTGTTTGCGTCGTTAAAGCCGATAACAAAATGTACGATGTTATTCCCTTGATTGGATTCACATGGGGATTCAATGTTTCAAAAGGAGTAGACGGACCCGATGAAGGCACTGTAGCCGGTGATAATAATACCGAGTATGTGGGAAGTACTTTTTTGAATGAGCCTGTTCAGGGTGGGCAACCATCTGATGACTTTATCACAGGTTACAAAAAGTACTTTAGTGTAAGCTTTCTAGACAATAACGACGTTAACTGTGCATCTTGCTGCAAAACCCCCGAACCCAACACCTTACTGCTTCTTAGCCTTGGCCTCATGGGCTTGGCAGGGGTCAAAAGAAAGTTCAACAACTAAATCCAATCCGGAAATTATTATTAAAAAATAGATAAAGGCAGGATTAATCGGCCCTGCCTTTTTTGCTCACATCGGTCCTGTTGGGATGTCTGTTGTTTGCCGCTGGCGGGTCTGCTGGGGTCGGACCAAATTGACTTGTTAATTCTTCATCATATATATTCCCAAAATAAGTGTTTTGGGGCCTTAAAACATCGCTTTCGGCGTCAAAATGAGCATGATAAGGAAATGACGGGGCATACATAGGCACCGCCCTCAGGATTACCTTTCCTGCGAGAAATTCAAAAGAAATTATTTCTGATGGCATCGATGGGTGATGCGCCAAACATATGCGGGAATATATGACGGTTGGTCCGTGGCATCGCTTCGTTTCTTAAATGCGTATTTTGGGCTTCAAACAGGAAGAAGGAACCGTTCCTGTTGTTATGCAGTGAGACACTTCCCCCATCGCGTCCAACAAATACCTGCTAAGCCTATACCCACGAGGGCGAAGGTACTGGGTTCAGGGACTGGGAGCGTGTTACCACTGTCTGGCGGCACGACAGCAGGTGGCGGTGGTGTGGGATTTGGTGGTGGTATCGGAGTTCCTATCGTGTAGGGGTGAGCAAATGCTTGGAGGTCAAGCTGGGACAAAATCCACGCCGACGCGCCCCAACCGTTCGTATCGTACGCATGCGACGCTGTCGTGAAAGTGCCCCAGATCAACAGTTCGTCTCCGTTTTCCATGTCTTCGGCGCCATACCAGAAGTCTAACGGCCATAAGTAATCAATACCATTTGGGTAGTTCCTCAAATCGAACGTCCGTGCAAAGTTGACGGGTCCGTTGTTGTCATTGGAAGCATCGACAAAAATCGAATAGGCCGTCACGGCCTCTGCAATGTCGGGGTAAGCTCCGCCTTCCGTATCGCTGGCGGCATGCAAATGGATATAGAAGGATGTGTGCGAAGCTTCGTCCGTCGCGAGCCCTCCGAGCCGCAGTGTGGTCGCAAATTGCCAGTCAACGAGACCGTACGCGTTGTCCGGACCTCCTATAACTGGAAGAAAGTTCCTATCCGCGGTTGCCGAGGTGAAAGCGCCCATTTGAACGCCGAAGTATCCGGCGCCATGATACTCCGCCTGTTCCAGACTTCCGTAGAAAACAGCTGTCCCGTCTTCATAGTCGATCGTTGGGATATAGGCCTGGGAAACCGCATGCCATACGGGGACACCATGCGCGACGCGGGGTAGGCAAAATAACGCCAGCGTAACGCAGATAGCAACTTTCCGAATGGCACTGGAAAACCAAGTGGAGAACATCGGGGGCAAGGGATCTCGCCGTAAGATTTCGTGGCGCAGGGGGCGCGGATCATGAAGAGCCAAGTTGAATTCTGATCGACCTGTCCCGAACCGCTTCGTTTCACCTTGCCACCGGCATATGTGATGGATCGAAGACAACGGTGGAACATCCGCCGCACGATCTGATTTGCTATCCGTGTGCGATGCATTTCCGCACTCAGGAGACAGAAATTGTTCCTTCACAGCCATTGGCATTGCTCCTCATGGAATGGATAAGAACTTGCTCCCTGGTATTGATTACTAAAGGATCTGTCATTGATTGTTAATCGAAATACAATGCCATTAACTTAAGCATACAAAATATAGCTTATATGCATAATATTATTAACATTATTCTTAATTTGTTGGGCATCGACATGGTAGACTTACTTTCAATAGATACGGACGAGCCATCCTATGCATTCTCGAACCACAGGAAAACAATAAATCGCTCAGAAAAAATTGGGCGCGGCTTGTCCAAAAAATACATGGAGTGGACCCTTTGTCTGTCCGAAGTGCAATGGCCCCATGCGGGTCCTCGGCAACATCGAGGGTTGGAGCGTTGAGGTCAGTGTTTTTTTGGCCTTGAAAACGGCCGTTTAGTCAAAGGGATCATTAGTCATAAGGGTACATCATTCTGCAACACATAATGTACTCTTTTGGGAACCACAATGATTTCTCAAAACGGACCGGGGAAGATTTATTTATTCATTGACTCCCGTTCGCATCCCGACTATAAAAATCCCGTTCGAACTCTACTCGATATAAAACATTTCTTGAAAGGAGGAATAACCGATGATCGATTTTCCGCAGGCGGTATATATCAGCACCAACGGCATCAAACTGGCCGTTCACGAGGCAGGGAAAGGACGCCCCGTTGTCTTGTGTCATGGCTTCCCTGAGATCGCTTTTTCATGGCGGTACCAGGTGGAACCGCTGGTCAGTGCCGGATACCATGTTATCATTCCAGATCAGCGAGGTTACAACACAAGCGACCGCCCCGCGCAGGTCGAAGATTACGACATCGTGCATTTATCCGACGATCTGGTGGGCCTGCTCGACCACTTCGGCTATGAGCAGGCCGTCTTCGTCGGCCACGACTGGGGCGCGATCATTGTCTGGAATCTTGCCATGCTGCACCCGGAACGGGTTGCCGGCGTTATTAATCTTTCTGTTTCCTTCATGGAGCGGGGGCCGATTGATTGGGTGTCGGCGATGGAGAAATTCCGCGGCGACGATTTCTACATCGTCCATTTCAACCGGCAGCCCGGCGTTGCTGACGCGGCCTTTGCCAGCAATCCGCGTAATTTGCTATGGAACCTATACCGGGCGGGCCAATGGAATGAGCCGAAGCGGCCACCCAAGCCGGGAATGGCACTGATTAATATGGTCACCGAAACCGATCCCAGCGGACAATTGATTATGAGCGAGGAGGAGCTGGAGGTCTTCGTACGCGCTTTCGAGACAAGCGGTTTTACGGGTCCCATCAACTGGTATCGCAACTTCACCCGGAACTGGGAGATCATCGGGCATGTGCCTCAGCGGGTGGAACATCCGTCGTTGATGATCTATGGCCGCCACGACATGGTTCGGCGCTTCGATCGTATCGGGGAATACGTATCGGATTTAGAAATCCACACCCTCGAATGCGGCCACTGGATCCAGCAGGAAAAACCGGACGAGACCAACCATATCATGCTGGATTGGCTGTCCCGAAGATATCCCGCAACATCATGAAACAAACGGATGAAAGGAATGTAAATGATCTATTTGGAAGAAACCTTGAATTTAAAGGGCGCGAGTCCAGAAGCGGTGGATGATTTTATTGCCTTTGCCCAAGAGACCCTGGTTCCCGTGTGCAAGGATGTCGGCGCACGCCTGATCGCCGCCTGGATGAGCAACGAAGAATGGTACGGTCAAATCAAACAGTTTTTTGAATTTGACGATCTCGACGGCCTGAAGACCTTTCGGATCAACGCCAGCCAGAACAAAACATGGGGCGTCTATAGTGCCGGCCTGGAAGAGCACGCACCCGTGAGGCGGACGCGGCTTCTGGAACCGGCCGGGGCCGTCCCGCCGGAGGTCCTGCATCAGGTCATAACGGAGAGCCGACAATCGCCGAATTTCGGCTATACCCTCGCAACGCTCGAAGTCATCGACGGAAAGATGGACGCCTTTCTGGCGGACGTGGCCGTGGGACACAAACGATTCCCCATCATTGCCTGTTGGCGGCCCATCGGGGGGAATCCTACAGAAGTTATTGATGTCTGGAAGACGCCGGAACCGGTAAAAGCCTATCAGCCGGCGGACAACTTCAGAAAGAAATTCATGAGGAGCGTCCGGGCGACGGCGCCCAAGGAAAGGCTGGTCCGGATGCTTGCGCTGCCTTACTCTCCCCTGCTTTAGCCCATCTTCCGCAGTTATGAAGTTTGGAAGATGTAATATCAATTAGTGTCGATAAAAATCAGGCCATTTTCGTCACTACATTTTCAACGATCTTTGGTTTGTTTGGGAGCAAAATCTTCAGTCGTTGAAGAAGGATTTTGAGACCCTTTGA
>JAFGLN010000094.1 GCA_016928025.1 Deltaproteobacteria bacterium
CAAACTCGTAGTAAGTAAAAGGCAGTTCAAGGGCCTGCTGGAGGGAGGCGCATCCGATAAGCAGTGATAATAGTATTAAACCATGAGTAAGCAAAATGGCACGAGCAAAAGTTTTTGTAGGTCCCTTCATATCCATCCTCCTTCTGTCCAATAATATTATTCATGAAATGATAGGAGGATTATAGACTTTATAAAACTTTAATACTTGCTGATTCTTGCTTTTCTTGTTTCCAAACTTGCTTTTTCCGTTTAGCGAAAACACGCCGAATTCCGAAAAAAACTGTAAAGGTCTAGCTTAGCTCCCTTGGGCTGAGGAAGATGCAACTTTACGGCTACAGATTATCCATCCGGATTATGTTATTCATACAGCGGTTTGATCGGCAGACAAAGATCCAGAATTTGATGTTTCAGGGGATGTGTCTCAGGATCGTTATAGTAGATCTGGTAAAGAGGGCGCTCATCCGGCTGATAACCGCTTGAGATGAGCCAGTTGAGAACAAGGTGTATCCAGGCCTCGATTTCACCGTTGCTTTCGACTTCGCAATGATAAACGGCAAATTTACCCCCCGGCAGCATTTGAATATTGACCCATTTGTCTGCATTGATGGATTTCGGAACGGTAATGCAGGCGTCAAAGATCATTTTATCTTCAGGCGTCACATCGGGCTTGCTCCACAAGACGCCCAAAATAACGCTCCCATTCTCAATGAGTTGTTTGGGGGCTGCCCATTGTTCCAGTTTTGCAAAAGACGGTGTGATCGCTTTTTTGTTGTATGGCCCATGATTGCGCACATAGGCGACGCGGACATCGGGAGCGTCTACAACCTTTACATCCGGAGCCGGTTGCCTGGTTATGGATTCACCGATGCGCGATGGATGCCTTGAGTCAAAATGATGATCCGAAAGAGCGTTGGTCTGCGGAGATTTTTCCCCGTTATTTGAATCCAAATTCTTCATCATCATGGTCGCGACATTCCCAAAACTATATGTCGACTTGATATGGGAAGGCGTTACCCCATATCGGGCTTTGAATACTTTGGCAAAATTTTGGGAACTGGAAAAACCGCACTCCATGGCGATTTCGGTGATGGACTTCCCTTTATCGAGGACAAGTTTATGCAAAGATTTTTCAAGTCGTATGCGCCGTGAGAAATCATTCACCGTTTCACCCGTCACTAAACGAAACAGGCGATGGAAATGAAAGGGAGAGAAGCAGGCTATTTGGGCAAGCTTGTTTAAGTTCAGATCTTCGGCATAGTGAGCGTGCACATAATCGATGGCGCGGTTCACTCTGAACAGATATTCATATTTTATCGTTTCATCGGTTAACGGGTGCATCAGTATGTTTTTTTATTGAGCTCCGGTTCCTGTAATAAAGATATGAATAAAATATGTAGACTCTATAAATATAAAGGCCATGCCTGTCAATGGAAACCTTCTTGTTTGAGCAAATAGAGGTGCTGCGTATGGTGAAAGTCGTAACCGATGTCGGCATTGGAATCAAAAAAATAATGATCGTGCGGCGCGATTCATGAAGGATATTTTTTTGCGGCTTTCCGGGCAACTCGGGTGCAAGCGGCGTGTTGTCGCGGACCGTTCAGGATTATTTTCTTGATTAGCTTCCGCTTTTTCTGTACACAACTATTGGGGCTAAGACAGACATGAATGATCAAACCATCTCTCTCAATTCAAATCCTGCAGCTAATCATATCAAACGAATTTTACAGGCATTTGTGTTAAAAATTAGCCGTTAAATTGCTTTTAAAATTCCATCCAACGTTCAGATTCGACATGAATGAAACCGGTTTGGTTTTTGGTATCGATATTCTGATCCGTTCAGCTTGAAGGTATTTTAATCAGAATGGTTACTGTTCATAAGATTGAAAGGAGTTAAGAATATGAAGATTACAAGTGTGGACGTCATGGAACTCAAACCGCGGAACAGTCCCCGCTGGCGGCCTGTTGTCTGCCGCATCAACACGGACGAGGGCGTTTATGGATACGGCGAGGCGGCCATGGCCTACGGCGTAGGAGCTTCCGGTGCTTTCGGCATGATCAAAGATCTTTCCCGCATGATCCTCGAAAAAGATCCGCTCGATCATGAAGTCATCTGGGACCGGCTGTACAAAGCGACCTTCTGGGGGCAGAATGGCGGCCCCGTGATTTTCGCCGGCATCAGTGCCATCGACATGGCCTTATGGGACATCAAGGGTAAGTTTTTCGGTCTCCCCCTGTATCGGCTCCTCGGCGGCAAGAGAAGGGAGAAACTGAGATCTTATGCCAGCCAGCTTCAATTCGGCTGGGGTGACGGCATGACCTCGATTTGCGCCACGGAGGGCTATGCCGCCGTTGCCGGGAAGGCGGTGGCTGAGGGGTACGACGCCATCAAAATCGACTTCTTTACGTTTGACAAGAACGGGAAAAATTTTTCCGCCGAGGAGACAACGAGACTGCTCAAGCCTTATTACCTCGACCTGATCGAGGAGAGAATCGATGCGGTGAGAAGTGCCGTCGGCCCGAAGGTCGACATCATCATCGAAGCCCATTCCGTGACCGATGCTCAGGCGGCCATCCAGATCGGAAAGAGGGCCGAGAAGTACAATATTTTTGCCTATGAAGAACCAACCACACCGACGCCGAAGATGACCCGGCTGGTAGCCGATAATGTCAGAATCCCGCTTGCCAGCGGCGAAAGAATTTATACCCGGTGGGACTACGCCCCCTACTTTGAAAACGGTTCACTGGCTCTCATCCAGCCTGATCTGGGGACCTGCGGCGGGATCACGGAAGGGAAGAAGATTTGCGACATGGCGTATACGTACGATGTCAGCGTCCAGGCCCATGTGTGTGCCAGCCCCCTCTCGACAGCCGCGGCCCTGCAGTTGGAAGCTGTCATTCCCAACTTCTGCATCCATGAGCATCATGTCGTCAATCTGACATCTTACAACAAAGAGCTCTGCATATATGATTACCAACCGGTTGACGGCTATATGAGCGTTCCGGACATCCCGGGCATCGGCAACGAATTGTCCGAATATGCCCTGGAGACGGCCGATAAGCTGACGGTATCAAGGTCCAAAAAATGAATCATAGGTATTGACGTTAATTGATTCGTTGACCGTTATCATTTTA
This sequence comes from Deltaproteobacteria bacterium, assembly GCA_016928025.1. Classification (GTDB taxonomy): domain Bacteria; phylum Desulfobacterota; class Syntrophia; order Syntrophales; family JAFGHS01; genus JAFGHS01. The sequence continues at coordinate 3,133 of JAFGLN010000094.1, forward strand.
TTAAATTTTTTTATCGATCGGCATCCTGTTTTTTCGACGGCGTCCCGCTGAGAGTTAAAAACGGAAAGATAAATCTGCCCTGACACTATTCGAATAGAGGCACCGTATCTCTTGAATCTCAATAAACTCATTCCCCTGTATATCGGCGCGGCCGTCGGTCCCCTGGGCGGCTTTGGAGTGGTCACCATCATTCCTGTTTTTGCCGGCGTCTGGTCGATTGATTTCGCCGCGGCGTCACTGGCCATCACCTTCTACATGGTACCTTTTATCGCGATCCAGATCTTCTCAGGGCCGATCGCCTATCTCTTCGATGTGCGCAAGACGCTACTGATGGGATTCGCGGTTTATACCCTCGGGGGGATCGTTGCGGCTGTTTCGGGATCCTTCCCCATGCTTCTCGCCGGAAGAATAGTGCAGGGGATCGGTGGGGCCTTTCTCGCGCCGATTATTATGGCCATGGTCGGCGAATTGGTTCCACCCGCTCATCTTGGAAAGGCGATGGGCGGCCTCGGACTCGCCTACACCGCGGGTGTAACGCTGGGACCGGCCATCTCGGGCATGCTTGAGGTCCGTTACGGGTGGCAGGGCTTCTTCTATTTCCTGTCGGCGCTTACAGCTTTGACCGCCGTCTTATTTATGATCTGGTGCCGGGACATCCGCCCGAAAACGGATGGACGGCAATCGCTTCTGAATATATTCCCCCTTATACGGCGGGCGTTTTTCTACCCCGGTGTTCCTTTCCTCAGTTTTGCGGCATTCAGCCTGTTTGTGGCGTATATCGGGATCATGACCTTCACGGCCGATTACCTGAAAACCGTCTTCAGCCTCACCTCCGACAAAATCGGTTACATGCTGTCCCTGACCGGCGTTTCGGGGCTGGTCATGTCGCCGATCGCGGGAATCTTGGGGGACCGCTTCGGCCGGCACAAGGTGTTCGCGGGGGGAATGATCGTTATGCTCGCCGCGATCGGGCTGATGCTGGCTCTACCGTTTGAGTACGGCCTTTTCATGATCCTCTTTCTGCTTCTCGGCGCCGGATCGGCAACCGGCTGGACGTCACTCAATACCATGGCGGTTCAGGCATCCCCCGAACTGCGCACCCCGGTAACCTCCGCCTACAATACCATCAAGTTCTCCGGGTATGCCTTCTCACCGGTCATCCTGTCGATCTTCTACGGTGGCAGCCGGCTGACAGCCGTTCAATGGGCATGCATCGGCGCCATCATTATTTCCCTGATTCTAGCCCTGCGGACAAGGCGGATCTGATCCGAATTTTCTCCCGGTCAAACGCCGGACCATCCCCCGCCCTGTCCAGGTTGATGGCGATATACTTCTTTCTTTGTTGTGTCCGATGCGGAATGGGCGCGTCCCGGACAATGCCGTTTTGGTCTCTACAGCTTCTCGATGATGTCGGCGGCTTTCGCGGCGTCCTCGCCGCTGTCCAAACCGATATACAGGATAAACCGCGTTCCGATCACCGCCCCGGAAAATCCATGGAGGTTGAGTCCTGCGGCGGCCAGTTTCTCCGTCACTTCCGCGGCCAGTCCCGGTTTGTTTTCTCCTTCCACCCGTACCGACTTTATGCTTCTGGTAACATTGAAGCCCAGGGCGGTTGCCGCGCGAACCTCCTTATCGCCCCTCAGAGGCGTGACAAACACGACACCGGCGCCGGGTTTATCCGGCGCCCGCCTGGCAATGACGAAGTCGAGATCCGCGCCGGTGTCCTTCAGACCGGCCAGTACCTTTGCCAAACCGCCAGGTTTGTCATCGATGCCGGCAGTCCATACATCCACACGTTCGACGATCAGGTCCATGATATTTCCTCCTTTTTTATAGCAGGAACAGGGGTTCCGCCTGTCCTATTCTGTTTTGTTTGTTACTTTCCCTGGACCATTTTGGTTATTTCGGTCACAATCTCTGGATTGGCCAGCGTCATGACATCGCCGACGTCCGTATTGTTGGAAATGGCGCCCAGCACGCGGCGCATAATCTTTCCCGAGCGGGTCTTGGGCATGTCGGAGACGATCCAGACCTTTCTGGGCCTCGCGATGGCTCCGATTTCCTTGACCACGGCGTCCTGAATCCTTTTGGCCAGCTCATCGCTCGGCGTGCGTCCGGGTTTCAAGGCGACGTAAAGATCAGGCTCCCTTCCTTTCACTTCGTGTTTGACGGGAACAACGGCAGCCTCCGCCACTTCTTCAACGACCAGCGCGGCCGATTCAATCTCCTTGGTGCCCAGCCGATGGCCGGAAACATTGATGACATCGTCGATACGACCGAGGATGCGGACATAGCCGTCGGCGGCCACGACGGCGGCGTCGCCGGTCATATACGGCCAGTCCTGCCACTTCTTGCTCTTGGGATCTTTGCAGTATTTTTCATAATACTGACTCACATAGCGGTCCCGGTCGCGCCAGATGGTCTGGAAGCTGCCGGGCCAGGGATTCTGGATGCAGATATTCCCCGCTTTTCCGGTACCGGCGGGAACAACGTTGCCGTCTTCGTCATAAACGATGGGATGAATTCCCGGCACGCCCGGGCCGGCGCTGCCCGGCTTCATGGGTTTGAGGGCCGGTACGGTGCTGCAAAGGAAGCCGCCGTTTTCCGTCTGCCACCAGGTATCCACAATGGCCGCTTCGCCCTTGCCGACGGTATAGTAATACCACTTCCATACTTCAGGCTCGATCGGCTCGCCCACCGTGGTCATGTGCTTGAAATGATAATGGTATTTCTGCGGCTCCTCCGGACCGATTTTTCTCAGGGCCCTGATGGCGGTCGGCGCCGTGTGGAAAATGTTGACATCGAGATCCTGGGCGATCCGCCAGGGTCGGCCCGCGTCCGGATAATTCGGAACACCTTCGTAAATGACGCTGGATGCGCAAATGGCCAGCGGACCGTAGACGATATACGAATGGCCCGTGATCCATCCGATGTCCGCCAGGCACCAGTAAACATCTTCCGGATGGATGTCCTGAACATACTTGGATGTACCGGCCACATAGGCGAGATAGCCGCCCGTACTGTGCTGCGCGCCCTTGGGCTTTCCCGTCGTGCCGCTGGTGTACATGAGAAACAGCGGGGCCTCGGCGGGCATGGGAACCGGATCAATCCTCACACCGTAGTAGTCTTTCAGCAGGTCGTTAATGATGAAATCCCGGCCTTCGACCAGCGGTGTCTGCGCCGAATATTTGCCGGGATAGCGCTGCCAGATCAGGACTTTTTCCACTTTCTGTTTTTCGCCTGCCGCCTCGGCAACGGCGACATCGGCCTTTTCTTTGTGGTCGATAAGCTGCCCGCTCCGGTAGTAAGCGTCCATGGTAATCAGGACACTGCTCTCCGAATCGATGATTCTATCGGCACACGCCTTGCCGCTGAAACCGCCGAAGACCTGCGAGTGGATGATGCCGAGGCGCGCGCAGGCGAGCATCGTAATGGCCAGCTCTGCCACCATGGGCATGTGCAGCGTGACGGTATCTCCGGCTTTCAGACCGCAGAAGTCTTTCAGGATGGCCGCAAACTCGTTGACCCTGACGTAAAGTTCCTGGTAAGTGATGTGTTCCACCTTTTCATTTTCGGGTTCCGGTACGAAGTGGATGGCAGTCTTGTTCTTGTTTTTGGCGAGGTGTCGGTCGATGCAGTTGTAGCTCGCGTTGATTTTTCCGCCGACAAACCATTTCCAGCAAGGGGCGTCGCTGGTGTCCAGCGTCGTATGCCAATACTCATACCAGGTCAAAAGATCGGCATACTCCTTGAAGCAGTTCGGGAAATTTTCCAGGCTGAAGCGTTCGTAAACCTCCGGATCGGTCATGTTCGCCTGGGCGATAAACTGCGTTGACGGATAAATAAATTCTTCTTCTCCCCAGTGTACGGCAATTTCAGCTTCCGACGTTTCCGCCGCCTCTTTTTCTTTCTCGCTCATGGATACCCTCCTTTCATTTCTATGGCTGAAGAATTAATACCCTTGACGACGCGGAGCTGATGGAAAGAACGTTAAGCGTCTCGACCGTTTAAAAATGCAAAACCCCGCTTCTTTTCTGAAACGGGGTTTTGATAATCAGCCATGACACCACCCTGAAACCTTTGAAAATGAACCATTTCCTGTCATCCGGACCGTGGGGGAAATCTCATTAAGACGGATGTCATTGAGATGTCTCGTCCTCCCGCTTGCGCCGGACGCCTCGAAAATGACAATACTCAAAGGTCACATTAAAAAAAGGGATTAATTTAGTCAATGAACCTTTTTAGACGATGCTGAATTGTTGAATTTTGCTCTCATAACAGCAGAAAGTCAATAATATATTTATGGATTATTATAATCAGTGCGTTTGCTTATCCTGAAATTATGATTTCTTAAACGGTTATTTCTATAATAGGGGTGTCCTTTCATAAAGTTCTCCGGTTTGGTGTGCCTGAGGGAACAAAAACGCCATAGCCCGGCGCTTTAGATCTTCAACAGTGCAAAAAGGGAGGCATCATCGATTCATATAAAAGCGCCCCTCCCGTAATTCTTGTATGGACGAAATAATTCTTGACAATCCGTAATTTGCTGCCTATACTTCACTCGATAAGCGAATATATATGGATAAACGGAATAAATTATCTGTTTCTGATTTCACTTTTAACGAAATTATGCCGGGAGGCGGCCTCTTTAGAGAGGGGCTTTGTCATAAGTATTCATGGTTTGATCCGTATCAATATGCATTATCATTAAACCAATTTCATCGGGAGACGTAAAATTGGACGATCTGGGCTTTAGAATTCGTGCAGAGCGTAAAAAGCGTAAAATGACCTTAAAAGAACTGGCTGAAAAATCATCACTTTCATTAAGCTTTTTGAGTGAAATTGAGCGTAATGTCAGTAGGCCATCCTTGGCATCGCTGCGCAAGATAGCACAATCCCTTAGTATTAGCCTGATGAGTTTTAATACCAGCAATGCAACACAGGAAAAAGCTTCCTGGGACTTCAGTGCCGCGGAAGACCGTGGAATACAAACAGATCGCTATATAACAGATGTCCGGGTGGTGAGAGTTGATCAGCGCAAACGTTTGGGATATCCGGGAAATGAAAGCTTTTATGAACTTTTGACTCCGGATTTAAATCGAAAATTACAGGTGTTATATTCTAAAGCTAAGCCTGGGGAATGCAATACGACGCCTGTTGTAGACCCTCCAGGGGAAAAATTTCTGTATGTTCTTAAGGGTGAGTGGGAATATACGATCAGCGGAGAAAAATATTATCTCAATCCTGGCGACAGTATATATTATCCGGCCAGTTATCCCATTTCATGGCGTGTCCTTGGCAAAGAACCCGGGGAGACGATTTTAGTCATCACGCCACCGGGATTTTAAAACTCATAATTTACAAGGAGTTTTCAACGTGACGATCATTGATCTATCCGGCTATATAGAGCCCAATCATGAAATAGAAATAACCTATTATGATCACCAACAGGGTGCCGAGCAGATTTCAAATTTTTTTAATGTTCCCTCAACGCTACTCAAATACGGTGAGGGATGGGCTGTTGAAGAATTCACGCGATTCCCGACTCACAGCAGCACACACATTGACGCCCCCTGGCATTATAACAGCCGCATAGACGGCAGGCCGGCTCCAACCGTGGATGAATTGCCGCTGGAATGGTTCTTCTCGGACGGTGTCGTTCTGGAAATGAGACATAAGGAAACAGGCAATCCGGTTACGGTTCAAGACATCAAGGGTGAATTAGATCGTATTAATTACGAGATAAAACCATTGGATATCGTGCTCATTCGGAATGGTCAGGACGAGTATTTTACCCAACCGGACTATATGACCAAAGGTTGCGGAGTAACAGCCGAGGCGACCAGATGGTTATACAATAATGGGGTAAGAGTCATGGGAATTGATGCCTGGGGATGGGATGCTCCGCTTCATCTTCAAGCCCGGAAAGCCCTCGAAAAAAACGAACCCGGCATTTTCTGGGAGGCCCATCAGGCCGGCATCGCTTATTCGCAAATTGAACGTCTGAAAAACCTGGCTTCACTTCCGCCCTATGGTTTCAAGATAGCCTGTTTCCCTTTAAAAATTAAGAATGGCAGTGGTGCCCCCGCTCGTGTGGTGGCGATTCTACCTGATTGAAAGTTTCTATGGCTGGAAATATTTTTTTCAATATTCTGAACAGGCGGGTGTCTTGAAAAATGGAGGTTTATCTTTTTTTTCTGCATTAAGGTCATTTGAGGAAGAGAATACAATATGGCAAGAAGTGTAATTATAACGGCGGCATTGTCCGGAGCAGGTACTTTTCGGGATAATAACCCTGCTATTCCTCACACACCTAAAGAATTCGCTGATGAAGCGCACCGATGTTTCAAAGCGGGGGCGGCCATGGTGCATGTGCATGCCCGAATGGATGACGGCACGCCGACCCATGATATCGACCGTATCAGAGCCACTTATGAGGCCATCAAGGATAAAACACCGGAATTGATCGTCAACCTCAGTTCATCCGTTCCACTGGCTACCCCTGAGCAACGGATAGCCCAGATTGTGGCCGTTAAACCGGGAATGGCGTCTTTAAACACCAATACCATGAATTTCAGCACTCTCAATCGCAAAACCGGCCGGATCGTTTTTGACGGCATTTTTGAAAATACGTTCATCATGCTCCAGGACTTCGGCCGGGCTATGGAAGAAAACAACGTAAAACCCGAGGTTGAGATTTATGACATCGGCGGATTCGATAATTTCGATCTGATCAGCAAACAGGGTTTTTTCAGCCGGCCGGTCAATTTTAATTTTGTCTGGGGCGTAGCGGGGGGGATGAAATTCAGACCTGATGCCTTTATGACCCTGGTAAATTCCCTGCCGCCTGATTCAAATTTTACGACTTGCGGTGTAGGTACGGAGCAATTTCCAGCGGTTATGCAATCCTGTCTCGTGGGTGGACATATGCGTGTCGGATTGGAAGATAACGTCCGGGTGCCTAATGGTGATCTGGCCAAGGGCAGTTATGAACAGGTGGAATGGGCGGTCAGGATAGCGGAGATATTAAACCGCGCTCCGGCCACCCCGGAGGAAGCCAGAAAAATTATGGGGATAAAATGTTGAAATAAGGGTTTGACACAGAATCAATTTAATATTCCCCCAATCCTTGATTGAACTATAAAAAAGGAGGTGAAATTAGAAATTTAAGACTGAGAGGGGAGGTCTGAAAGATTCAATTCTTAGTCTCATTAACGGTCTTATAATTATCCGCCTCTCGTCATTCCGGCGACAGTCGGAATTCATCGGGTTTTGCCGCCGGAGGGCATTATAAGACCCTTCATAAATCATCATGGGAAGGAGAAAAATATGAAAAAAATTGCTCGTATTTTAACAGGAATATCACTTTGTTTCTGTTTAACTCTCATTCTGTCAACGAGTGTGAGTTACGCCGTTTCCGGCAAAAAACATCCGATCTTGAATGTGAGACTTTACTACGATGCGACACAGCTGGACCCGCATTACACCGGGGGAGCCGACGCTCCGGTTGTCTGTCAGATTTACGACAGCCTGGTGAAATTCGACGGTGACAACCAGATGGCGGTCAAACCCAGCCTGGCCTCTTCGTGGGAAGTCAGCAAGGATGGAAAGGAGTGGACGTTTCACCTCATTGAAACCAAATTTCACGATGGGACGGAATTCACGGCGGATGACGTCGTATTCACCATCGAACGCTACAAAAAGTCGCCTTTTACCGCTGTTAAGGGGCACATGTTAGATCACGCCGAAGCGATTGATAAACATAATGTTAAAATATATCTCAAATATCCCTACCCCCATTTTATCAGGCAGTTAGCCAGCTGGCCCTGGCGTATCGTCAGCAAAGCCGCCGTTGAGAAATACGGAAAGGGTAAGAAAGAAATGGTCATCGGTACCGGACCCTATAAGCTGGAGGAGTGGAAGGTCGGCCAGGGCGTCACCCTTGTCTCTAACAAAGACTATTTCGAAGGTGAGCCATACTTTGAAAAGATTGTGATGAAGGTCATCGCGGATGACACAACGGCCATGGTCGCTTTTGAAAAGGGCGAGCTTGACGCTACCGCGGCCGGAAGCGGTCTGGATGCACAGATGTTCAGAAAGAAATCCGGCTATAAAGTCATATCAATCAAAAGACCGGCCGCATATATTCTGGCTATGAACCTGAAGCTAAGCCCAATGGAAAACAAAAAGCTTCGGCAGGCAATCAATCATGGTATCGACAAGGAGCGTTTCGTCCAGATTGCCCTGGATGGGGAGGGATATGCCGATTGTGATATGTTGTTGAGCCCCTATGAAGAAGGTTACACGGAGAAGGCTCCTAAATATGAGTACGACATTAAAAAAGCGAAAGCACTGATCGCCGAATCCGGATTGACACAAAGCGACCTCGACAAATTGGATCTGACCTATACCACCGCCAGCATCGGCCCCAGAATGGCGGCGACCGTTCAGGAGTTCTTCGCGGAAGTGGGTATACGCCTGAAGATGCACCCCATGGAACTCGGTTCGTTCATTCAAGCACAGCAAACAGGCCGGTATATGATGACCATTGTTCAACAGCAGTCGATCCCCTATAATCCGGTACTGACCTTCAACCTGTATTACAAAACCGGAGCGTATTTAAATTACGCCCGTTATAAAAATCCGGAAATTGATAAATTAATCGCTAAGGCAAACTCGGAGCTCAATGATGAGAAACGTGTAGGCTATTTTAAAGAGGCGACCAAAATCATTAGAGAGGAAGCCTATTACGCGCCGATTTGTTATGTCAAGACCAATATGATCCTCCCGAAACAGATGAAGGGGATGGCCTGGGAGCCGAATACCATGATAACCAAGTATTGTGATTGGTATTGGGAAGAATAAGCTTTACATCCAAGACTTCTGAAACGTCAAGGTTAGGTGATGTGCAGTTAAAATGAATGATTATATGGCCCTGCTCCATGTCTGTTGGGGCAGGGCTGTCCACACGACATTCAATCCTGATTGTTCGAGAGTTGGAGAAGGACACCCTTGTTACGATATATTTTTTATAGATTATTACTGACCATCCCCATTTTATTGCTGGTTACCTTTATCGTGTTCAGTCTGGCATCCCTTTCGCCGGTTGATCCGGGGCGGTTTAAGCTGGGAGTGGAAGCCACGGAAGAGGAAGTCGCCCAATATAATAAAGAACTTGGACTGGATAAACCGTTTCTTGTTCGGTATGTCACATTCCTTTATCAGGCGGTCCAAGGCGATTTCGGCACCTCATACTATACCGAACGCCCTGTATTTCACGACATCATAGTCAGATGGCCGAACACAATCATTATTACGGTCTTAAGCGTGATTATCGCCATGGTGATCGGAATACCTTTAGGTGTCTTGTCGGCCGTGAAACAATATTCATGGATGGATAAGCTGTTTTCAACTTCCGCCATGTTCCTGGCCTCGGTACCGACCTTTTGTATGGCTACCATATTTCTATTGGTATTTTCACTCAAGTTGCATTGGGTGCCGGCCAGCGGCATACGCGAAGGCTTTATTTGCTTCATCCTGCCTTCTCTGACCATGGGGATCCATTCCTCCGCATTTTTTTTAAGATATAGCCGGACGACGATGCTGGATACCATCCGGCAGGATTATATTCGCACGGCCCGCTCCAAAGGCGCTTCAGAAGCTTCCGTTGTATGGAAGCACGGGTTCACCAACGCCCTGCTTCCATTAATAACCATAGCGGCTTTGACGATGGGATATTTGTTGGGCGGCGTGGTCATTATGGAAACCATCTTTGTCATACCCGGCTTAGGGTTATTCGTGCTCGAGGCGATCCACAGAAATGATACGCCCGTGATTATGGGTACCATCCCCATGTTATCTCTTACCTTCATGGTTATCCTGATCGCTGTGGATATTCTCTATGGGGTTGTGAACCCGATGATCAAGGCACGGTTTATTGTTTCCCAAAAACGCAGCAGGAGTGAAGCAAAATGAAGAGGACAGATTCAACACGTCTACCCACAACATCCGATGCCGGCCAGAAGAGACGAAAGAAGGAAACTCAGCTTAGACAAGTCTGGAGGCACATCAGAAAACATAAATTGGTCATGGCGGCTCTTTGCGTCATTATTGCGCTGCTCCTCATGGTTGCCTTAGCGGATTTCATTGTCCCTTATGAGATGGCTGTCAGGCAGGATCCCGCTCTGAAACTGGCTTCACCCAGTCTGGAACATCCCTTCGGAGGCGATGCCTTAGGGCGGGATCTTTTCGCGCGGATCATTCATGGATCGAGAGTTACTTTTCTCCTGGGATTCGGCGCGACGATCATAGCCACGACCTTGGCCACTTTTTTCGGAGCCTCGGCCGCTTATATCGGGGGCCGTTATGATAATTACCTGATGCGTTTTATGGACATGATCATCACGATCCCCGCTATCCTTTTGGCCATCGCCATCGCCGCCGGTTTCGGTGTCGGTATACCCCAACTGATCATTGCGATATCGATCCCCCAGACCGCCGCAGTTTCACGTGTGATACGCTCCGCGGTTCTGAATGTTGTGGGCCAGGAATTCATTGAGGCGGCCAAGGCGATCGGGATCGGTAACCTCAGCATCATCTTTAAGCACATCATTCCCAATGTCATCGGCCTGATTCTGATTCAGGCTACCATGGAGGCGGCCACGAATATGCTGATGGGCGCGGCCCTGGGTTTTTTGGGATTGGGAGCCCCCATTCCGACACCGGAATGGGGCCTGATCATGAAAGACGGGTTGCAGTATTTGCGGTATTCCTATCACACGGTGTTGATTACCACCTTTTTCCTGGCTGTTACGGCCCTGTCCATTAATATTTTTGGCGATGGTTTAAGAGACGCATTGGATCCACGTCTTAAAGGAAGAGCCTGATGCGGGAAAAATCGATGAACAACGAATTATTAGAAATAAAAAATCTTGAAATTCAATATGTAACGGATGAAGAGGTGGTTCAGGCCGTGAACGGGATTGATCTCACTCTGAAACGCGGAGAATCCCTCGGACTTGTCGGTGAAACCGGAGCGGGAAAAACGACAACGGCTCTTGCCATCTTAAAGCTCCTCCCACGATATACCGGTAAAATAAAAAACGGATCGATCATTCTGGATGGGATGGATATTCTCAAGACCTCTGAAGAACGTATGAGAAAAATCAGAGGTAATCGGGTCTCCATGATATTTCAGGACCCCATGACCAGCTTGAATCCAGTGTTTTCTGTGAGAAACCAGATTGCCGAGGTGCTCAAGCTTCATAAGGAATATGAGAGCGGTGAAGCAATCAATGATGAAATAGCCGGTATTTTAGAGCTGGTGGGTATTCCCAGGATACGGATGCATGAATATCCCTTCCAGTTCAGTGGGGGTATGAAACAGCGGGTGATGATCGCTATTGCCATCGCCTGCAGACCTCAGCTCCTGATTGCCGATGAACCGACCACGGCCCTGGACGTAACCATCCAGGCGCAGGTGCTCAACAGGATCCGCAATCTGAAAAAAGAAATCAATTCATCCATGCTTTTGATTACCCATGATCTCGGCGTGGTGGCAAGCATTTGCGATTCGGTCGCCATCATGTATGCGGGAGAGATCGTCGAATACGGCACACTGGAAGATGTTTTTAAACCGGAGAATAAACACCATCCTTATACTGATGGGCTGTTTGGATCTATTCCCAATTTAACCGTTAAGAGTAACAGATTGAACCCCATTGAAGGCCTGATGCCGGACCCGACCGATCTTCCGGAGGGATGTAAATTTCATCCGCGATGTCCGAAATGCACGGAAAGATGCAGGGAAGGTGTTATCCCTGAGGCGAAAAACGGCTCCCATCGTATTAAATGCGTTTTATACCGGAACGGGGATTTACGTGGGAGAAATGATGTATGAGTATGATCTTGTTGGAATGTAAAAATCTTAAGAAATATTTCGATACGCCTTATGGTACATTACATGCGGTTGATAACGTCAATCTGAGTGTCAAAAAAGGAAAAACCCTTGGCATTGTCGGTGAATCCGGATGTGGAAAATCCACTCTGGGCAGGACCATTCTGCGATTATTGCCCCCTACCTCAGGGGAAGTCCTGTTTGAAGGAAAGAACCTGTTTGAAATGAATGAAAAACAGATGCATGAGATGAGAAAGCAGATGCAAATCATCTTCCAGGATCCCTATTCGTCGCTGAATCCCAGAAAAACTGTCTATCAGACCATTTCCGAACCGTTGAGAGTCCATAAGATTTGCAGAACAAGCAATGAAATCGATTTAAGGGTCAGAGAGCTTATGGAGATCGTCGGACTGGCGGAGCGATTTGAAAATTCCTATCCGCATGAAATGGACGGTGGACGCCGCCAGCGCATCGGTATCGCCCGCGCGCTTTCTCTTGATCCCCAATTCATCATCTGTGATGAACCGGTTTCGGCCCTGGATGTATCCATTCAGGCGCAGATATTGAACCTGATGATGGATTTGCAGGAGACAATGAATTTGACCTACCTGTTTATCACGCATGATTTGTCTGTGGTTAAGCATATATCAACCGAAATCGCCGTGATGTATTTAGGGCAGATCGTGGAAAAGGCCCCTTCCGATGAGCTTTTCGAAAAGCCTTTACATCCTTACACCAAGGCATTGCTGAAAGCGATCCCCATCCCTGCTCTGGATTATCGGGATAAACACCTGGATATCTTAACAGGTGAAGTCAGCTCCCCGATCGATCCCAGGCCGGGATGCCGTTTTGCCCCAAGATGTCCAAATGCATTTAAGGCTTGCACGGAAGCGGACCCATCGCTTAACGAAAAATCGCCTCAGCATTTCGTTGCTTGCTACTTGTATGGAAATATCTGACAGGAGAGACAATCGAAAACATCCTCCGGACCACTTTTTCGGGGGAAGATCATATTTGTCATAGGAGGAGGTTATCATGTCGCGTTTTGAAATTCAACAGGGGCGCGGACTTATCCGTTTCATTCATTTTTTTAATTATCCGAAAAATATCTCCATTGAAGATGGTGAAAAATGGTATTTTTCGCAGCATGTACCGGAGGCGAAGCAATTACCGGGCCTTGTCCGTTTCCGATCCTGGAGAGGCCTTCCCCCCATCAAGATGTGGACATATGATTCCTATGACCGGTTCATGAGAGTGAGCGAACTCGCTTTTGAAAATGCCGAGCTATGTCTGAAGGCAACCATCCATAATCCTGGATTATGGGGGTCAGCCACGGGAAACAATTCTGGTTTTAACGAACTGGAGTGCGTGATGGTCAACGAGGAACCTCAATTTGACCTCTTGAAAGATGTCCCTGTTCAACAATTCAAATATTTGCATCTCCCGCCGAAATATACCGGCGACGAACCGGATTATGACGAATCGGACGATACTTTTCTTGATATCTATATGTTTAACTACAGGGTATCGAATGCCGACGGTGAAGACTGGTATTTAGGACATCATACCCGGGAAGGCAGGATAACCAAACAATTGGGGCGCCGGCATTATCAGACATGGAAAACACTAACCGTTCCCGAAGAACAAAACAGTCCGCTTAAGCCCAATCGCTTTTACCGTCTTACTGAACTGGGGCTGCCGGACTGGCAAAGGGGAATAAGAAGACCCGGCGGTAATCCCAGGTCTTTTGTTTCTTTCACCCGCTCGCCGCTCGGGGAGGTGATTAATGAATGGCGCAATATTCTCATTGATCCGGATCAGGTTCAGGATCTTATGCCCTGACAAGAAATCAATACAGAAATGAAAACAGGGTATCAATAGGGTATCAGTGAAGAAAAAGGGGCTAGCGATCATCTCGCTAACCCCTTGATTTTTGAATGGTGGGTCAGGGCAGAATTGAACTGCCGACACTCGGATTTTCAGGCATGCCCCCTGGGTTCCACAACCTCCTGATAATATTGTAATTAATTAAAATTATAGCGTTTTTATCTTTCTGATTTTTTCATATTTTGGGTAGATTTAGCAGATTTTGGACAATTTTTCTCACACCGATTCTCACACAGGAATTCGCTGTAAGCACCTGGTCAGGCCAGGCAGGGGACGTTTTTTTAAGTTGTTGGTCGCCAGGGGCCTTCAACGATCCACTTCTTTTTAAAGCATCTATGTCTTTCAAGCACCTCAGTCAACGGATGTAGGAATCTTCCAAAATCGTTCATGATCGTCGAAAAATCTTCCGGTATGTCCGGAAGCTGAATTTTCTTTTGAAAAGTCTTCCATTGCGCTTGTTTGTCGGATCTCTCGGCAAATTCCTTGGAAAAGACCGGTGCTTGGGGACTCAGAGGCCTTGTCCTCCGCTGGCACGTGGCAACGATAGCCTCCTGAAGCGTCGATCCGTGAAACTGATACGCGCGGCTCAGCATCCAGATGTCATAGAAATCCTTCATTCGCCTATTCAGTTCCACCAGGTCCAGCGACGCCTCGAATTTTTTCGCCACAATCATCTCTATATTGTATGCTCCCCGGCTGGCCCCATTAATCAAAGCGACTTTTTCTTTTAATAAAAAACTGATCGTGGCTTCTCCTCAATCAGGTGAGTGAAAGTCAGTTGCAATAAATGAGCATTACGGATCGAAATCTTTGCAGTTGAAAAAGCCCGGAAAAGGCCACCTTCGGAGTGAAAGTAGCCTTTTTTACAAATAACATAGATATTTGTGTGATATGATAGTTTTCATGTTAATGTAAACACCTCGAACTAACAGAACAGTTATTATGGTAAGGCCGATCGGACCAAGTTCAGAATTAAAAAACGACTTATGAGGGAGATAAATATGGCGGTCAAGGGGGGGAAACACCACTGGAAGATATAAAGGAAAGGTTGCGTAAGCCATTCGCTTCCGGGAACGTTCAAAAAAAGAAGGATGCCTTGCCCCCCAAGGCGCATTTCAGCATCTGGTATTTTATGATTACCTGTTTGTTAATTTTCTATTTGCAACAATACTTTTTTTCTACAAAGGTGGAAACGATTCCCTACAGCCAATTCAAACAGAACCTCGTTGCCGGAAACGTGAAAAAATTGATCATCGGCCCGGAAAGACAGGGAAACGGTCGTGGCCGAATCTGTCGAGCATGCAGACCCGGTGCACAAAATATCCATTATTCCCCGCGGGCTTGCGGCTCTCGGATATACCCAGCAGCAGCCTACGGAGGATCGCTATTTGATGACGCGCCCCGAACTGCTGGACCGGTTGGCCGTCCTTTTAGGGGGAAGGGTAGCGGAGGAGCTGGTTTTTGGAGAAATATCCACGGGGGCGCAAAACGATTTACAGCGGGCCACAGCCATTGCCGGGTCCATGGTGGCAGAATATGGAATGAGCGATCGTCTGGGACTGGTGACTTATGAGTCAACCCGTCAGCCGATGTTCATCCCGGAAAACTATGCACCCAATAAAACCTACAGCGAATCAATAGCAACCAAGATCGATCAGGAAATCTCTAGCGTGATGGAACAAGCCCATTAGAGGGTGCGTAAGATTCTATCTGAGCGCAGGAAAGTCTTGGATAGCCTTGCCCATCTCCTGGCGGAAAAAGAAGTCGTGCAGGGGGAGGAGCTTAGACAAATGTTATCAGCGTCGATCAACCAAGACAGTATTACCTGAGCAGTGTCTTTTTACCTCAAAGAAGGGTTTGAAAGTGAAGTTGAAAAGCAACAGTATTTCCGGAATTCTGCCCCATATGTGGGCGTCTCTTCGTAGAAAGGGTTTAGAACAAAAGCTTGCCTGTTTCGAGCCGCCGCTCAGAGCGGAGTTATTCAGCGCCGAACAAATGGAACAGCATGGCAAAACGCTCGCAGGCTCACACACGTTAAGCCCGGGACACCTGCCGGATCGCCTTCTGACACGCCTCGCTGACAATGAAGACCTCCTGATCGGCGTTCAATATTTGCTGACGGAGGCGGTGAAAGCGAACCGCCGGATTACGCCTGCCGGGGAATGGCTGCTCGACAACTTCTATCTGATTGAGGAGCAGATACGCACCGCCAGGAGACATTTGCCGAAAGGGTACAGCCGGGAGCTCCCTCGTCTGATGAATGGTCCTTCGGCTTCTCTGCCACGGGTCTATGACATTGCGCTGGAGATCATCTCCCATGGCGACGGGCGCGTCGATCCGGAATCTCTCAGCCGATTTATCGCAGCGTACCAGAGCGTCACCGCCCTGAAGCTGGGTGAATTGTGGGCCATTCCTATCATGCTGCGCCTCGCCCTCATTGAAAATCTCCGACGTGTTGCCGCCCGGATCGCAACGGATAGAATCGACCGGAATCTGGCCGATTACTGGGCAGACCAGATGACGGAAAGCGCCGTTAAGGACCCGAAGAGTTTGATTCTGGTCATCGCCGACATGGCGCGTTCGAATCCGCCGCTCGTTAGCTCTTTTATCGCAGAAATGACGCGCCGCCTGCAGGGACAGGGTGCTGCTCTATCCTTGCCGCTTACCTGGCTTGAGCAGCGGTTGTCCGAGTGCGGCCAGACGATCCAGCAACTGGTGCAGGCCGAGAACCAACAACAGGCAGCCGATCAGGTATCCATGAGCAACAGCATCGGCAGCCTGCGATTTCTGGGCGCGATGGACTGGAAAGAGTTCGTCGAGACGATGAGCGGTGTCGACCAGGTGCTGCGCATGGACCCCGGTGATGTCTATAGTAAAATGGATTTTTCCACCCGCGACCGCTACCGTCATATCGTGGAAAAGATAGCGAGACAGTGCCGGTTTTCCGAGAGTGAAGTGGCGCACACGGCGATCAGTCTGGCGCAGGAGGGGGCGGACGCAAACAGCGGTGATCATCGTGAGGCGCATGTCGGCTTTTACCTGATCGACAAAGGAATGTCCCAACTCGAACAGTCGCTGGAAGTCCGCTATTCTCCATCTGAGCGCTTCCAGAGGTTGAGCCGGCGGTTTCCTTTGCTCGTCTATCTAGGGACAATCACAGGACTGACGACGATCTTCGCCGGGGGGGTTCTGGCGAAGGGTCATATCGGTACCTTGCCGGGATGGGCGATGGCTCTGATCATAGTGCTAAACATTCTCAGTGTAAGTCAGCTTGCCGTTGCCCTGGTGAATTGGCTTGCGACATTACTGGCAACACCGCATCTGTTGCCGCGGATGGACTTTTCTAAAGGGATCCCGACCGAACTCCGCACGCTGATCGTGGTTCCGACGATGCTGACGAGCAAGCAGAACATAGAGAATCTGATCGAGGCACTGGAAGTGCGGTTCCTGGCAAATCAGGATGCCAACCTGCACTTCGGCCTGTTGACCGATTTTCGGGATGCACAGGAAGAAGCGCTCCCCGATGACGAAGAGCTGCTGCAACATGTCAGACAGGGTATTGAAGATCTGAATACGAAGTACGGCTATTCCCGGCGCGATGCCTTCTTCCTCTTCCATCGTCCGCGTCGATGGAATCCGGAGGAGCGAATATGGATGGGTTACGAGCGTAAAAGGGGGAAACTCGCTGATTTGAATGCACTCCTGTGCGGCGCAGAATTTGCGGGGGATCAATTTTCCCTTGTCATTGGCGACACGTCGGTCTTATCGAATGTGAAATATGTGATCACCCTGGATACGGATACGCAACTCCCCCGCGATGCGGCGTGGCAGTTTGTCGGCGCCATGGCGCACCCCCTGAATCGGGCACGATACGATGAAAACAAACAGCGCATCAGCGAGGGATACGGCATCCTTCAACCCCAGGTCGCGGTTAGCGTACCCGGCATGAACCGGTCGCGGTATGCGGCCATGTACGGAGGCGAATCCGGCATTGATCCCTATACGCGTGTCGTATCCGATGTTTATCAGGACCTGTTTGGCGAAGGGTCGTTCATCGGCAAGGGCATTTACGAGGTGGATGCCTTCGAACAAACACTCAAAGGTCGTTTCCCTGAGAACCGGATATTGAGCCACGATCTTCTGGAAGGATGTTATGTGCGGTCGGGGTTGTTGAGCGATGTCATGCTCTATGAGGAGCATCCGTCTCGGTACAATGAAGACGTGAATCGCCGGTATCGCTGGATTCGCGGCGATTGGCAGCTCCTGCGCTGGCTGCGGTCGAGTATTCCCGGCCCCGATGCGCGTCTTCAAGAAAATCCGCTCTCTTGGCTGTCTCAATGGAAGATTTTCGACAACCTGCGACGCAGTCTCGTACCGGCGGCCTTGACGCTCCTATTGCTCTCGGGCTGGCTAGTATTGTCTGCCGCCTGGTTCTGGACCCTGTCGGTGCTCGGAATCATCCTGATCCCTTCTCTGATCGCCTCTCTTCTGCAAATGCTTCATAAGCCGGACGATGCGCTTCTGAGTCAGCACATAAATGCCAATCTGCGCTCCGCAGGCCGGCAATTCGCCCAAGGGGTGTTTACGCTTGTCTGTCTTCCCTACGAGGCGTATTTCAGTGTCGATGCGATAGCGCGCACGGGATGGCGGATGCTGATCACCCACAGGCGGCTTCTCGAATGGAGTGCATCGGACGTAAACTCGGGCAATGACCGTACAGACCTCGGGTCTTTTTACCGGTCCATGTGGATCGCCCCGGTCCTTACCGTTGCCGTAGTAATTGATCTGACACTTTTTCGCCCCCTATCACTATCAGTAGCCTGGCCCATACTGTGCTTATGGTTAATTTCTCCTGCGGTCGCCTGGTGGATCAGCCGGCCCATTGCGCGTCGCGAAGCAAGACTGACGGCTGACCAGACCATTCTTCTCCGGAAGCTTTCCCGAAAGATCTGGGCGTTTTTTGAAACTTTCGTCGGCCCCGCTGATCATTGGCTGCCCCCCGACAATTTTCAGGAGCATCCCGCTCCCGTCATAGCGCATCGCACGTCGCCGACCAACATAGGCCTCTCCCTTCTCGCTAATTTGTCCGCCTATGACTTCGGCTACATTACAACGGAACAACTCATCGAGCGAATGGCAAATGCCTTCCATACGATGGAGACACTGGAACGTTATCGAGGCCACTTCTACAACTGGTACGACACGCAATCGCTGCAAATACTGCAACCTGCCTATATTTCGACCGTGGACAGCGGAAACCTTGCTGGCCATCTGCTGACATTGCGTCAGGGGCTGCTCGCACTGCCCGACGCCCCGATTCTGGGATCGCGGGTATTTGAAGGAATAAGCGATACCGTCCGTGTCATCGCGGACATGGATGGCATAACTGCTTCGGATCAAATCGAACAATTGAAAAAAATACTGAAGCCCACAATAGCATCCCCGCCCACAACGCTCTCGGAGGTGCAGTCATGCCTTGATCAGTTGGCCGCGTCTTCAGTTGAAGTGCTTACCGAACTGCATGGCACTGATGCGGATCCCGAGAGCCAGGAGCAGTGGTGGGCCAATGCCCTGGTCGGACAATGCCGGGCTGCCGAAAGTGAGCTCAAGTATCTTGCGGCCTGGACAACATTGCCGGCATCACCGGACCCGCTTTACGAAATGCTTAATCTCAATAGAATCCCGACGCTGCGCCAATTAGCCAACCTTGAGGCGGAACTCATGCAGGCCGGCGAAGGGCGCCCAAACCATGACGAGTCAGCAGTGAACGTATCTTCAGGCGAATGGCGTCAGCTCGTTATGGAGGCAAGCCGGCGCGCCGGCGAGAGGATCCGGGCTATCGAAGGATTGGTGCGGCAAATCGATGACTTTGCACATATGGAATACAAGTTTCTGTTCGACGAGCCACGGAATCTTCTGGCTATCGGGTACAACGTGGGTGAACGACGGCGGGACCCCAGTTACTATGATCTGCTGGCTTCGGAAGCACGCTTTTGCAGTTTCATAGCCATTGCACAGGGACAACTGCCGCAGCAGAGCTGGTTCGCCCTGGGGCGTTTGTTGACCATGGCCGGTGGAGAACAGATCCTTCTTTCATGGAGCGGTTCGATGTTCGAATACCTTATGCCGCTCCTGGTGATGCCGACGTACGAAAATACCCTCCTCGACCAGACCTGCAAAGCGGCGGTAGCCCGGCAAATCGAGTATGGGAGGAAACGCGGGGTGCCCTGGGGCAGCTCGGAATCCGGCTACAACGCCATTGACATTCATCTCAACTACCAGTACCGAGCCTTTGGGGTACCCGGTTTGGGTCTCAAACGCGGGCTTGCCATGGATCTGGTTATTGCGCCCTATGCCACGGCGCTGGCTCTGACGGTAGCGCCCGAAGAGGCCTGCCAAAATATCGCACGTCTTGTTTCTGAAGGCGTTATGGGACCATATGGTTTCTACGAGGCCGTCGACTATACGCCGACGCGCCTGCCGCGCGGACAATCAAGCGCCGTGGTCCGATCCTTCATGACGCATCATCAGGGGATGAGCTTCCTCTCCCTGGCCTATGTACTTTTGAACCGTCCGATGCAGAAGCGATTTGAGTCGGAACCCATGTTCCAGGCGACCATGCTGTTGCTCCAGGAGCGGATCCCCAAGGCGTCGGCGTTCTACGCGCACACTGCCGAGCTTTCCGACAGCCATGAAGAATTCATGGGCGCGGAACCGCCGATACGCGTGTTCGGAAGCCCTCAGACGCCAAAACCGGAAGTGCACCTGCTGTCAAACGGAAGATACCACGTCATGATCACGAATGCGGGAGGCGGTTACAGCCGTTGGAGGGACATGGCCGTCACCCGCTGGCGCGAAGACAGCACCTGCGATCATTGGGGCACGTTCTGTTACATCCGTGACGTGGCAACCGGTGAATTCTGGTCAACGGCCTACCAGCCGGCACTCAAAGAAGCGGATACGTATGAAACGATCTTTTCGGAAGCGAAAGCGGAGTTCCGTTGCCGCAGCCACGACCTCGACATCCATACGGAAATAACCGTATCGCCCGAGGATGACATCGAGTTACGCCGCATTACCATCATCAACCGTTCCGGAAAACGCCGAGCTATTGATGTCACGAGTTATGCGGAGGTTGTCCTGGCTACACCGGCCTCGGATGCGCTACATCCGGCGTTCAGCAATCTCTTCGTTCAGACCGAGATCCTCCGCCGTCAACGGGCGATTCTCTGCACGCGCCGGCCCCGGTCCCAGGGCGAGCATACGCCCTGGATGCTTCATTTGATGGCCGTGCACGGTGCGGACATCGGAGACGTCTCCTATGAAACAGACCGTCTGCGGTTCATCGGCCGCGGAAATACACTGGTCTGCCCGCAAGCCATGAGTGATGCGTCGACACTCTCCGACAGTGAGGGTTCCGTGCTGGACCCGATCTGCTCGATCCGTTATCGAATCACGCTCAATTCAGAAGAAACGGCGACAGTCAATATCGTCACCGGCGTCGGCGAGAACCGGGACGCAGCGGCAAGCCTGGTCGGAAAATATCAGGACCGGCGTCTCGCGGATCGGGTCTTCGATCTGGCGTGGACGCACAGTGATATATTTTTGCGGCAGATCAATGCCACGGAAGCCGATGCACAGATCTATGGAACCATCGCCGGTTCGGTGATCTATGCCAATCCTTCACTGCGTGCCGATGCGAACATCCTTATCAAGAACCAACGAGGGCAATCCGGTCTTTGGGGCTATGCTATTTCCGGCGATTTGCCGATCGTCCTTCTGCGGATCGAAGATCCGGCCAATATCGACCTGGTGCGGCAACTCATACAAGCCCATACATACTGGAGCTTAAAAGGACTGGCTGTAGACCTGGTGATCTGGAACGAAGATCACGCCGGCTACCGGCAGCAGCTTCAGGAACAAATCATGGGGCTCATTGCCGCAGGCGTCGGCGCTCATATGGCGGATCAACCGGGCGGCATTTTCGTACGGCCCGCGGACCAGATATCGAACGAAGAACGTATCCTGCTCCAAACAGTTGCTCGCGTTATTATCACCGACACGCGGGGGATGCTGGCGGAGCAGATTAAACGGAGAAACGTCGTAGAAGCGATAATGCCGCGCCTTATACCGACCCGGACCCACCGTGAGGCTCCCCCGGCAGTCGCGGCCCTGCCTCGTCATGATCTGCTCTATTTCAATGGACTAGGCGGATTTACCACTGATGGCCGCGAGTACATCATGACAACCGCACCTGATCAAGTGACGCCGGCGCCATGGGCGAATGTCCTGGCAAATCCGCATTTCGGAACCGTCATCTCGGAGAGCGGTGCTGCCTATACCTGGGCCGAAAATGCCCACGAGTTTCGCCTCACGCCCTGGTATAACGATCCCGTGAGTGATCCGAGCGGGGAAGCGTTCTACCTCCGCGATGAAGAGCGCGGCCATTTCTGGTCTCCTCTGCCGCTGCCCAGCCGTGGGACGACGCCTTACGTTACCCGGCACGGATTCGGCTATACCGTCTTTGAGCATACCGAGCGAGGCATCCGCTCCGAGGTATGGGTTTATGTGGCCCTGGACGCATCCATCAAGTTCACCGTATTAAAGGTAAGAAACGAATCTGGCCGACCACGACGGCTTTCTGTCACCGGATATGCGGAATGGGTTTTAGGCGATCTGCGGCCCAAAACAACGATGCATGTCATCACTGAAATTGATCCCGTAAGCGGTACGCTTTTCGCGCGAAACCCTTACAATACGGAGTTCCCCGACCGGACTGCTTTTTTCGACGTGGACGAAGCGACCCGGACGGTCAGCGGCGACCGCACGGAATTCCTGGGAAGGAACGGCACACTTAAGAACCCGGCGGCGATGACCCGGTTGCGGCTTTCCGGCAGGGTAGGGGCCGCCCTCGATCCCTGCGCCGCGATCCAGGTATCCTTCGAACTGGCTGCCGGGCAGGAACGTGAAATTATCTTCAGACTCGGCGTAGGAAAAAACGTCGAGGACGCCGGCAATCTGGTACGCCGTTTCCGGGGAACTGCCGCCGCACGCAGTGAGCTCGAAGCGGTCTGGCAATACTGGCAACATATGCTCGGCGCTGTGAATGTGGAAACACCCGACCCGTCTCTCAACCTGTTGACCAACGGCTGGCTCCTGTACCAGACGCTGGCATGTCGCCTGTGGGCGCGGAGCGGCTATTACCAGTCCGGGGGAGCCTTCGGTTTTCGCGATCAGTTGCAGGACGTCATGGCACTCATCCATACCGAGCCGCAGCTTGTTCGCGAGCACCTCCTTCTTGCCGCGGGCCGTCAGTTCTCCGAGGGAGATGTACAGCATTGGTGGCATCCTCCTGCCGGCCGAGGCGTTCGCACGCACTGTTCCGATGATTACCTCTGGCTGCCCTTGGCGCTGTGTCGCTATGTCCGGAGTACTGGAGATTATGGTGTGCTGGATGAGACCATCCCCTTCCTTCAGGGTCGCCCGATAAATGCGAATGAGGATTCTTATTACGATCTGCCCGGCCGGTCTCAAGAAACGGCCAGTTTTTATGAACATTGCACAAGAGCCATTTTGAGAGGTCTCAACTTTGGCGAGCACGGATTGCCGCTCATGGGATCGGGCGACTGGAACGACGGCATGAACATGGTAGGTGCGGAGGGAAAAGGCGAAAGCGTCTGGCTGGGCTTTTTCCTGTATAACGTACTGATGCAATTTACTGAGGTTGCCCGAATCCATGGCGATATGCCCTTTGCCGAACGGTGCGAGGCAGAGGCGGCCGAGATACAACGAAACATCGAACAACATGGCTGGGACGGCAGATGGTACCGCCGCGCTTACTTTGACGACGGATCGCCGCTTGGATCTATGGAGAACCCCGAATGCCGGATCGATTCGATTGCGCAAAGCTGGTCTGTTCTCTCCGGCGCAGGGGATCCCGTACGTGCACGCATGGCTATGGATGCGGCGGATCATAATCTTATCCGCCGGGACCACGCGCTAATCCAACTTTTGGACCCGCCCTTCGACAAGTCGGATTTGAATCCCGGCTATATAAAGGGATACGTCCCCGGTGTACGGGAGAACGGCGGGCAATACACCCACGGGGCGATCTGGATGGCCATGGCCTTTGCTCAATTGGGCGACAGCGGGCGCGCCTGGGAACTGATGACCATGATCAATCCGGTAAACCATGCGAAGTCCGCTGAGTCGATTGCCATATATAAAGTGGAACCCTACACTGTCGCGGCCGACGTTTACGCTCTCTCACCGCACACCGGCCGTGGCGGATGGACCTGGTATACTGGCTCAGCCGGCTGGATGTACCGGCTGATCGTGGAATCACTCCTGGGGCTGAGGCTTACGGTGGATAAACTTAGTTTCGCACCGCTCCTCCCGGCGGATTGGCAGGGCTTCACGGTGCACTACCGGTATCGGGAAACGGTCTACCACATCGCCATTCAACGCAGGCAGGTTGTTGATGGTGCAGCGGCTCTGACCGTCGACGGCGTCCCGCAACAGGATGCGACAATTGCTCTTGTCGACGACCATCAGGAACATGCAGTCGAGGTGAGAATACCCGTGATAATGTCATCGATCTGACCAAAGGAAATGTCGTCATAGGTCAAAAATCCCTATTATTCGCCTATTGTGGTCAGCCTGATAAAGTATTTCTTTCCACGCTAAGTGCATGGTTAGAATGATCTTATGTATCAATTGAATTTTGTCATTGTGTGGCCTACCTTGACATGAAAAAATAAATGCTTATAATAGGTTAGCTATGTGATGTGAAGCCATAAGGTGATTTGCAGAAATATTTGAATGATGAAACGAGAGGCCAAAGAATGAAAATCAGACCATTGCAGGACAGAGTGATTGTGAAGCGGCTGGAAGAGGAGGCGATGACCAAGGGAGGAATTATCATTCCGGATACGGCCAAGGAGAAGCCCATGGAGGGGTTGGTCATTTCCGTAGGGAAGGGTAAAACGGCTGATGACGGCAAGCTGATCAAACCGGATGTCAAGGCGGGTGATCGTATCCTTTTCGGCAAGTATTCGGGGTCCGAAGTGAAAATCGACGGCGACGAGCTTCTGATCATGCGTGAGGATGACATCCTTGGCATCTTAGAGAAATAATTAATTGATCATATAAGGGAGGATACGTGCATGGGGGCAAAGTTACTTAAGTACGATGAGGACGCAAGAAAATCGATCCTCAAGGGTGTCAACACTCTGGCCGACGCGGTAAAGATCACGCTTGGTCCCAAGGGAAGGAATGTGCTCTTAGACCGGAGCTACGGCGCGCCCACTGTCACCAAGGACGGCGTGACCGTCGCCAAGGAGATCGAGCTGTATGACAAGTTCGAGAACATGGGTGCCCAGATGGTGAAGGAAGTTGCCAGCAAGACGAGCGATGTGGCCGGTGACGGAACCACCACCGCCACCATCCTGGCCCAGGCGATTTTCCGCGAAGGCGCGAAAAGCGTGGCTGCCGGGAGCAATCCGATGGACGTCAAGCGCGGGATCGACAAGGCCGTGGACGTGGTCGTGAAGGAACTCAAGAAGATGAGCAAGTCCACCAAGAACGACAAGGAGATCGCCCAGGTCGGAACCATTTCCGCAAACAATGACGAGGCGATCGGAGCGATTATCGCAGAGGCCATGGGAAAGGTCGGCAAGGAAGGCGTCATCACCGTGGAAGAGGCCAAAGGGTTGGAGACCGAGTTAGAGATCGTCGAAGGGATGCAGTTCGACCGCGGCTACCTCTCCCCCTATTTTGTGACGAATGCGGAGAAGATGGAAGTCGAGCTCGAAGACGGCTTCATCCTTATCAATGAAAAGAAGATCAGCAGCATGAAGGACCTCCTCCCTATTCTGGAACAGATCGCCAAGATGGGTAAACCTCTCCTCATCATTTCCGAGGACATCGAAGGCGAAGCGTTGGCCACCCTCGTGGTCAACAAAATCCGCGGCACCCTCCATGTGGCTGCCGTCAAGGCCCCGGGCTTCGGCGACAGAAGAAAGTCTATGCTCGAAGATATTGCCATCCTCACCGGTGGCAAGATGATTTCCGAGGAGATGGGATACAAGCTGGAGAACACGAAGATCGAAGACCTCGGCCGCGCCAAGAGGATCATTATCGACAAAGACAATACAACGATCATCGACGGTGCCGGCTCCCACGACTCTATCGCAGGCCGTGTAAAGCAGCTGCGCGCCCAGGTTGAGGAGACAACCTCCGATTACGACCGTGAGAAACTTCAGGAGAGGCTGGCTAAGCTGGTCGGCGGTGTGGCGGTGATCAAGGTTGGCGCTGCGACCGAGACGGAGATGAAAGAGAAGAAGGCCCGTGTCGAGGACGCCCTCAACGCGACCCGTGCAGCCGTTGAAGAAGGAATCGTTCCCGGCGGCGGCGTAGCGTATCTACGGGCGCTTCCCGCGCTGGACAAGATGAAACTGGAAGGTGACGAGGAAGTCGGCGTCCGGATCGTGAAAAAAGCCCTAGAAGAACCTCTCAAGATGATCGCCAATAATGCCGGTATGGAAGGCAGCATCGTCGTGGAGAAGGTCAAGGCGAAAAAGGGCGCCTACGGATTCAACGCTCGGACTGATTCGTATGAAGACATGATCGCCGCCGGCGTCATCGATCCGACCAAGGTGACCCGTTTTGCCCTGCAGAACGCGGCCTCCGTCGCGTCCCTCATGCTGACGACCCAGTGCATAATTGCCGATAAGCCCAAGGATGAACCGGTGATGCCGGCAATGCCTCAGGGAGATTATTGAGTCGAGTAGAGCGGTTTCTCCAGGTACCGTGGGTTGACATTTGTTTTCTCCGCGTACAGCCTGGTTTCCCGGTGGAGCCATAATATCTCAACTGTATATCATTATGGCCCGGTAATCTCTGTTAACCGTCCAGTGCGGATCCGCATGCCGCTTGATATGGGGGCCGGGGGAGAAAAACCCCGGCTACCCGATTAGAGCATTATGCGAGAACCCGAAAACGAAACAGGTGAATTTACATGCTATGAATTTTTTCTTGCCGATAATTTTCACTCCTTCATCCTGCCAGGGCAATATAAACAGGTAGTGGAATACACCCCCCAGATGTGAGTAACACGATATTTTCTCCTGACGCCGGATCAAAATGGCCACCCATATTCATCCTCTATGATAAGTTTCGATATTTCCCTACTCATTCAAATAATCGGCATGACATAAAAATCTTGGCAAGATGGGAGGGGCTGTGTCGGTCATGAATGGTCGCCCTGCCGAGTATCTAAACGCTGCCAGCGCTGCAGTTCTTGCTTATTCCGCAAATTTACCTCGGATGAACCTGGAGGCAAAATCAGGATGTCCGAAATAACCGGGCGCCGTGTTTAAAAATCTATCCTGCATGTGCTTGAGGATTTTTGGGGCCTCTATTGCGGAAATAAAGTTGCGCTCATCTTTGTGGGAGAAGATAATTTCATCCCCCAACACCCCCTTGACCTTGTCAGCTTGACCTCGCAGCTCCGGCGGCAGGGTGTTGAGCCGAATCGGAATGGCGATCCGGACCTCCAGGAGTACGAACCAGCGGTCGCCGGCTATCGGCCGGGAGTAGTCCCAAAACTCCAGAACCAGGCCGTTATTTCAGAGGATGCCGTGAAATTAATATTTCCGAATTCATTGCCGAACTATAACCCCGAGATTATGCAGTCACCGTGGATACCACAGTCCATGCAGAAAGCAGCAATGAATCCAAGTACAATTATCCGCCCCAAAACGGTTTTCATAAGAAAATCTCCTACAAGTCTTCACAACCGCTCTGTAAATAAAAGCAAAGATGTCGGGATGAAAGCTTTTTAACCCGTTGCTCACTGATTTTTCTTTAGATTTTCAAGTAATTGTCTTAAAAGTCTTAGTTGTTCCTGTTGAAATGAAATCAGATCACTCCACTGCTTTTCCCTTAGTGAATCAACTTTCTCA
Source organism: Deltaproteobacteria bacterium (assembly GCA_016928025.1). Classification (GTDB taxonomy): domain Bacteria; phylum Desulfobacterota; class Syntrophia; order Syntrophales; family JAFGHS01; genus JAFGHS01. The sequence continues at coordinate 30,880 of JAFGLN010000094.1, forward strand.
TGAAGCCCTATGATTTCAAGCTCTGCCTTTAAATTGACTTCATAATCGTGTACCGCACTGAGTCGATCCTTATAGGCTTGTCGATTTTGAGACATCAAAATAATTGGAGCTTGAATGGCAGCGAGCATAGATAAAACAAGATTTAACAGGATGTATGGATATGGATCAAATGAACTGTTAAGATTGATCAGGAAAAACTAATTCAGGATGATTCATATAACCATTACAGCCATAAATATTGAGATAAAGATCCAGGATCCCCCCAAAGAAGCGACCTTATCGGCCATATTCTGGCCAAAAGTCAATTACTTGGAAAGGTTCTGAACGACATTTGTCGTAATAGGGGTTCTTTCGGTTATATGATGAGCAACATGCCTTTCTCGTTCAGTAAGCTCTTCATATTTCGAGCGAAAGAGCCTTTCTGCCGTATCGTGTACTTTCTGATCCACCATGCTATCCTTTGGATGACGGTTTGAGGACGCGGCTCAAAGGCCGTGAACATTTGAGCGATTCGGGTTAAGCCGAATAACGATTACTGTCTGGAATATTACACATTTATTTAAACTCGCCAATGGAACCTTCAGGAAGGCAGCAATAGAGGTTACCTACGCAGACTTTTCGAGATCACGCAGCTGATGGAATCGCTGCTAACATCTACAACTACTCAGCGGTGGGCATGCATCAAAACTCAGGATTAGGGATCGGAAGAGAAAAACGAGAGTCATCAGCCACAGCCTGCACTTTCTGCGTGAACAGATCATCCATGATGATCTCCTTTCTCCGTTCTCAATTCCTGTTGTCAAAAAGAGGATACATTCAAGAGCTTTTGTGTAAAGCCCGCATCAACATCTGCAAAAAAATGTCTGGATTTATGCCTTTTTCATTGAATCCAATGTATTTTGTTTTACCACTCTCCCTGTCCATAATCTTTGAAATTCCATCAATGACAACGATGTCTTTATCCTTGACTGAAAGATCCGCATGGAAGCCAAGCAAATCGAAAGCCTTCTCAATCATCATCATATGCCGATCTATTATTTGTTCACCGGGGGTAAGACCGGACGTGAAGTTGAATAGGTCCCAGATCAAGCCAACGGGAATCTCAACCTTTTCTTCTTCCAGTATTTTAAAATTCGCATATCCGAGATAGCATGCACATAATGTAAATGTAGGGAGAATCAATAAATCATAAATTTCGCCGTTTGCCTGAATGTCATCGGGTATTTCCCCTTCCTTCACAACCTTGATGCCGGAAAGGTGGGATAACCGCTTACTTTCCGACAGAGGCTTTTTCGTGCCAGATACTCCATGCTTTTTCTGCAAATGGCCATTTTTCATGAGTCCACCTCCCATGTATCAATAAAACACAAAACCCCGCTCTCTTTTGAAAATCGGGATTTTGATCTTCAGTCCATAGCACCCTCCTGAGGTGTAGGGTTATAAATTAGTTGACGAGCTTGATTTTAAAGAAAATGATACTCTTAAATCTTTTAATATCAAAGGATTTTATTGGATAGTGAAAAACGACATGAACCAGTATGGTATCATTCCCCTCTTTGACTTTGATCATTAATGAAAGGCGTAATAGAACAGGCGACAAGGTAAAATGAAGCGGGAAGCAGTGGGCGTAAGAGGGAAGAATTGATTTTAGCCACGAATTTATTGATAATATTTTGCCGTGTTTCGATACGTATCGGAAGTTATCAACATTCTTTTGTCGCAAAATAGATTTGTCCCGACAATTTAGATTACGGCAAGACAGGTGGGTGTGTATTTCAGTGAATTAGGATTTTAGAAGAGTCTCACACAGAAATGACAAGGGGTTAACCCATGAAGAGATAACCCCTTGATTTTAATGGTGGGTCAGGGCAGAATTGAACTGCCGACACTCGGATTTTCAGTCCGATGCTCTACCGACTGAGCTACC
>JAFGLN010000007.1 GCA_016928025.1 Deltaproteobacteria bacterium
AAGGGGGATGAAGTAAACGGAAGCTTGCTGCTTCCCCAAGAAAGGGTTCTACAAAGGCAGAGGTGTTGCCGCAAGCGGATATGATGGCTTTATTTAGAAGTTTTATGATAAGGGATGACTGTGCCGTGGCTGCCGCGGTAGCGGCTTACTTGAACATTGCATTATAAGGGACACCGGTTACAGTGGCCGCCATTCCCAGAATCGTGTAGGTGGCGGCCGCCCAGGCGATTTTACCGGCATTTGACATCTCCGGGACGGTAAAGGTCAAGACAGCGACTATACCCAGCGGCAACGCCCCGAAGAAAAGATAAGGGCGGTACCGTCCCCAGCGGGATCGGGTATGATCAGCGATATAGCCCATCATCGGGTCATTGATCCCGTCCCAGATCCGCACAAACAGGAAAATGGTCCCGGCCACGGCAGCCGAAATTCCGAATACATCGGTCCAGAAGTACAGCATGTATATCGATTTCAGATTGAGGATCAGGGAGTTTCCCATGTCTCCAAAGCCGTACCCAAGTTTGGTGCGCAGCGGCACCCGGGTTTCACTGATAATACCTGCTTCCGTGGTTGCAGTCGTCATACTCCCCTCCTGTTGGTTGTTATTGGGGTCAGGCTTGCGAGTCTGGCGCAAGCCTGACCCCATATTCTATTCTAAGGCTTTTTCGAGAGCTAAAATTGCGGCTCCCAAAGCTCCGATGATCTGGGGCTCCTCCGGGATATGCGGCTTCACCCCAAGCTTCTCCTCCAGACGGTTGACCACGCCGATATTCTTGGCCACGCCGCCGGTCATCATAAAATCCGCTTCCAGGCCGATCCGATCCACCAGTTCGACAATTCTGCTGGCAATGGCGTCGCAGGTCCCGGCCAGAATGTCATTCAGATGAACCCCCTTTCTCACCAGGCGGATCACATCGACCTGTGCGAACACCGTGCAGGTGCTGTTGATCTTCGCAGCCTGCTCCACAATGTTCATGGAAAGCGGGCCGACTTTTTCAACCGGTGTCTTCAAAGCCGTTGCGACCCGGTCCAGGTGTCGACCGGTGCCTGCGGCGCATTTATCGTTCATGGCAAAATTGGTCACCCGGCCTTTTCCGTCGCATCGAATCGCTTTTGAATCCTGTCCACCGATATCCAATATGCAACGGACAGACGGCAGGACAAAATTGGCCCCTTTGGCATGGCAGGATATTTCGGTGACATGGCCGTCCGCAAAGGGGACGTTGATCCTTCCGTACCCGGTGGCGATAATATGTCCGATCGATCCCGCAGAAAGTCCGCTCTCGGACAGAACCACGTCAAATATGCTGCGGGCGGATTCCATGCTGTCCGGTCCGGTCTGTTGGACGTGCCATGCCACCATCTCTTTATCCCGCAGAATGACCGCTTTGGCACTCGACGACCCGATGTCAATCCCGGCTGTATATATTGTCCTCAAATTTATTCCCCTGTGCCCATTAAAGCGGCGCCTATCGCTCCCAGATTATCTGGATTTTCCGGCACCCAGATCTCCCCGCCAATCCGTTCCTCCAGCGCCTTGAGCATACCGATATTGTGGGCCGTACCCCCGATGGCTGCCACCTGCGATTTTCCCTGAATATAGCCGGCGCGGATCATCAACGAAAATGCCCGCGCCGCGAGTCCCTTGTAAACCCCTTTCAGTATATCTTCCGGTCGTTTCCTGTTATGCATGAGCGAGATAATTTCACTTTCGGCATATATGGCGCAGCTGCTCTGCAACGAAATCGTTTCGGTTGATTTCAGGGAAAGCGCACCGATCTCGGTGATATCCATTCCCAGGAGTTGCGCCACCATTTCAAGGTAGAGCCCGCTGCCGGAGGCGCACCGGTCGCTGTAAGCAACCTTGTAGGGAATTCCTTTTTTGCACTGGACGGCAATGGCTTTATGGGCTCCTACGTCCAGGATGATGCCGTCGAAAACCGGCCTGAGCCTGTTCACACCGGTTGCCAGGCAGGAGGCTTCCGGCAGAATCCTGGAGGCGAAGTGTATTTCAGACGCCCCCACTCCGGTCACAAAGATCCCGCACAGATCGTCCTGCGTGAAGCCGTTGGCGGCCAGTGACTCATTCAGCGCCACCTCGGCAATTTCAGCGGTGGTGTTCGTTTCAATGGGCATGACTGCGGTATGGATGATTTCGGCCTTGTTCAGCAGGACGATCTTCAGCGTCATCAACCCGGCGTCCATGCCGCAGATAATCGGTTTACTCACCGGCTCCCCTCTCGCACCTTTTTCCGTTGCAGGCACATGGTCAGGAACGCGTCCAGCCGGTCTTCGCTGTCCGACTTGTTGTACATCTCCTTGTCCACCATCCATCCCTGCAGTGGAAGCAAAGGGATATCCAGCTCCTCCTCCAGCCTGTCCGATATCTGCCTTGCCGCCGGCAGGTTGGTCGGGCACCCGGACAACTGGTAGTAGACCACCCCATCGATATCCAGTTCTCTGCAGTGCATCTCGATTTCATCCACCCATTCGGTAACCGGTCCCGTCCAGGTACTGAGCAGCGAGGAGGTCATCTCTTCCAGGTCCGTTGGTTCCCGGCCGAGAAACTCTCCGACATCGTAAAAGCACTTCGGTACCAGACCGAATTGTTCGGGGACGTGACTCCACATGAAGATGGGCATGGAGGCTTTGTGCTTTTCCAGCACCTTGAAGAGACTCCCAAAAAACGGCCCGGACACCGCCCACATGATTCTCAGTTTCTCATCCGGGTTGGGCGAAAATCCCCGGTCCACCCGATCCTTGATCTCATCATGAAGTTCCCTGACATATTCCAGACCCCTGGGATGTATCTTGGCAATCCAGGGGGGAACGATCCTGAAGGCGTCCTTGGCGGATACGGGACAGGGTTTGGCCTTCAGCATTTGACCGATTTTATGGAAAATTACCTGGGCTTCTTGGGTCTTTTTGCGCCTCTCCAGGAACATATCCTTGTTGAATTTGGCACCGGGTATTTCCTTTTCAATGCGATCGATCAATTCATGGATCTGGTCCATCAAGTGGTCCATGGAAATATTCGTCCGATGCCGGAAGTCAAGAAAATAGTATGGCACCTCCATAATGTGCGCCGTTGCGATATTCAACCAGGTTTCCACGTCGCAGGCCTGACCGGGGGCGACCAGATGCGGCCTGGGAATATGGCCGCTGAGCACAATGCCCATGCCCATTTGAAACCGATCGCAGATGGTCGTCGGGTACCCGGCCCCGCGTATCAGCCGGTAGTAGGCATCGGAGTTGAAACCGACCCGATCGGCAGCGCCGACAATACTGAAACAGGTAAATCCCATGGGAACCAGGATATCGTCCAGTCCGTGGCTGAAGGCAAACAGTCCACCGTCCTGCACCGCTTTCAGCTGACTGGTCGCATTCTCGCTTAACATTTCATACAACAAGGCATTACTCTTGTACTGCTTGGCGTTCGGGTGCTCTTTTATCATTTTCACCCGGTCGTTCAGGATCGCTGCATATATTTCCAAATAATTCATGATATTCCCCCAAGGTTATTGTTTCATCGTTTGACTGGCCGGTTTTCTGCTTTCCAATACTTCCAAAAAGGCCTCGATCCGGGTTCTCATCTGACCAACATTGGCCAAAGGATAGTCTATGATCAGGCTCATGATCGGAATATCCGCCTTGTTCAGCTGCTCCGTCAAATAGGGTGTAATGATCTGACGGATATAGCCGAACAAGTGCGGAAAGTTGACCACCCCGGCGATTTCATAGTCCTTGACCCATTTTTTGACCTGCTGAACATACTGCGGCCAGTCCATGATGTGCGGGCAGGGCGGTCGCGTCAAATATCGATCCGCCAGGGCGGAAATCGGATCCCCGGTTTCAGCGGTGGTCTTCCAGAAATAACGGCTCCCCGTATCCAGGTCATCCATGGCGATCAGGCTGCCCAGGCTTTCAACGAATTCCAGGTACTCCGGATTGTCCAGTTTATCGCTGCAGACCAGCAGCCTGGGCTGCGTTGCCTTGACAGGGGCTTCCCGCTCCTCCAGGTAAGGCATCAGCGCTTCCAGCTCTGAGTTGAACTCATCCTTGGGCATGACGAACGATGCAGTCACCAGCTTCAGGTATTCCGTGCCGGTCAGCGGCGGACGGTCCCGCTTCCTCAACGTATAGAGATGCTCCAGCAGCGTTCGCCACCGGTTGTAAACCTGAATGGCATTCGTTAAAGCCTCATCGGTAACGGTTACTCCCGACATCTGCTCGAGTGCCAGCTTCAGGTTGGTGGCCGCCTCGCCGTATGCGTTGCGAACCGGCGGGGTATTGGTATGCGGCGCATACATCTGGTACACGAACGGGGTTTTATCGATATACTTCCAGCTGTCCCACAAACGCCGGATATCATCGTCTTCACAGCTAATCACCACGCCGTCCAGAAAATCGAACTCCCCCATGATCAAGGATTGCAGCAAATGGTTGCTGTAGACGTCGGTACCGTCCGCGTGATAGCTGTGGGCCAGGGAAAGATCCTGATCCCGGGTGCCGGTCAGGCGCCACGGCAGCATTCCGGCGGCGTAAATCACCTCCTCGGGAACGTTGGCGTCTGTCGTGCCGATGATCATTTTGCCGCTTTCCTTCCATTTCCGAGCGGCTTCGGCCCGGGATTCTTCCCCGTTGGCGTCAAGCAACCTGTTCAGTCTGTCTTCATGTTCTGTTTTCAAGGCTTATCCTCCCACTGTTTATGAAATATATTTATCGTCTATAGTAAATTGAGTCCGGTTAAGGATCGTTAAAAAAAAACTTCACATAATCTATCTTCAAAAATCCTTACGGCAAAATGGACATTTTGCAGATAGAACGTGTTACCAACGTGTTTCCTTTTCGCCGATAGGAAACACTTGACTAATTTTTTTGCCGAACCTTATTCATATTCAATGGTCCCGTCGGCAATCAGATCCGCCAGTTCGTCATTGCTGAATCCGAGCAACTCTTTAAAAACATACTCGTTATGCTCACCGATGCAGGGCGCGGCCCTGTTGAATGCATTCGGCGTTTTATTCAGCAGGAAGGGCGCTGACTGGTACATGTGCTCCCCCATCTCCGTGTGCTCCAGTGGTACAAAATGACCACGCGCCTGTAGTTGCGGATCGCTGAACAGTTCCTCTGCCGTCTGCACAACTCCGGCTGCTACCCCTTTCTCCTGCATCTTATCCATGACTTCCTGCGGTGTGTAATTCCGTGTCCACTCGGAGATCCGTTCTTCAAGCGCGTCCTCATTAATCCGCCTCAGCTCAGGGGTTGAGAAGTTCGCGTCTTTTGTCCAAGGGGGCGCACCGATGACCTCACAGAAGGCGCGCCACTCCTCGTCCGTGGAAACGGCAATGGCTACCCACCGGTCGGTCCCCTGGCAGGGAAAGGTTCCGTGCGGGACCGCAATGGAATCGCGGTTGCCTCTCCGTTCCGTGATCCGGCCGTTGGCCGTCCAGTACAGTATCTCCGGCGCCAGCAGTTGCAGTGACCCCTCAAATTGGGACTGGTCGATGTACTGCCCTTCGCCGGTGCGGCGATGGTAGTCAAGCGCCGCCATCAATGAGACGGCTGTGTAAAAAGAGTTGGGGATATCCGTATAAGCACCGAACAACTCTCCCGGGTTACCGTCCGGCCAGCCGGTGATATAGTAAAATCCGGAAACGGCCGCCAGGGTGTTGCCGAAACCGCGGTATTTGCTGTGGGGCCCGGTCTGCCCCTGCATACAGGTTGCCATGACAACGATATCCTCTTTGATGGCACGCAGCTCATTGTAACTCAAGCCCCATTTTTCCATGGCGCCGGGGCTGAAGCCGGACGTCACCACGTCCGCCCAGTTGATGAGCCGCTTGAGAATCACTTTTGCGTTGGGCTTGTACAGGTCCAGGCTGACGCCATACTTGTTGGCGTTATTTTGTGCATAAAAACCACTGCGATTGATGCCCATCTCCCCATCCTTGAACGGTGGTGCCATGCGCATCGGATCCGGCCGTGAGGGTGACTCAACACGAACCACGGTTGCGCCCATATTGGCAAGGAATTCAGAAGCCAAGGGGCCGACACCGATCCAACCAAAATCGACAATGTTTACACCTTCAAATGGCTGTTTAATCATTTTGTTACTCCAATTGTGGTTTGACTTTTTTTTAGTAAGCTTTTAAATCACTCCGTTGCTTTTAAGGGTCATAAGTTGTTCTTCCGACATGCCCATTTCACTTCCGTAAATCTCGGCATTGTGTTCGCCGATCAGCGGTGCGCGACGGTTAAATACCAGGGGGGTTTCGGAAAATCGGGTCCAGGGGCCTGGATAGGTAATGGTCGTTCCCAGTTCCGGATGCTCCACCTCCACCCAGAACTTACGGGCATTGAGCTGCGGATTTAACAACAGCTGCTCTGTCGTACTCTGGGGCGCCAGCATGATTCGTCGTTTTACCGTCTCTTCGTACAACTCCATGGTGTTCTGCTTCGCACAATACTTACTGGTAAAATCAGCAAGACTATCCAATTCCTCCTGGGTGACCGTGGCCATACTCATGGCTTCCCACTCCTTATCTTTGAGCTCTTCGGGAATCTCTTCCGTTTCCGCCATCAGTTCAAACAGGGATCTTGTTGAGGAACCATAGACTGGGCCTCCAGCCAGGCTGATTTCTACATAGCCATCTTTCGTGGGAAATTTGGTATGACCCGTTACCACTTTGACCGTTCCATCCGGTTCCCGTCGCACGAATCGGGCGAGTGATCCGGAGCGAGTCATGTTGATTCGATTCAGGTCCCACATTAAAGGGGCCTGCAGGGTCAGGTAAATCAGGCCCTGCTGGATGGAGACATCCACCCATTGACCCTGTCCTGTAATTTCCCTGAAATAGTGGGCCGCCATGGCCCCGCACAGGGCCCCCCCAAACAGGTATGATTGAGAGACGCTCATCCGCAGGGGCGGTCGTTCCGGATCGCCGCAGAGGTTAACCATGCCGGCCATGGACATCAAGGTCAGGTCAGACGCTTTATGTTGAGCGTGAGGTCCTGTCTGGCCAAATGGACTGATAGAAACCAGCACGATACGGGGGTTTATTTTCTCGAGATCAGGGTATCCCAGCCCCTGCTGTTCCATGTAACCTGGCCGAAAGGACTCAATAACGAAATCCGCATCTTGAACCATCTCCCTGAAAATCTCCTTGCCCTGTTCATTTTCAATATCCAGGGTAACGCCACGCTTGTTCAGATTAAATGCAAACCAGTGAAGGCTTTTCTCAGGATGAATTTCGTCATTATAAAATGGTCCAATATTTCGTGCCGGGTCGCCTCCCGGTCGCTCTATTTTAATTACGTCTGCCCCCATGTCACCTAGCTGCTTACCGCATATCAGACCTTTTTCATCTGTAATATCCAATACTCTCTTTCCGCCAAGGATGGTTTCAGTCATTGTTGATAAAGTCATTTAATTTCTCCTTTGAACTCCGATCGATTTCTTGCTGACAGGGTTTCTTTCGACGTCTAAAACTCAGCATTGTAATAGGTTTTGCGATGTCAATTCATTGTTTCGGCATACTCTGAATCAAAAAGCATGCCAAAGGAGAGATAAAGCTAGAGAGTAGGCTTCTATCAGTGATGGACAAAAAAAGTAGGGTTGATTGCTTCGGGTTTGGTGTAAGATATGACAAAAGTGTAACTTTACATATTTGTAAAGTTTACAATTATTCAATTGGGGCTGCTAAATCATGCTTTTTTATCATTCTATATAGTGTCGGTCGGCTGATACCAAGCAGTTTAGACGTTTTCGCTTTATTCCATCCCGTTTTTTGAAGAGCGGCAAGCAGTTCACTGCCATCATCTTTTTCATCATGGGAAGAGTGTTGAGCGTTTCTCTTTGCGCCTTCAATAATCTCCTTTGGCAAATGGTCCAGACCGATAGACCTCACATGACAAAGAACAAACGCCCGCTCAATAACGTGTTCCAATTCTCGGATATTGCCTGGCCATGGATAATTAAAAAGGACCTCCATCACGGCTGGATCCGCGCCACTGATGCTTTTATTGAAGGTGTAGTTGAATTTTTTGAGAAAGTGTCTAAACAGAAGGGGGATATCCTCCAGGCGGTCCCTCAGGGGGGGAACTTCTATTTCGATCACTTTCAATCGGTAGTAAAGATCTTCCCGGAATTCTCCGGAATCGATCAAAACCTTTAGATTTCTGTTGGTACAAGCAATTACTCTCACGTCGACACGAACCGGCGTTGAACTGCCGACGGGTTCGAACACTTTTTCCTGAAGGATTCTCAGGAGCTTCAGCTGAATCCGTGGAGAGATATCGCCGATCTCATCGAGCAGAATCGTGCCGCCATCGGCAATCTTGAATCTGCCGTCACTGTCTCTCACAGCGCCGGTAAAAGCGCCCTTGACATGGCCGAACAATTCACTTTCTAAAAGATTCTCGGCCAGGGCTGAGCAATTGACAGTGATAAAAGGTTTGTTTTCTCTTTTACCGTTAAAATGCAGGGCTCTGGCAATCAATTCTTTTCCCGTCCCGTTTTCGCCGGTTACAAGAACAGTCGTGTCGAGATCGGACAGTTCATCCAACAAGTTATATATCTCCTGCATTTTTGCATTTTTACCGATCATTTCCTGATAATGGTGGCGCTCGTTGAGTTGCCGCTCTAGGTCTCTCAAACGGGTGTTGTCCCGGATTATAAGCATTGCGCCCAATAACTCTTCATTGGCATTGAGAAGTGAAAGGCTACTTATAAACAGAAATTTTGGTGAGTGTCTTTTTCGATGACAATAAAGATCAAATCTTTGGATATTGGTTTTCGTTTTCAGTGTTTCTTGAAGTAGTTTCAGGCAGGTTTTATCACATTGACTTTCTGGATCAGACAAATGATGTCCGATCTTCGTATCTGATACCAAGCTGCAGATATCGCTCGCAACCTCATTGTACTCGATAATGTTCATATCAGGATCGACTATGATAATCCCATCTCTTACGTTTTGCAGAATCGCGCCAAAGCGACTTTTTTGCGCGACAAGTTGTTCCTGTGTTTTTCGATGTTCGGTGATATCCTGCAAAATTGTTCGAAATCCAGCAGGTTTGGCATTTTGATCTTTCATGAGGGATATGGAGGCATCAACCAACCTCACGGCACCATCTTTTCGAATGCCTTCAAAGATATTTGATTTTATCGGATTGCCGGTATTTAGCACCGATTTATAGTTGTTAAAGTTCTTTCTGGCTTGCTCAGAACGGGTAAACAACTCATGGGTATGGCCGATCATTTCCGCTTTGGTAAACCCCCAGATGTGGCAAAATGCCTGATTCACGTTGGTCAACTTTCCTTCTATATCGACCTCGGCGTAACCTTCCTCCATCTCGTTGATGATGCCCTGATATTTTTCTTTCCAGAAACTCTGATCCAAATTCCACCCCACTTCTACATAAAAAATAAAATTTAAATCCTTTTTGTTCTAAGTTATTTCGAAGAGGGGATACTGTCAAGATTTTTGTGCAAATCCGGCGACTGCATCAGCACGATAATGTAAAATCATTCTCTTTTAGATTTGTATTGACACATCGACTCATTTAGGCATATCAGTCGCTTGAACCTCTCGAGCCGGATCAAACGAGCGGCGCCGCAAGATTTTGGATAGGCTTTTAACGACCTTTTTACGCGAGGTGTTTTCGATGCATAAGACATAGACGATGCCGGTTGCATCGCGGCGGCTTTCGGTAGTTTACAGCATGAAGATACATCTTCTATACACAAAAGGGCATCTTGTCATCATGTTCCCGTCCGTACGACAGTGGTCAGGGGAAAATCCGTTCAACCAC
>JAFGLN010000095.1 GCA_016928025.1 Deltaproteobacteria bacterium
ATTAAGGAGGTGCATCATGAAAACAACATCGTCTGAAATCGATCTCTTCAATCATGAAGATTTCGGGGAAGGTTATCTCGCCATGGCATATCATGTCCGGGAAATGAGTCCATTGGATCGCGTCCTCTTCGAGGACTGCACCGTCGCCGATGGGGCGGTGGTCGCCCCGCATCTCAATGTCCGGTTTCGCTGTCCCGTCCATCTCCGGCCGGAGTATCTTCAGAAGAGGATCGGCTGCACGTTTCAGCAGGCTGCTATTCTGGCTGATGCCTGGTCAATCATCGAAGCCACGGCGAAGATGGTCGATGCGTTCATCGTCTGGATCAAGGCCAGAGGGATCGATCAGGCCGTCGCGTATTTCGAGAAGCTCGCCCGGCAGCTGGCGGAGGTTGAGGTTCCCGGTGATGATGATGCCGGTGATGAGGCGTATGAGGAAGAAATTCCCGATCTCTATGGCTGGCATGTGATCGGCTATGATGAGCTGGCCGAGGCCATGGAGCTCACCTGGGAAGAGAGGCAACCGCGATCCTACAAATCCCTTCTGAATGAGGCGCGTGGCCTGGACGATCTCGATGCCCTCCGGTCCCTTGGCAAGAAGGTCTTCGCCCTTCGCCTGGGCCGCCATCAGGCCGGCGTCTTCTGGCATGAATACCGGAAATCGGAGAAGCGGATCCTGGCTGCCGTAAAGAAGGCCCTCGGCTGTTCCGCCCGTGGGCTCCTCAATCAGATACGGAATGCCAACGGCAATCTGGCCGCCCTGGGCGCCAGGCTCTACAGGGTTCAGAGCGGCGCCGTCAAGATGGCCGAGCCGCCCCGAAAGCATGAATGGATCGTCATCTGGGCCGCCTATCATGATCGGCAGGCGGCCTTGAGGTCGTGAGGGCCTTGAAAGCCCTGGGCCTCTATCCGGTTCATGCCTCGGCCGGTTAGATGTTCGGGGCTTTTTTATGGCGTTTTTTGCACAAGGTCTTTCTTTTCTCTTTAACCCTTGACTTTCACGTAGTTTTCATACATTTTATTACTGTCAGCAGGGTGTATCATCCCGATGCTTCATGAAAGGAGAATTGATTTGAGAGTATTTACCGCTATTATTGAGAAATGTCCCGACACGGGACTATTTGTCGGTTACATTCCGGGACTTCGCGGCGCCCATTCGCAGGGGGAAACTCTGGACGTGCTGAATCATAACCTGAAAGAGGTTGTCGAGTTAATTCTTGAAGACGGGGAACCGGAACTGGAGACGGAATTTGTCGGAACCCAAAGCGTGGTCGTGGCCTGAAAATGGGATCGCGCGCCGTATTGAAGCCAGCAGAAGTCATATCCATTCTCGAACGTCTTGGGTTTATTGAGGCCCGCCAGAAGGGAAGCCATAAACAATTTCGTCACCAGGACGGAAGAGGAACCACCGTGCCCTGCCATCCGGGGAGGGACATCTCCCCCATTCTTTTGCGTCAGATTGCCCGTGATATTGGTCTGACTATCGAAGAATTTCTCCAAAATCGGTAATCTCTTACAGGTATTGGTTATGGCTACCGGGCGGCCTCACTGCGTTCGGACGCCCCGAAGCCGGGCTCACTTTCCGGTGTATAAAACAAGCCCGTTCGCCCCTGACGCCTATGGCGTCAGGGGGCTGCGGGCTGTCTTTTAAATGAAAGGGGCGGAGCAGACGACCACTGCGCGGCGACTGCTTGCCCCTGCGGCTGTCGAACTTAATCTTTCTTTTCTTTGCGCCCTTGCCCGGCAGACTGCGCTTCGCTTAGACTGCCGGGGGCGGGAGTTTTCGCTGTCGCTCTTTCAGTCACCTCCTCCGTCGTGACCCGCCTTCCACTATGTTTCAGACGGGACACGGCTCCCGGCTGCTTCTTCCAGTGGAGCTCCGTGACGCCGCAGACACGAGCTGCGCTGTGACTGCCGCGTCCCTCCGCATCTTGTTATTCCTGCCCTGCCTCCTGGCGACCTCGCTTCACTCGGACGCCCGGAAGCCGGGCTTTTTAACGGATTCGCCCGCTCGCCCCCTGTCCCCTCCTGGCGTCGGAGACAGAGGGCGGTGAGCGATCATTTCTTTATCCTTCGTCGGGGTGACACGTGCGTGACGCCCCTCCTCAACGGTTGCCGTCATCCTTGTTCCGCTTCGCTCCGGACGGATCAAGGCTCCCTTTTGCGCCCTCCCCATCGAGACCGCTGTCGCAGTCTCCATGGCGCCGGTCAGTCTCTCCCTGCGGTCGGACTGTCCGGCCGGGCGCTTCCCACACCCCATTCCTGCATCATTCTTTTGAACATCAATCCGCAATGCCTGGCTTAATTTCACATGAAGCTTCCGTAATGCTGCACCTTCCACTCCGTTATCCTTCCCATCATTGAAACAGAAACACAAAAAAATCAGATCGATGCTGTAACCGGGTGAAAGGAGGTGAAGACGATGAAACTCACCAACGTCAACCGTGAGAGACTGAGGGAATTGAAATCAACCCTCCGTCTCCCCATGAACAGGATCGTCAACGATATCCTGGAAAAACATTTCACAGGTAAACTCAAGGAGGTATCAGCCATGAAAGTTACGGAAGTCGAGGTCATGGTGTCCAAGAAGATCAGCGTCAATTTCAATTCCTGCTGTGTGTGCTACACGGCAAAGGCTGTCCTGGACGAGAACGATCAGAACCACCTGGATGCATTGGCTGTCTTGAAGGATCAGCTCGTCAACAAAGTGCAGGAGGCCCTGAACGGAAAGCGAAACGGAAATGGCAACGGCAACGGTCAGAACGATCATGGACAAACAAGCAGCGCCGGAGATTCCGCCCAGGGCGAAGGCGCAAACGGAGAGGAGGTCGGCCATGCGTAATAAACTCTCCCCTCATACGGAATACCTGCTCAACTGCTCCATCATGGGCCGGGACCCGAATCCCGATTCAAGGCATCAGGAAAAGATGGAGATGTGGGACGAGATCGATGTCGTCGGCGCTCGTCATGCCAAAGGCAGGAAGGCGCCGCCAAAGATAATCGGCGCAGAGGATGTACCGCCTCGATTCCCGACAAATGAAGATGATCAGCTTGCCGGTCATGACGAAAACGGAAATCTCGATCATCACGGCGATGAAGATGGCTGCCATAATGACTACGATGGCCATGAAGACGTCAACGATGAAATCCACCACAACGAAAACGAAAAGGAGGATAAACCATGATCAACACAGTCACGATAGTCGGCAACCTGGGGCAGGACCCGGATATCCGGTACACGCCAAGCGGCGTTCCCGTAACCAGTTTCACCGTTGCAGTCAGCGAAGTTTACAAGGGCAAGGACGGCCAGAAGGTCAAGAAGGTGCACTGGTTCCGGGTGTCGGCGATCCAGCGCCTGGCAGAGGTCGTCGGCGAATACTGCACAAAGGGCTCCAAGGTCGGCGTCCGGGGGCAGCTCCAGTACCGCCAGTGGCAGGACAACGACGGCCAGAACCACAACCTCGTGGAGATCCGGGCGCGGGAGCTGGAGCTCCTGAGTGGGAAGAACGGCAATCCCGCAGCGGCAGAAGAGGAGCTGCCGGCCATGACGGAAGACGATGATGTGCCTTTCTAAAAGGCGTACTGGCAGGCGCAGACATCAATCATAGAGGCACTCTAAAGCCAAAAGGCATCCCTAAAATTATGGGATGCCTTTTTTTACTAATCAAACATTGATATTTTTCTATTGTATATTTCAATAACTTATGATAAATTCGCGCCCTTCATTGCTCCACAAAAAAAAGCAGAAAGGGAAACGGTCTTCCCGATCATCGCGCGACTTTTCTTCGCTTGGTCATTCGGGGCTTGCATCTGCGTGTTGCCGCCTTCGGGATTTGCCGAAATCAATACAAAGAAAGTGAGCATGACGGCCTATGAGCACCGATATCACGGACGGCTCAGGGCTGGATCCGCACATCACGGCTGCGACGGTTTATAACAAGCTGCGCGCCATGTTGGCCGGCAAGCCCGACCTTGCCATCGACAGAGATCCGGCCCTGGTAAACAATCTTCAATATTCTTCTTATGTCAGACGCGGCTTCCTCCTGGGAATCCTTTTCATGTGGCTTATTTCCGACCACAAGAAACCAAAGCTCGAAGAGCTCTTCGCCATGTTGAGGAAGAGTGAAGCCCTGATCACATGGCTCCATATTGAGTTGACCGGGGAAAATACTCGCTGTGAGGAAATCCGAAATAACTACTTTTCAGACAGTAAACCTCAGCGCCTGGACTTGAACGAGCCTTCTCATCTCATTGCCGAAATCCTTCCATATAGAAACGATCTGTTAGCCTTACGCAGCCGCCTGGCCCATGCCAGAGACCTCCGGAATCTGATTGCCGATCCGCCGATAATTCTCATGGATGAAAAGCAGCATCTCACCTTCTACCGCGGCATTCAAATCAAATTACAGCCAGCCTGTTTCCAATGCATACTGATCCTTGCTAAGAATCCTCAACAAATCGTGATGCGCGACGAAATCTATCGCCGACTCTGGCCCGGCGAGATAAGTTACAGCGGAGCCAACAAGCCCTATGAAATCCAACTTTCCGATCATAAGCGGAGGGGCATCGCTCAAATTAAAAAAGGGCTCGAAGGAAAAATCGTTCTTGCCCCTCGCGAGCTGGAATCCCTGATACTCACCATGCCGAAGGTTGGATATATGCTCAATGTTGCAAAGGAGGATGTGGTGATTCTTCCTTAGTATGATCTGTATCGGTATGATGCCAAAATGCTTTGTTTTATGGATGTACTTTCAATTATCTATGCGATTTTGAAGATTAAATACCTTGACCCATAAGGCTTTTTTACTCTATAGTCCTCTCGCATTAAATGGCTTTCATGTCATATTACGTTCTACTAAGAGGATAAGCCATGTCTCTCTCCGAAGCCGATACATGCAGAAAATTCGTCATTCCTCTGCTGCAGACCGCGGGCTGGGATAATGAACCGCACTCCATCGCCGAGCAACGATCCATCACAGATGGGCGCATCATCCCTGCAGGAAAAGGATTCATCCGCAAACCGCCCCGGCGCGTCGATTATCTCCTGCGCTACGAACGCAATTTCCCTCTCGCCGTCATAGAAGCCAAGGCCGCTTGGAAAACGGCGGGCGATGGTTTGCAGCAGGCCAGAGAATACGCCGAAATGCTGGGGCTTAAATTTGCCTATGCGACCAACGGCAGGGACATCATTGAGTTTGATTATTTCACGGGACTGGAATCTCTTATCCATGATTATCCCACACCCGCAGAATTATGGACCCGATACAGAGCGGGAAAAGGACTTCACAAAGACGACATAACGGCTCGTCTTCTCACGCCGATGAATCACACTGTCGGCAAGGGCGAGAGATATTATCAAGAAATTGCGATTAACAGAACGGTTGAAGGCATTCTCATGGGCCGATCTCGCCAGCTTCTTACCATGGCGACGGGCACAGGTAAGACGGCCGTTGCATTTCAAATTTGCTGGAAGCTGTGGAATGCCCGCTGGAACAGAACCGGTGAGTTTAGACGACCCAAAATTCTTTACCTCGCCGACCGGAACATTCTGATCGATCAGCCGAAGGACAGCATCTTTGCTCCTTTCGGCGACGCCCGATGGAAGATAGAGGGCGGCGTAGTCAATCTCGGCAGAGAGATGTATTTTGCCATTTATCAGGCTATCGCCCGCGATGAGCATCGTCCCGGTCTCTACAAAGAGTTCCCTCAGGACTTCTTCGATCTTATCATTGTGGACGAATGCCACCGCGGAAGCGCTCGTGACGATTCCAATTGGCGGGAAATCCTCACCTGGTTTTCCCCTGCCTATCAGCTCGGCATGACGGCCACACCCCTGCGGGAAGACAATCGCGATACTTATCTGTATTTCGGCAACCCCATTTATGAATACAGTCTACGACAGGGCATTGAAGACGGCTTTTTGGCCCCTTATCGCGTCCATCGCGTTATTACCGAATGGGATGCCGCAGGATGGCGACCGTCGGCAAATGACCTGGATCGCTATGGTCGCGTTATCCCTGATGAGGAATATCAAACCCAGGACTTTGAGAAGGTTGTCGCCCTTTTGGCACGCACGGAAGCCATTGCCCGACACCTGACAGAATTTCTCAAAAAGACGGATCGCTTTGTCAAAACAATTGTTTTCTGCGTTGATCAGGAACATGCCGACGCAATGCGTCGTGCATTGGGTAATCTTAATGCAGATTTGGTCAAGCAATATCCGGACTATGTTTGCCGCGTCACGTCCAATGAAGGGGATATCGGGCGCGGCCACTTGGGTCGGTTTCAGGATGTGGAAACACTGTCCCCCGTCATCTTGACGACGTCGCAGATGCTGACGACCGGCGTGGATGTGCCGACTTGCAAGAATGTCGTTTTGGCGCGGGTTGTCGGTTCGATGTGCGATTTTAAGCAGATCATCGGACGGGGCACTCGCGTGCGCGATGATTACGGTAAGTTGTGGTTCAATATTGTGGATTATACGGGTTCGGCCACACGGATGTTTGCCGATCCGGATTTTGACGGCGAACCGGTAAAACTGACCGAAGAAGCATTGAGGGAAGCAGGCGTTGTTGAAGAAATCAAAGAACCTGAAACGCCGGAGATATTAGTGGATCACGGCCCCGAAATCATTGAACCGCCGCCGGAGGAGCAGCGTAAATTTTATTTTGACGGTGGCCACGTTGAAATCGCGATGCACCTCGTCTACGAACTTGATCCGGATGGCAAGCAACTACGCGTCATCCGATATACCGAATACACGGCCGAAAGAGTGCGCACCCTCTGTCCTTCTGCGCCGGACCTGCGCGCCAGATGGGCGGATCCATACCAGCGAGCCGACATCATCGAGAAGTTGGCTGAGCGCGGCGTGGATTTTGAGCAATTGGCCGAAGTCGCTGGACAACCGGAAGCGGACCCTTTCGATCTCCTTTGTCACTTTGCCTTCAACGCCCCCTTGCGGACGCGCCGTGAAAGGGCGCAACGGCTAAAAAGCGAAAGGCGCGACTTTTTCGATCGCTTCGGCGCTGAAGCGCGTTCAATCCTGGAAGAGCTATTGGAAAAATACGCAGAGCATGGCGGCGCTCAGTTCGTTCTGCCGGATATTCTCAAGATTCCACCCATTTCCGATCATGGACAGCCCTCTGAAATTATCGCCTTATTCGGCGGGCCCGAACCGCTTCGCCTGGCCGTAGCGGAATTGCAGAATCTTCTCTACGCAGCATAGAAAGGAAATAAATGGCGCGAACGCAAAAGAACACAAACAACCGACCCGAAACAACAGCTCAAACGCTTAGCAGTCTGCTCAAATCCGCCCGCGACATCATGCGCAAAGACAAAGGACTCAACGGCGATCTCGACCGCCTGCCGATGCTGACATGGATCATGTTTCTTAAATTCCTCGACGATCTGGAGATTCAGCGGGAACAGGAAGTCGCCCTTGCCGGGAAGAAATTCCGTCCGGCCATTGAGCCCCCTTACCGTTGGCGCGATTGGGCGGCCAGCCCCAAAGGCGTCACGGGAGATGAACTTTTATCCTTCATTAATCAGGAAGAATGTATCCGTCCCGACGGTAGCAAGGGGCCGGGATTGTTTGCCTATCTGCGGAAACAGACCAGTTCGAACGGCGATGACCGCCGCGATGTCATTGCGACCGTTTTTTCCGGCGTTCAGAACCGCATGATCAGCGGCTATCTCCTACGCGACGTCATCAACAAAGTCGCCGGCATTCATTTTACCGCCTCAGACGACTTGCACACCCTTGGCGCTCTTTATGAAGCGATGCTGCGCGAGATGCGGGACGCCGCCGGCGATTCGGGAGAATTCTATACGCCCCGTCCCGTCGTGCGCTTCATGGTCGCCGTTACAGATCCGCAACTCGGCGAGACGGTTCTCGATCCCGCTTCGGGCACAGGTGGGTTCCTGGTCGAATCGCTCAACCATCTATCCAAACAAGTCAAAACCGTTGCAGATCGTCACATCTTGCAATCGGAATCTCTTTTCGGCTGCGAGCCCAAACCCCTGCCGTATCTTTTGTGTCAGATGAATCTGCTGCTGCACGGTCTTGACGCCCCGCAAATCGATTCCGGCAACGCCCTGCGTTTTAAGCTTACAGAAATCGGCGAGAGAGACAGGGTGGATGTGATTCTGACGAATCCGCCCTTCGGCGGCGAGGAAGAAAAGGGCATTCAAGGCAATTTTCCGAACGACAAGCAAACGGCTGAGACGGCGCTTTTATTTTTACAGCTCATTATGCGGAAGCTGCGGCGTCAAGCGACATCGGCAGGATGCCCCGCCCGGGCAGCCGTCGTCGTCCCCAACGGGACCCTTTTCGGCGATGGCGTTTGTGCCCG
Source organism: Deltaproteobacteria bacterium (assembly GCA_016928025.1). Taxonomy (GTDB): domain Bacteria; phylum Desulfobacterota; class Syntrophia; order Syntrophales; family JAFGHS01; genus JAFGHS01. The sequence continues at coordinate 8,349 of JAFGLN010000095.1, forward strand.
TATCAAAGAGGAATTGCTTAAGGAATTCAACCTCCATACCATCATCCGTCTGCCCAACGGCGTTTTCTCCCCCTATACAAACATCCCGACGAACCTCCTTTTTTTCGACCGGTCAGGACCGACAAAAGATATTTGGTATTATGAACACGCCCTGCCCGAAGGCCGAAAGAATTACACCAAAACCCAGCCCCTTCAGTATGAGGAATTCCTGCCGTGTTTGGATTGGTGGGTCAGCCGGGAGGAAAATGACAGAGCCTGGAAAGTCAAGGCGGAAGACATCCTCAAATATAACGGCGACGGCCGCCTGATTTCAGCGAATCTCGACATTAAGAATCCTCGGGGCAAGGAGGATATTGCCCATCGGCCGCCGGAAGAGCTTGTTGCCGGCATCCTCGACAAGGAACAGCGCATCATTGAAATTGTCGAGCGGATCAAGGCGCTCCTGGAGAAAACGAAATGAAGCGAAAGATCGATCCATCAGACAATAATCCCGTCGAACCTTCCGAATACGTCGGTCTCCATGGGGGCATCGTCGATCTTCTTGAAGCGGCACGCCGGACATCTGTGCGCGCGATCAACACGGTTATGACGGCCACCTACTGGGAGATCGGCAGGCGCATTGTCGAAGCCCAGCAGAAAGGCAAGCGCCGGGCAGCTTATGGCGGAAAGCTGATTGCCCGACTTGCCGCCGATCTGACAGAAAGATTTGGGCGCGGGTTCGGCGTAGATAACCTTGAACTCATGCGCCTGTTTTATCTGATTTATCCGCAGGAAAAGATTTCCGAATCGTTGAATCGGAAATCTCTGAGCAAAGAAAATGGAGCAATTTCCGAATCGCTGATTCGGAAATTCACCCTCGATGATCTGGCAGCGGCATTTCCTCTCTCTTGGACGCACTATACAAGGTTAATCCGCCGTTGCGGCAGCGATGATGAACGCCGGTTCTATGAGGCGGAGGCCCTGCGCGGCGGCTGGACGATTCGGCAACTCGACCGACAAATTGAGAGCCAGTTTTATCAGCGCGTTGCCCTTTCTCATAATAAAGCCGCCATGCTGAGAAAAGGCGAAGCGGCACAGCCCGGCGATGCGATTACCCCGGAAGAGGCGATCAAAGACCCATACATTCTCGAATTTCTAGAGCTTAAGGATGAATATTCGGAATCAGCCCTTGAGGATGCTCTCATCCGTCGGCTCGAAGATTTTCTTTTGGAGCTCGGCGACGATTTTGCCTTCGTCGGACGCCAGCGCCGCCTACGCATCGGCGATGAGTGGTATCGCGTCGACCTTATCTTTTTCCACAGACGCTTACGCTGCCTCGTCATCGTCGATTTGAAGATCGGCCGATTCACCCACGCCGACGCCGGGCAGATGCACCTTTACCTCAACTATGCCAGAGAACACTGGACGCGGGAAGGTGAAAATCCTCCCATCGGTTTGATCCTCTGCGCCCGAAAGGATGCCTCCGTGGCCCATTATGCCCTGGAAGGCCTGCCGAATAAAGTGCTTGCCTCGGAATACCTGACAGTACTGCCTGATGCCGAACAAATCTCCGCTGAATTGACGAAGGCCCGTCTTGCCCTGGAAACCAAACATAGAAGCCAATTAGGGGATCAATCATGAAAGGCTGGTCTAAAGTGAAGCTGGGGGAGGTGATTAGCGAAAGGCGTGAAATGCCTAATCCTAACGATCTTGATTCTGGGCGCATAAAGATAGTTGGTAAAATCAGTTTCAATAGTGGCCAAATCCAGTTACGTAACAGTGGTAATACGAAAACGGGTATGATTTTAGTGAGACCCGGCGACTTGCTCATATCCGGCATTAATGCTTCAAAGGGAGCTATTGCAATCTATGATGAATCGTTTACAGAACCCGTTGCGGCGACAATACATTACGGCTCCTACATACCTAATTCTGGAAAAGTTGATACCAAATTTCTATGGTGGATGCTCCGAAGCCAAGTCTTTCAAGAACTTCTTAACGAATATGTACCTGGTGGCATAAAGACTGAATTAAAAGCCAAACGTCTATTACCTATTCCCATCCCGTTACCACCCTTGACAGAGCAGCGGCAGATCGTAAAACTTATTGAAGAGCTCGCGATTCATATCAATGAGGCTCGTAATCTTGCACAACGAAGACAAAAAGAAATTGACGCGATTGTTGGATGTATCCTTTTTCAGGTAGTGGATCGAAATATCATAGATGGCGTGCTCAGTGATGTGCTTGAGGCACCACCAAGAAATGGTTGGTCCGTGCGTTGTGATAATGCCGAAGACGGAATGGCTGTTCTTTCATTAAGTTCCGTTACAGGTTTTAAATATAGCGCATCTGAATTCAAAAGGACTTCTGTTTATACAAAGGATGATGGGCATTATTGGTTAAAGTCCGGTGATTTACTTATGACTCGAAGCAATACTCCAGAACTTGTTGGACATACAGCTATTTATGATGGAAATCCATCACCCTGTATATATCCTGACTTGATGATGCGGTTGATAACGAAGGTCGATATGGTCAATAAACGATTCGTCTGGTATTGGCTTCAGTCACCAGTTGTTAGAAAATTCATTTTGCAGAAAGCAAAAGGCACAAGCCCAACAATGAAAAAGATTTCGCAGCGAGTAGTTATGAAAATCCCTTTTCCGACATCGCTACCAATTACTGATCAGTGCTATATTGTCAATATCTTGGATGAATTACAATTTGAAATAGATAAGATAAAGATTTTTCAGAATAAAACTGCATCTGAAATTGAATCTCTTCTACCTGCCATACTCGATAGAGCATTTAAAGGACGACTTTGATGTCAGCATGTTGAAAAGCGCAATTGACAAGGATTTTTGTGAAGATTAGCCAACTCGCTTCAAAAAATAACCTTCAATTAGCTTGGCGGCGAATTACCACCGGCGGGAATAATCAGTATAAACGTTTCTTCCGACATCTCTATTATACGTACGAAATTGCCCTAAATGATAACTTGAATGATCTACGTCAGCGCATTATCGGAGGCACCTTTAAACCTCAGCAGCCAGAACGTGTTTATTTGCCAAAAAAATCTGGCCTTCACAGACCTATAAGTCTTCTCCATATAGAAGACCAAATTGTTTTACAAGCGTTTGCTAACCTTGCCGCTAAACAAATTCATAAGAAAAGAGCATACCTTCAATTTAAATTTATTTTCAGTAATATCCTCCAAAAAGACGATAGCATTTTCTTTTTTCGGCAATGGCAGGATACTTATGCGGCATTTCAAAAAAAGATTAAGAAAAATTATGATTCTGGTTTGAAATGGGTTGCAGATTTTGACTTAGCTGCATTCTATGACACTATATCACATGAATTACTTTTGAAAACCATCTACCCTAAATTATGCACAAGTGAAGACTGTAAATGGATTCGCCATTGTTTAAGTACATGGAGCTCTGAGCGGTCTGCCTCGTCCCACGGCCACGGTATACCTCAAGGACCAATTGCATCGGATTTTTTAGCTGAGTGTTTTTTGTTGCCAGTTGATATTGCTCTTCAGCAATATGGCGGTTATGCAAGGTACGTAGACGACATGCGCCTACTTGGTCATACTCAAGCCGAGGTCCGCTCAGCAGTCATTGAACTTGAACGCCATTGTTGGCGACGTGGTCTAATCCCGCAGTCGGGTAAATTTTCTATTAAGCGTGCTCGTAACATTCAGGATGCAATGGGTATGTTGCCGAGTATTGCTGATCCTCAACATGCAGATAGTTCACCTGACATGTCACAAGATCACGCCCGCCGGTTGTTTCGGTCCTCAATCGATGGGAAACCTTACAAAATTAAAGATAAAACTCGATTGAGATATGTTCTTTTTCGCTCAGAACCGGACCCCATGGTATTGAACTATGTTTTGCGACTTATACCCAACCATCCCGAACATGCAGATGCATTTTTTAACTATATTGGTAATTTCAACTTCAGAAAACCGATTTTACGATTGTGTCTCGATATCATATTCAATAATCCGTATCCTTATGTTCGAGGTGAGGCATGGCATGTTTTGGCTCGCTATCTTCAATTAAAGATTGATTTTGTTGGTGCAGTCCTTGACGTCCTTAAGAAGAAGGCAATTGATATAGCAAAGTCGAAATACGACGAGTACTTTATGGAAAAATGGGGAGTATGTCACTTCCTCGCTGCATTAGAGAAACTTGACGGACACAGATATAGCAGATTCTTAGATTTTCAATCGCCATTATTACAAGCGCTATTAGCCCCTATTCTTCCAGATGCTGCGTTCGCAGTTGGCGAAGCCGCAGATAAGTATCTACACCGAAGTTCTTTTGAACCTGGATTATCCATCTGTGGCAGGATTCATAATCTTGGACTGAGTCCACGGTCATTTGGTATCAGTGATTCTGAACTTCCTTCGCAAGTTCGTAATACTTTTTGTCAGCTTGGTGTTCTACCATCGCGTGGAAAGCCAATTGATCCAATCGCTGAAATTCTTAAGGCAAGGTACAACATAGCTGCATCTAAGTCATGGCATCTCTTATTAGGTAACGAATATATCCATGCGCTCGGCCTTTTAAAACAAGCTGAAGCAACATTCAAGAGTGGGGCTTCGTTTTGGCTACAAAGTCAAAATGCCTTTAACAATGCGATATTTATGGCACTTCAGCGTCATTTTAAATTAGTCGGGAACCCTGCAGTATGCACAACAGTCACTAAAAATAATCAACTTGTTGATTTCGGTGTGATGATGGATCCAAATGGACCATTCTCACGACGACATCCGATTATAGCAGATTGTTTCAGGGAGATGAATGACCGGAGAAACCATTTACCTGTATCTCATCCTTATGAAAAGAAGACGGCGTTGCGTTGCTCTTACCTTAAAGTACAAGAGCGAAATCGATTTGTAAACCGGCTCCGTGCAGCCTATTCGGCATTTATAGCTTTGATGCCATAACGGAGAAAATATGAATAACGATATTGATAATCCCGAAATACCCTTTTCCCCCGGTGACTGGGTAATTGACCGAAATAATCCGGGCCAACCTGGTCAATACACGGGGAAATGGCGCAATGCGGGGCCTTTCATTATGGTACAACTATCCTATCCGGGAGGCGGCTCCAGTTCTCGACCTCTGACCTGTCTTGAGAAAATGACACAGACTCCAACTGATTCCATAGAAGAACGCATAAAAGCAGGGCATTTCGGGAAGGTGAGAGACCTTAAACGGTTGATCACATATGAAAAGCTCAAGGGCACGCTACACGAGATAATTTACTCGATGGAGGCGGCGCAAATTGAGTTTTATCCTTACCAATTCAAACCCGTTCTCAAGTTCATCAACTCACCGACCGAGCGGCTTATCATTGCTGATGAAGTCGGTCTTGGAAAAACAATCGAATCTGCGTTGATCTGGATGGAGCTGCAAGCGCGACGCCAAGCGCAGAGACTATTGGTTGTCTGTCCGAAGATATTGGCGGATAAGTGGCGCGATGAGCTCAGAGGAAAATTTATCATCGATGCACGTGTAGCGGATTTTTCTGATTTGGTAGAGGAAATTGCGGAACTAAAAAGAACAGGGCCAGGGCATGCATTTGTTCTGATCGCAACCTACACGGGCCTCCGCCCGCCGAAGGCTGAGCTTCGCTTACTGACTGAACCACCGGATATAGAACCACAAGGTACTCCAAAAACAAGATTTCTGCGAGACCTCCATCATTGGTCATTGGGTTACGATCCCTTCGACCTAGTGATATTTGACGAAGCTCACTACATGAGAAATCCGGCTACAACGACCTTTCATCTTGGTGAAGGCCTTGCCGCCAATGCCGGCGCTGTTCTATGTGTCTCAGCCACACCAGTTAACAACAGTAACACAGATCTGCATAGTCTGCTGCGCCTAACGGACGAAAGCTTCTTCGAAACACAGGGACTGTTTGAGGAACTGCTTGAAGCTAACAGGCCCGCTGTCCATGCCGTCAACGCATTATCCCGCACTCCGGTGGACATGACTTTACTGGAATCGGCTATCGAAGGCATGGGCGCCAGCCGTTTCATCAGCCAATCGCCTTTGTTTAAACAATTTTTGGAGAAGCTTGAGATACTTGATTCTGTTGACAAAGCTCAGCTTGCCAAGTGTCAGGATGTTGCAGAAAAGCTGAACCTGCTTGGCGGGTACGTAAACCGTACCCGACGGGTTCAAGTAAAGGAGAATCGACCCCTTCGAGACCCGTTAGTTCTAACGGTTGAATATAGCCCTGAGGAAATGCAGCTTTATCAAGTCATTATCCAGATTGTCCGACGCAGATGTCGCCTGGACAGCCGGCCATTCCATGTCTTTCAAGTGATTGGGCTTCAACTTCGAGCCGCAAGTTGCCTTCCGGCACTGGCCCAGGAAATTCGAGATGGCAGATTTGGTGATCCCACAGATCTTTTTGGCGAGGCAATGGGCGAGGAAGTGTTTGACGGCCTCTTTGACGACGATCCCAGTGAGGAACTAGATGAAACCGATATTGTAAGACTACTGGACTACGATTTTGAAAATAACGACAGCAAGTATCACGAGTTGCAAACGCTCTTGGTTGAGATATTGCCAGATGAAAAGGCTGTTATCTTCGCCTATTATCGGCCAACGCTTGCTTATTTGAGACGTCGTCTTATAGCGGACGGTGTGACCGTAGCATTAATTCACGGCGATGTTCCGAACGACCAGCGGTGGGACGAAATCGAACGTTTCAAAGACCCGCGAGGTCCGCGTGTGCTTCTGTCATCCGAGGTGGGCAGTGAGGGTATTGATCTGCAGTTTTGTCGCGTCATGGTGAACTATGATTTGCCGTGGAATCCGATGCGCGTCGAACAGCGCATCGGCCGCATCGATCGCGTGGGTCAGCAGGCGAAACGACTCTCTATTGTTAATTTCAAAGTACGGGATACTATCGAAGAACGCCTTTACAACCGGCTACACTCGAAACTTGCGCATTTCACAAATAGTCTGGGTGATCTTGAAGCTGTAATCGGACGGGAAGTGCAGAATCTCACGGTCGATCTACTCAGCAAGGATCTGACATCGGAAGAAGAGAACAGGCGAATGGAGCAGGCTGAACAAGTAATAGAAAATCAATTGATTCAGATTCAGGCGCTGGAGGAATCCGGTGATGCACTTATTGCCCTTTCTGATTATGTACAGAGTAAAATCCAGGAGGACCGGGAAAAAGGACGCTATATTCAACCCAACGAATTGGAGGATTACCTGGCTGATTTCTTTGAACGGGAATATCAGGGCTGTGAAATCGATTATAATACACCCTTCGATGGTTGTCTCCAAATAAGACTGACTTATGAAGCGCATTATGCACTATCGAATTTTATAAGAGATGACAGATCTCTCAATGCACGACCGCTTCGTCAAAAAGATTTTAGTATCACTTTCAGAAGAGAAATATTGCAGCGTCTTACAACCAACCAGCGGCGTTCCGTCAACTTTATAAACCACATCTCTCCCTTGATTCGTTGGATAACACAAATCAACCGCGAAAGGGCACATAGCTTTTTTAATGTTTCGGCTCTTTTGCTTACACATGATGATTTGTCTCCCGGTGACTATTGCTATCGCATCGAGCGGTGGAAACTACAGGGGCTTTCCGCACGTGAAACTCTTGCCTATGGCATCCGGTCGCTAACAGATGGAATGAGTTTCACAATCGACGATTCAGAGGCCATTATTCAGCAACTCCTGCGGCGAGGCGGTGATTGGGATTATGTTGAATGCGACAGGCCTGCTCTTCTCTCAGCCCATAAAGCATTGGAAGATGATTTAGCCGAGCGATTTTCCACTGCGGTCAAAGACTTTGAGGTAGAGAATACCACTGCCTATCAGATCAAAGTTCAACGGGTAAAAGGGTTCTTTGACCGACGTATCGCACAGGATGAACAGCGCCTCAGAACCTTACGAGAGGCGGGCCGGGACCAGCGGATCATTCGATTAACGGAAGGACGTCTCCGGACGGCGGAAAATAACAAAGAACAACGCCTTAACGAATTAAAAGAGAAAGTAAAGCTTGACATGGAACTGGCGCAAGTGGCGGCAGGTGTATTCCGGGTAATTAAGTCATAAAATTAACAAAGGAGTTTGGACGTGATGAAATTCTCGATATTTATCCAGAATCTCAAGAATAAACTCTTTGGCAAAGACCAGCGACAAAAAGAAGCACCAATAAGTGAGCCCACTGAGAAAGTAAAAGAAATCCTACCCCGGCCGTCAGGTTCAAGTTCCTTCATCGCCCCTGTGCGGCAGCCATATTTCATCCAAATAGGGTTTGATTTTGGGACCTCCTATTCTAAATGCATTTGCCGAGATGTGGTGACCGACAAGGCATGGGTCCATATCCCCCATAAATGTGTCGGGCAGGAATTTCCCTTCCTGAATCCCAGTACACTGCTTTTACGGGATGGCACACTCAGCGCTGTTGAGAATCTGGGGTGCCACTACCCTGAAAACGGCCTTTATCACTTGAAACATGCCTTAGTCAAAGTTTCATTGCGTCAATTCGATGATCCAGTGCTTAATCCTTATAAGACCGCTGCGGAATCGCAGGAGGTGGAGGCGCTGTCTGGATTGATTGAAAATTGTGCCATATATTACCTGGCTGGCGCTCTCGGAGAAGTGCGTGCTCAGATAAGACATCGGCTGCCAGGCTTTGGGGCTCTCCCGAATGATTACGCGGCCGTGAATTTGGCCATTCCTGTAGCGGACGCCGAAAGACCGGTTGTCAACACTGTTTACCAACGAATACTTGGTGAAGCCTGGGGCCTTGCCGACAATCTCTGCAATCATCCTAAGATGCATTTAAATGAGCTGCAAAGGTTAAGGAAAGAAAAACAATCGGATCAGATCCATTCTTTGAATGAATCCTGCTTTATATATCCTGAAGTAAGCGCTAATGTGCAGGGGTTTGTTCGATCCCGTGTTTCCAGCCCCGGTATATATTTATTTTCAGATGCCGGTGCAAGCACGGTGGATCAAAGCGTCTTTATTTTCATTAGGCAAGACGAAGGTGAATATCTTACCTACCTTCATGGGAGCGTCTTGCCGTTGGGATCGGGGCAAATTGAACACATAGCAGCTATGGCTTCTGGTAATGTCGAATGGCAATCATTAGAAAAATGGCGGGAAATTAAGGAACAAGGAAGGGCGGTACCGGAGCTGAGAAAAGCAAAAGAGTGGATTGCAGGAAGATTGAGTCAAGGAACAGAGGCCACTCTTGCTTTCGCAAAGAAGAAATTATACTTAACTGATCAGTTAAGAGACATCCGAGTTATTTTCGGAGGCGGAGGTCATTATGAATATCCATATAAAGCAGCCGTAATGATACCTTTTTCAGGTCAATTGTTTCATCATCCTATTGTTCCTGATGTTGTTGGACTCCCTATACCACGTGATTTGCAGCTTGGGGATTCGGAGACACGATGGATGCCACGACTTTCTGTAGCATATGGTTTGTCCTTCGAGAAGGGTCAGCTAACCGGTTTTACTTACCCAAAAGATGTATCAACACCTGATGCTGAGGAATTATGGCCGCGTTTTAAAAATATACCAGAAGCGCCAAGTAAAGATCAGTGCTGAAAGTCGGAAATGGTTTCAATCCATGGCATTTTTATCATATTTGTCCTTATCACTTCTGCAAATTACTAAATATAAAGCTGCATACAAACCCATCTATTGAAAATCGTAACTTCAATAAATATGCTTTATGGCCGAATATCCCGGTTAGAGAAGGTCATGCGCCCCTGCTGCGCTCCCATATATCAGTGAAGGGCTATATTGATGCTGTTCTGGTAAGATTATTGGATTCAAGCCTGGTTGTATACTTTTTCAAAATTACCGACGACTTCCAGAATGTCTTCAAAATCCGGCTCTTCACCAAAAAACATGACCCCGCGCATGGCGTTGTAATCCTGTTTCCATTTTGCGATTTCATCTTGTGGCGGTATGAGGCGAAGTGAGCCGCATTTCAGGGTGTTGTAATCCATCCAGTTCTGTTTGAAGAAAACGGCACGATGCTCAGCGACAGAGTTGAACAACTCCGTATTTCTGGCGGCGCCGTCGCCGATTCCCCTCTTAATGAGACACCACAGATCGTAATAATGACGGGAGAGACGTGGTTTTCTCTGTTTTGCATCCGGCCGGCAATTTTCTTCATGGAGTAGCATAACCTTTTCCCAAAACGTTCTTTCCGGGGAAATAGCCTGCACATGAAAACTGTCCATATCGAAAATGTTAGGGAAGGCATCTGCAAGATAAGGTTTAATAATGGGTGATTCAGTAGGCCAGGTGTCGGACCGTGCCCCTAATTCGATCTTTACCTGGGGGCGCAGGTAGGTCAGACTACCGGCCAGTGTACCGGGATATTCAAACAGTAGCGTTTGTTCGTCGGGATCTTCATCAGGAGATGCAACTGTCAATGACCACTGCATCTCCGGCGCAAGAGAATCCATGATAGATTGTTCAAGGGCAGGCTTCAGTTTCGTATGAATCCGTAAGCGGCATGTCTCCTTCAGCTTTTCAAGCCGTTTCTTGCGCTGTTTATTACTTTGCGCCTTTTCAGGACTATCCGCACCGCCGAAACCAAGGAAACTCCGGTTAACGACAATGTCAATATCTTCAGAAAAACGTTCAATCAGGCCCCAGCCTTTGGCAAGGGAGGTGCCTCCTTTAAAAACGAATTGCGTGCCCCAGCCGGGCAGGGTAAAAAGCTTCCACAGTGTCCAGCAGACCCAAAAATCTTTTTCGATGCTTGCAGGCGGCAATCGGAGAATCGATTGCGCCTGTTCAAAGTAGAGTTGAATTTCATCTTTCGATTTTCTGACGAACCGATCCATTGGTTATTCTCCATCTCCTGCGGCAATGGCCCGCATGACTTTGGCGATCCAGGCGGGAGCGTATTGAAGGTCTTTTTGGAGTTGCCTTTTATCGGCATCGCCGAGGCGTTGTCTCAGAAGCTGCAAAACAGAGTCATCTAAGTTTTTTTGCCCCAGATGTTTTAAAGCCTGTATGACGATGCCGCTGATCCTACCCGCGGTGGCCATGTTGCGCGGCGTGGTGCGTTTGAGAGCGATTTCCATTTTCCCGAGTTTAATGCTTTTTGAAGGGCCGTCTGTGAGAAAGACGACTTTCATGGGAACATGGCTGGAAAGGCCCAGAAGATTGGCGGCATATGCGCCGGAGGGCTGCAAACGGATAGCATCCCGGCCCTTCAAGGTATTGGCCACGTCGTCAATTGAAGGCGTTAAAAGCCCAAGATCACGATGCTTGCGGGGATAGTCGTAAAGCCCGCGCGCCAGGCGGCGAATCGTTCCTTTGCGGGACAGCCTGGTAAGTGCGGTTCCAACCACACGTGGATCGCCAAGGGAGGAAAATAATTTTGGTGTAAAGACGAAACCCCTACCATGGCCATAGATCATGGAAACTATTTTATCATCAATACTTTTCATCATTATAACCGGAATATTTTGATGAAAAAAGTATACATAATTTTCATCAAAATACAACTCGTTTCTTATCCTGCTTCTAATCCTGTCTGGCAATTTGTTCAGCGTCCATATGCATATCTCTTCTTGATTTCTGCATCAAGTTTTATGATTTCATGGTCTACGTCCGGATATTGTTAATATAATTGTGACGACCCTGCCGGTAATATATTGATAATACGAGAATAACGGCATTTCAGCCGGCAACAATTTATTTATCATTCCTTTTTATTGGCCGAACTTCGGCCGCTTGGCCGAAAAAAATCCGAAAAAAAACCGGTTTTTGTCCGAAACTTTTTCTCTTGTTTTGTAGTAGACACCCCCTCGATACATTTTTTCATCATCCAGATATTGAGGTCTACACCATGTACGAGTGCAGATGTCCCCATGATGGAAAGAAGCTTGCCGAGATAGCCAGGCCGACCCTCGACCTGAAGCAGTACGACTACCCCTGCGAATGCGGGCGATGGGTCCGGGCTCAGATGTTTATTGAAAATGAATCAGACTGCATCCTGTCAGTTTCTTCCTGTCCCTGTGGGAGGGCATCCCGCAAGGTTGTTGGGTATGTAGTGATGATGCAATGCCCGAAGTGTAAGGCCTTCATTAAATTTTAGAGGCCCCCGAGGCCCGTTGTTCAAACCAAAATCATCGTAAAGGAGCTGGCTCCGAGGCTCACGAAGCCCATGCCGCAGTTGACGCATGGGCTTGTCTTTTTCTGCGTACCGGAAAGAGCTTACCTCTCGGAGATTCAAAAAGGCTTATAATCTGCTTAGGGAGGATTGCCCGGGGCTGTCTTCATTTGTCGATCATGGCGACCTGATTGCCTTCTTTCATGACCGGACGGCGGATCCGGACCGGAAGGACGCCATCCTGTTCGAGCTGATCACGCATTATCGGGAGAATGAATATCATCTTGCCATCGCTCCCCTTTTTCTTGTCCTGTTCACGCCCGCCATGGCGAATATTTACTCCTATGCCAGGCGCAAGCATCCCGCCATAGACCGGGATGACCTTGTTCAAGACCTCAGTATGATGCTCCTCCAGATCATCGGAGAGGTGGATATTTCACCCCACAAGGTGGCCGGCCGGATCATCGGGGAATTGAGGAACCGTGTCCGGGATTTTAGGAAAAGAATCCCTGACGTGGAATTTGTCCCTCTCAAAGGAGACGGGACGGATGAATTTGAAGCCAACCATGCTGACGCTACCAGCGACGTTATCTTTGGCAGTGATGCCGTTTCCGATGCCGCCGTCGATATCAATCGGATTATGGCGGATATCAGCGCCTTCCTGAATCGTCTGATTCGGGCGAGAAAAATCTCCAGAAACGACAAACGAATCCTTCTGAAAACTTTGCTTGGCGGGGAGTCCCTCAAGGATCTTGCACCGCCACGCGACTACGTCCGCCTGAAGCACCGGCTGCAGCAAGTCATGGCGTTTATTAGGAACTATTCTGCAAATAGTTGATTTTATATGGGCAATAAAGATTTTTTGGCTCTCGAAGGCTTTTTTTTGACGTAACTAAGTAGAGGACATTTTTTTTCAAGGAGGATGGTCATGCTGAATTTGGAGAAGATGAGCACGGCCCGGATCGTCCGGGACACCTTTATCGACATGGCCCTGTATCTGGATTGCCTGTTTGTGCTGCACGGGACCGACGACATCCTGATCGAGGACATCATCCAGTGCATGGAGGACGGCTACGCCAAGGCCATGAAGAATCTCAAAAAAGGCGGTGCCAGGAAGCCGAAGACCAAGCGCGAGACCGCCGTGGACCGGTTTCTCAAGAAGCTGGACCATGACGAAAAATCAGATCGGGGGCTGTCCGTGGGGTGAAAGGAGGGTGTGCGATGGATACCAAAGAAGTTGAAAAGGTCAAAGCGGAATCGGGAATGAGAATCCTATGCATCGGCAGAATCCATAAAGGCAGGAAAACGATGATTCTTGCCTTCCCACGGAAAGGAGAAAAGGACCATGACACAGTTTCACAAAGCGGAGAGAAGGAAGGGGAAGCTTAGGCTGGCCGTCGCGGGACCGGCCGGAGCGGGAAAGACGTATTCGGCATTGCTTATTGCCTTTGGCATAGGCAGCCGGATTGCCATGATCGATACGGAGCGGGGCTCCGGTGAGCTTTACAACCACCTGGGGGCCTACGATGTCTGCTCCATCCATCCGCCCTTTGAGCCCCGGAAGTACATCGAATGCATCCACGCGGCGGAGAACCTGGAGTACGACACGATTATCATCGATTCCCTGACGCACGCCTGGGCGGGTCAGGGCGGACTCCTGGACATCCAGGGCCATATCGCCGACAAGACAGGCAACTCCTGGAGCGCCTGGCGGCAAGTGACGCCCAAGCACAACGAGCTGGTCGACTCCATGCTCCAGTCCAAATGCCACATCATCGCCACCATGCGCAGCAAGATGGAATACACCCAGGTGGAGGAAAACGGGAAGAAGCAGGTCAAGAAGCTGGGCATGAGCCCGATCCAGCGGGATGGCATGGAGTACGAGTTCACGGTCTTCATGGATTTGGATCATCACCATACGGCGACGGCCACGAAGGACCGGACGATGCTGTTCGACGGCCTGTACTTCATGCCCACCATTGAGACGGGGAAAGCCCTCCTCGATTGGCTGGAAAAGGGGGAAAGCGATGTGGGGGCGGAAAAGGCGGCGTTGCAGGCTGCAGGGGTGTCAGCGGTGGTTGGTTCGGCGGCAGGGACTGAGGCGGCGGCTGGTGGGACAGTGGCGACGGCACAAGCGGCAGGGGTGTCAGCGGTGGTTGGTTCGGCGGCAGGGACTGAGGCGGCGGCTGGTGGGACGGCGGCAACGGCACAAGCGGCGGTCGGACTTGAAGCAACAGCGGGAAAGGCACAAACAGCGGTCGGGCTTGAAGCAAAAGCGGGACAGGTGGTTGCAGGGACGTCACCGGGGGCTGCGCCTCCGGTTGCTCCGTCGGACGGGAAAAGAAAGTCAGAGATGGCAGCAGCAAGCCTGGGAAAGCCGGAAGGTGGAAAGGCTGGATCAAAGAAGGAGGGTGCCAAGCCGCCCCTGGACGGCGGCAACGGCAACGGAGATCATCCTCCCCGGGGCGGAAACGGCGACGGGTCGCCTCAGCTCTTCGACCGCCTGACAGTCCTGAACCTGCCGAAGGATGCTTACAGGCGATACTGTTACCGGCGATACGGCATCGAGTCCATGACGGAGCTGACGCCGGACCAGATCGGCGAGCAGGCAAAGATGCTCGATTCCCTCAAACGGCCTTCCCGTCTAAAGGAGTTCAAGGCGATCCTGGAGCAGATCGAGGAAGGGATCCCGGAGGCGGCGGAGAAAGGGCACGCGGCAAACAAGGCTGCGAACGCGCCGGCGTTTTTGTAACAACTTAACACAGGGGCAGGAGGCATCCTGCCCCTTTCTCATGGCAAGGCGATTGATGAAGCGGAATGGACGACCGAAACAGGCAGACGGCTACACCATGATTTTCAATGAACTCCTGGAGGCTCTTATGTGCGCCGACATTCCCAAGCGGGCGCGGCGGCTCATCGATGTTCAGATGCGCTTCTCCTTCGGGTGCGGACCGAAGACGTTCACGGCGTTGACGAAAAGCGAGTATGCAGCCCTGGCGGTTCTGGACTGGTCGGACGTCCATCGCGCCCTCCACTGGCTTTTGGAGAAGAGGATTTTTGAACAAGATGAAAGGGATATGAAACGATACCGGCTGAACAAATATTATCGCGACTGGCTCGTCCGGGTGGGTATGCGGGACGTCCCGGCCTACAAGACACGTCTCAACGAGATGGTCCGAAGGCACCTGAATCTTCCTTCCGCCATGTCGGATGAACCCGGCAAATCGCCAGATGAAGAACCTGGTGAATCACCAGATGAACTACCTGGCAAAACGCCAGATCAATCTGGTGAAATGCCAGATCAAAAACCTGGCGAAACACCAGATGCTGAAAATACATCGATCTGGCAAAACACCAGACGAAAATCTGGTGAAACACCAGACGGCAATCTGGCGAAACGCCAGACGGAGCGCGGGAATCCGCATTCAAAATCAAGCACTTGTGCCCGCCTAAAGAAAAGAGAAAGAAAAGATAAAGATAATAAAGAAGAAGTATTGACATACTTCTTCTTTAGCGGAATCGGAGGTCTGCTCGATGGGCACCCCTTTTTCTCCCAACTGAAGAAGGATGCCGAATTCTGGAACGCCCTCAACGCAGCCTATCCCGATTTGAACATACCTGCACAGATCCACAAGATGACCGCGTGGCTCATCGCCAATCCGGAAGTCCGATACAAAACTTACAAACGTTTTATTCAAGGCTGGCTCGCCAGAGAAGAAAGAGAGGAGAAGAACTATGGAGAAGCAGGAACACAGCAACGTCGAAAGGATCGACACGATCCTGAAGAAAAACCCGCTCCCTTTTCCGACATCCCGCCGGAGCTCATCGCCTGAGCCTGGGCATGTTCATCAGTCAGGGGGTGCGGCAAAAATGGACGGCCAATGCCTGGTATGCGGGGAGCCCCTGAAATCTATCTTTGTGGACAATCCCGTCTACCTGAAGGCCATCGGGAAGGGCCCCCATTGGGTGGCCCTGCCCTGTGAGGCCTGCGAGCGGGCGCGGATGCTCCGGGAGATGGACGACCGGAGGAAAGAGGCCGCCCGGAACAGATTGAACACCGTGCTGGTGAACAGCATGCTTCGGGAACGCTTCATCGACAAGACCTTCGACAACTTCATCCCCTTCGGTAAGGCCGCAGAAAGGCAGCTCCGTGTCCTGTCCATTGCCAAGGATTTTGCCGGCGCATTCCAGCATCATCACCGGGCAGGCACCTGGCTCCTCTTCATGGGCAGCGCGGGGACAGGCAAAAGCCATCTCTGCGCCGCGATTATGAACCAAGTCATCCGTGAAGGATTCACGGCGCTTTACACGAAGACGCCCCGCCTCCTGAGAGAAGTCAAGGACACGTTCAACCGCGAGTCGGAGATTACCCAGAGTGAGATCGTCACCCGCCTGGGCGCCATCGATCTGCTCGTCATCGATGAAGTGGGCATCCAGTTCGGCACCGTCACGGAGCGAATGATCCTCTATGAGATCCTCGACCTGCGCTACGAGGCCATGCGGCCCGTCATCCTCACGACCAACATCACGGATCTGAAGAGCCTGGAGCGTCTCCTCGGTGAACGGATCATCGACCGCCTCTTCGAAGGAGAATCGAAGATCGTGCTTTTTGAATGGGAGAGTTACCGGAGGTTTCAGAAGGCGAGCGCGGGTGCAGGTGTGACTGTGAATGACACGGCAGCAGGAAGAAAAACGGCGGCTCTGTCGGGGACGAGGTCAGGGTCAACGGAGTCGATTAAATCCAGGACCGGCATTTCTTCAACGGGAGGGCATACCCGATGAGAAAATGGACTTTTCCCCTGCCCTTCCCCTCAGCGTTGTCGAACGCCGGCGAGAGCCACCAAGGGCGAAAACCGCGCGGCGGCGTAAAAGCATGGAAGAAATCCATCGCTCAGCAGTGGGTGGAACTTGGCAGGCCAAGTGTGCAAGCCATCCGGATTGGCATCGTCTTTTCCTTTCCCGACCGCGAAGCCTGCAACCTGAAGAACTGTCTGGCCATGGTAAGCACGCTGACAGGGGATGATGTAAAGGACATCTTCATCGTCGACAATAGCTCGGTGGATTTCGTCGGATTGAACTGTTGCTTTGAATTTGCCGGAGAAGCGAAGGCAACCTTCTTGATCGAGGAAGCAGCCAGAAAGGCCCCTGCATCATCCACTCCCGGTTTCACCGCCTGCCGCCTCTCCGAAGAATGTGTCGCGCCACTTTGCCCCCTGGATGAAAGCAGCCTCAGAGGCATCTGGTATCCCGGTGAAAAAATTTGCCCCTCCAGGACCTATGGCAAACTCCCCTGGCTGAAGGCGCAAAGAAAGGTCGCCAGGGTGACCGCCACCGGGTACTTCACCGTCGAGATGCTGAGCCGTCTCGTCATTATCAGAGATGGAATCACCGGCCTTGATCCGAACCTCCCGGAAGAGCCGCAGCTCCACTCCTGGTTTCAGAAGCGGGCCGACAAGCAGGAGGCTCAGCCTGATGAGAAATCCTCCCGGACCCGGCACCTGAAAAAATACCGTTTCAGAAAACAGGCTGGCGGAGGGGCTTAGGAGTCGTTTTTAAAGTGAACGACAAGGCGTCCTCTAATGAAAAATTTTGATCGAGAAGGCGCGTCTTAAGACCCAAATATTTTTGTGAGGGGTAAACCACGTACCCCCGGTTTGTGACGATGATCGAACAGGGCAAAAAAAACATAGTGCCGACAAGAGAAAAAGAGACAAAAGGCAGTCTCGCTTCTGGCTCGCACCTAAAACGCTACTACCGTGTCGACGAGGTGGCTGCCTATTTTTCCGTCTCATCGCGGACCATCTACCGTCTGATCGATGACGGGGAAATCAAGACGCTGCGTATCAGGGATTGCATCCGGATTTCCGTGGAAGAGGTGCAGGCTTTTGAGGTGCGGGTGATCGTCGATGATTATTAGGCAAGCGAAATTTGTAAAGCAAAATTAACGTTAACAGAACAGGCAAAGACAACATAGACATATCGATTAATCTCAAATTATGAAAGCCACAGACTTCGAAACCATCTACGGGCGGTCGATAAATTCTCAGGAATTAGCAGACTTTCTTGGCCTTGACCGGCGTACCGTTATTAAGTATGCTCACAAATGGGGTGGTGTGGAAGTCGCACCCGGTACATGGCGGTTCTTTGAAAATCGAATAAAGGAGGTTCTCAATGCCGAGCATTGTTACCAAAAGGGGCGCAAAGCGCTATCGGGCGAGTGTGACGCTGCAGGGCATAACCCGACAAAAGATGTATCCGGATACGGAAAGAAAATCCCTTCAAGAAGCCCTGGTCTGGGAAAAGGAAGAAAGAAAAAAGCTGGAAGCGAAGCTATCCCAGACAAATTCGGCATCTTTGGCGATAGGACAGTGGTCCAATGAGTATCTGACAGAGGCGGAAAGCCGCTTCGTCCCGGATACATTTCAGGAAAAGAAAGCGGCGTTCGCCCGGTTTTTCAAAGATACGGAGCTTCAGCGGGAATTCCTGGTTCAGGATCTGACAGTCACGATATGCAGAAACTATCTGCTCAAGCAGGTGCAGGCACGATCAGGCTACGCAGCCAACAAGGATAGAAAGAATCTTGGCACTGCGTGGCGATGGGGTCTTGACAATATGGAAGGTTGGCCGAAAGGCGTCAATCCTTTTCTGTCCGTCAAAAAATTTCCGGAAGAACGGCGGCCGCGTTATGTCCCGTCCGAAGAGGATTTCTGGAAGGTGTTTGCCAAAGCGGAAGGCCAGGATAAGGTGATACTGCTTACCTATTTGCATCTCGCAGCAAGACGAGCGGAAGTCTTCCGCATGAAATGGTCGGACGTCGATTTCACCAACAACAAAATCCGCTTATGGACCCAGAAGCGGGAAGGCGGCCACATGGAATATGACTGGCTGCCGATGACGTCCGATCTTCGTCAAGCTCTGCTTAGTTGGTGTGAAGAAAGATTGAAGCAGACAGTTAAGAACAAGGAACACGTCTTTATCTGCCTGGACAAATCAGCCTTTTGCAAGGCGTACTACGGAAAACCGTTTCTCCACCGGCAACATCTCATGGAACACCTCTGTAAGCGAGCGAAGGTCAAGCCCTTCGGCTTTCACGGCATCAGACACTTGACGGCGTCCATACTCTATCAGAAAGGCTACTCCCTGTCGGTCATTCAGACGATTTTACGACACGCGAATCCCAACACGACGGCCCGCTACATCCATAGTCTGGGCCTCGAAGAGACAAGGGGAGCGCTTGAAGAAGGTCTCAAAGGTCCTGCCCAGGTGATCCAGTTCAAAAAGTCAAATGTTGTATGAAAAAAGCGTCTTAGAAAGGCGTCTTGTGTCCGCTCTTGTGTCCGGCGGTACACAGCGGCAATCGGTGTTTGTAAGTTATTGAATTAATTGGTAGTCCCACGGGGACTTGAACCCCGGTTTCCGGCGTGAGAGGCCAGCGTCCTAACCACTAGACGATGGGACCGTGGTGAA
>JAFGLN010000096.1 GCA_016928025.1 Deltaproteobacteria bacterium
ACCCCTCTCCGTTCTGCCGCATATTGCATAAAATCGTTTACGGGCGCCTTTTTTCCTGATATCCTGGTTCCGATCTTTTACCAACCGGGGATTGCCTGTTCTTTATGGAAAACGCACAATGCTTTTAATAACAGGACGCCCAGAGGGTTCTTTTTTTGATTAATGCCGTACAAGATCCTGGTGAAAATTTATTAAATGCAAATACGCCAAGTGATGATGCAGAGTATCCGGGCAGATGTGCCGCTTTTTTCCGGCTCTGCCTCTCTTTTAGGAGATTTAAATGGATTTTAAAATTATCTCCGGTGTGATCGGAGGACTCGGCCTCTTCATATTCGGAATGTACCTCCTCAGTGACTCCTTGAAACGTCTGTCCTTGGGACTCCTGAAGGCCATGCTCGAAAAAGCGACGACAGGCAGGATCAGATCTGCGCTGTTGGGCGGATTTATCACGGCAATCATTCAAAGTTCGAGCGCCACGTCGGTTATCGTCATCGGCTTTCTCAATGCCGGCTTTATCCCTCTGATCGGGGCCGCGGCCATCATGTTCGGAGCCAATGTGGGAACGACAGTTACCGCCCAGTTGATTGCCTTTAGATTCACAACCGCGGCACCTCTCTTGATATTTATCGGCGCCGTTGTCACGCTCATGGGACGAAAAGACAAACACAAAAATGCCGGGCGGGCGCTTCTCGGGTTCGGTATGCTCTTTCTGGGCCTCGCGATGATGAGCTCGTCGGTTAAACCTCTGGCAGCCAATGGGATGATGCAAAATGCCTTTGTTGCTTTCGGCACCAAGCCGTTTCTCGGCATATTCACGGGCATGACCGTAACAGCCATCCTGCAGAGCAGCAGTACAACGACAGGTATGATCATCGCTTTTGCATCCGCCGGATTACTGAACCTGCAGGCCTCCCTGTATCTGCTCTTTGGTGTTGAAATCGGCACCTGTTTTACTGCTGTTATCGCGAGTCTTGGGGGAAACTTGTCCAGTAAACGACTGGCCCTCGGACACACCCTGTTTAACGTTATAGGCACTCTGATCATGCTGCCTCTGGTTCCGCTTTATCTGCAATACATTCCTTTGACCTCCGGCGACATCGCGCGTCAGATCGCCAATTCCCACACGACCTTTAATTTGATCAATGCGACGATTTTCCTTTCTATCTTACCGATCTTTGTCAAGGTATTGAACAAGGTGATCCCCGGAGAAGATTACGAAAAAAAGGGCATAAAACACCTCGATGAGAACCTGCTGATCACGCCCAATCTGGCACTCAATGCGGCCATCAAGGAAATGGTCTCCATGCTGAGCCTGTGCCAGGAGATGTTTAATAAGGCGCAGCAGTGTATTATCAATTACAATCACAAACTCAAAAACGAGGTCGCCATCGACGAAGAATCCGTAGACGAGATGCAGAAAAATATTACCGAATACCTGGTTCAGATCACCAAAAGGGAACTCACGGACAAGGAGCGATACCTGGTACCCGCCCTGATTCACAGCGTAAACGATCTCGAGCGGGTGGGCGATTACTGTGAAAGCCTGGTGAAGCTGTCTCAGCGGGGTTACGAGCATAATCTTACATTTTCCGCTCCGGCTTATGCGGAGCTGAACAGACTCTTTGAAAAAACGCACGCTCTGATGAATCAAACGAAAAAAGCTCTGGAAAAGGACGATCACCAGGCCGCTCGAATCACACTGAGCATCGACCAGGAAACGCATGCTCTGGTCGAGCAGTTCCGGTCGAATCACATCGAACGGCTGGAAAAAGGCGAATGTATCAGCGATGCCGGCCTGGTTTATACGGATGTCCTGACCAACATCGACCGGCTGAACGACCATCTGTGCAACATCACAAAAGGGATACTCCATATCGGGAAGCGATAAAATCTTGATAAAATCCTTATTCAAATCGGTCTTTATCAGTTGTATAAACGTGGTGTTGTTCCATCATGGAATCCCTAACGGATTCTCAACAAGTATCGCCACGACGACCAAACGCTCAATGAAATCGTGAGGAGTTGACATCATGTCCCATCAAAAAACAATTCTGGAAAGTGAAATCAAACCAAAGAACGCAACGGAATACACAAAAAAAACCAATTCCGCTGCCCTCGACCAGTTACCTTTTGAGGACCGGCGGAGCTTCGAAAATGCCGCCCGGGGATTTATCGCTTCTGTTGATGAGGTTGTCATCCGCCGGCCTGACGATAGAAAGATCACTTTTGACCTGACCGGTTTGGCATTTCTCTCAGGTCCGGTGCCGGATACCGTCAACCCGAGCCTCTGGCGCCAGTCCCAGCTCAATGCCCTGTATCACGGCCTTTTTGAAGTCATCGACGGCATCTATCAGGTCCGCTCCTTCGATCTGGCCAATATGACACTGATCAGGGGCAATACGGGCTGGGTGATCGTCGATCCCCTGACATCAGCGGAATCCGCCAGGGCCGCCCTGGATCTGGCCAACAAACATCTCGGGGCCCGGCCGGTCACCGGCATCATCTATACGCACAGTCATGCGGATCACTTCTTCGGCGTGACCGGCGTGATTGATTCCGTTGATGCCGAAAGCGGAAAGATTCCGATCCTTGCACCGCGGCATTTTGTTAAGGAAGCCCTCAGTGAAAATATCATGGCGGGAAATGTCATGCAGCGGCGTGCCACTTACATGTACGGCAATCTTCTGCCCCAGGCCCCGGACGGGTTTGTCGGCGACGGACTGGGCGCCAACCTGTCCATGGGAACAACGGGCTTTATTGCTCCGAATGACACGATCAACGAAACCGGTGAAATCCGGGTTGTTGATGGAATCGAAATCGTTTTTCAGATGACCCCCGATACGGAAGCCGTTTCCGAATTCATCTTCTACCTGCCCCAATTTAAAGCTTTGTGCACAGCGGAAATCACTTCGCACCATTTGCACAACATCTACACCCCCCGTGGCGCTCAGGTACGCGATGCCCTGGCCTGGTCCGATGGAATCAACGAAGCCATCAATCTGTTCGGTAATAAAATGGAAGTGCAGTTTGCCACTCATCATTGGCCGACCTGGGGAAGAGAAGCGGTGATCGATTATCTCGAGAAGCAGCGCGACCTTTACAAGTACATCCACGACCAGACACTGCGGCTCGCCAATCATGGTTACACCAAGGAAGAGATCGCGGAACAGCTGGCCCTGCCGGAAAGTCTGGCGAAGGATTTCTCCTGCCGCGGTTATTACGGCACCGTCAGCCACAATGCCAAGGCTGTTTATGTCAAATATCTCGGCTATTTCGACGGGAATCCCGCCAATCTGAATCCTTTACCGCCGGTGGAAGCGTCCCGCCATTATCTCGAATACATGGGCGGTGCGGAGGCCGTCATCGAAAAAGCCCGCCGGTCCTTTGCTCACGGAGACTACCGCTGGACGGCTCAGGTCATGAACCATGTCGTGATGGCAGAGCCCGACAATATCGAAGCCCAAATCCTACTGGCCGATGTCTATGAACAACTGGGGTATCAGGCCGAGTCCGCACCTTGGCGAAATTTCTATTTAACAGGCGCCCTCGAACTGCGGCAGGGCGTCCCGGCCGGATCACCGGCCCGGATTTCCGAGGTCATGGCAAAGGGCATCCCGCTGGAAAATTTTTTCCAGTCCATGGCGATGCGTTTGAACGGCCCCAAAGCGGATGGTAAAACCCTGAGTTTCAATCTTTTCTTTACGGACACGGTCGAATCCTGGCTGCTGTTCGTAAAAAACGCCGTCTTTCACGCTTTTCCGAACAGGCGGGACCAAAACGCCAGTGCGGCATTGCGTCTGTCTTCATTAGATTTCAAGCTGTTGATGATCGGCCTGAGAGTGCCGCACGAATTAATAGAATCCGGAAAGATGACCCTCGAAGGGAATGCCGGAGCACTGATGGCCTTTGCGGAGCTTTTCGATCAATTCAACCGGCGGTTCCCCCTTGTTACACCCCGGGAAAGATGATCCAATTTGCGTACCTCATCACGTAATACGCTATTGTCGAAACGTTTCAAATCGGCTATGATGCATCTTCATTAAAGACAGAAAGGAGATACGACCTATGTCTGTAGCGTCGACACTTAAAAGTTTGGAACCGTCCATTGGAAAGGAAATTTTTCTGTCCGACTGGACTCAGGTAACACAGGACCAGATTAACCAATTCGCCGACAGTACGAAGGATCATCAATGGATTCATGTGGACTTGGAAAAAGCCGCGCAGGGGCCGTTCGGTCAAACCATCGCGCACGGGTTTTTGACCCTCGCCCATTTGCCGTTTTTCAGTTATCAGGTTCCGCTGAGACCCGAAGGCGCCCAGATGAGCATCAATTACGGCCTGGACCGGGTCCGCTTTATCAACCCCGTGGCATCCGGCGCAAAAATACGCGACCGGATTGTGCTGACGTCAGTGGAAGAAAAGCCCGGCAATCGCATCCTCATGAAGCAGACCCACACCATCGAAATAGAGGGTCAGGACAAACCGGCCTGCATCGCCGAGGCGCTGTCCATGATTTTCTTTTAAATAAAAAATGTGTTGCTGATGCAGGGATGGGAACGCCCGCCTGCTTACCAACGCGAATGATAGCCATCGGACCATTGCCGACGATGGGTGAAACATATCAGCATGAAGTCTTTACAAATCCTTTGACCTTCAGGTCAAGGTCTGATCATTTATTATTTTATTACATCGGCAATTAAATATAATAAAAGATGTCATTCCGGACTTAATCCGGAATCCAGGAAACCTTTATCAGCACTGGATTCCCGCTTTCGCGGGAATGACGAATGTGGTGATAAATTATTGCCGGTGTCATAATAGTCATTGATTTGATCAATGTCGCAACAACACCGTGGGGAGGGTATCCATGAAAATCGCAGTCCTTAACGGCAGTCCGAAGGGCACGGTCAGTGTCACCGTCCAATACATCCGTTTTTTGCAGAAGAAATTGCCCGATCACGACTTTAAGCTCCTCAATATTTCTCATGATATTCAGAAATACGAAAAAAACCTTGAAACCTTTCGGAAAGTCATCGATGACGTTCGACAGGCGGACGGCGTCATCTGGGCTTTTCCGCTTTACGTTTTTCTGGTCGCCTCCCAGTACAAGCGCTTTATCGAAATGATCTGGGAACAGAAAGTGGAAGACGCTTTCAGGGACAAGTACGCCTGCGCGTTTTCGACCTCCGTCCATTTTTTCGACAACACCGCTCACCGCTATATACGCGAAATTTGCGAAGACCTGGGCATGAAATGCACCGAATCCTTTTCCGCCGATATGGACGACCTCTTCATCGATCAAAGAAGAGAAAATTTCCTCAAGTGGGCCGGTGATTTTCTGAAAGCGATCACGGACAAAGCACCGACCGGCAGATTCGTAGCGCCCGTTGTCCCCGCCCATTTTATCTATAAGCCCGGAAAGCCCAAACGGATGGTTGAAACAGGCGATCTCAAGATCAGCGTTCTTGCGGACATGGGCGATAAGGAATCGAACACCGCTCAAATGGTCGATCAGTTGAGTCGGATCTTCAATGGCGGATGCCGTGTCTACGATGTGTGGGACATCGATATGAGGGGCGGGTGTCTGGGATGCCTGCAGTGCGCCTTCGACAACAAATGTTTTTACAAGGACGGCTTCGTGGATTTCGTCAAGAACGAACTGGACGGCACGGACATTATGATCTTCGCCGGCGCCGTTAAGGACCGGTTCTTTTCCGCCCGCCTGAAGATGTTTTGGGACCGGTCTTTTTTCCGGGGCCATATTCCTTCACACATTGACAAACAGATGGGCTTTATCGTCTCGGGACCGCTGGCCCAATTGCCCAACATGCAGGAAATCATCCAGGGTTATGCCGAAATTCAGGGCACGAACCTGGCAGGCATCGTAACGGATGAATCGGGGGATTCGGTCCAGATCGATGCTTCTCTGGAGGATTTCGCCGTCCGGTGCGTGGATTATGCACAAAGCGGCTACATCCGGCCTCAAACTTTCCTGGGCGTGGGAGGGCACAAGATTTTCCGCGATCAAATCTGGTCGAGGCTCCGGTTCCCCTTCGATGCCGACTTCAAATTTTACCTGGAACACAATCTTTTCGACTTCCCCCAGAACGACAAAAGGTATCTGGAGTTCAGCGAACAGATGATCGCCATGATTCAGGACCCCGACATGCGGGAAGCCGTTCGAAAGGCCATCAAGAAGGAGATGCTGAGCGGCTACAAGAAGGTCGTCGAAGAGAAGTAACCATTGACAACATCGTTCAATTTCCATCTTCGCGGTTTATAACACCGCTGTCGAGTTGTCGTTCCATCACGAAAAAATGACTCGACCCCAAACTACTTCGGCAGACCCGTCAGTTGGAAAGCGGCCCAGTAAAAGGGGTGGGGGTATTGCTTTTTGATCTGCAACTGGGCCTCCCGGAGGGCTTTATCCTTATCCATCCGGGGAAGCCGCTCGTAAAAAGCGACCATCAAGTCCCGCGTCGCCTGATCGTCCACCTTCCAGAGGCTGGAAACGATGGACCGGGCTCCGGCAAAAAGAAATCCTCTGGTAAAACCGATGACATCGTCGCCTTTCGAAACGACGCTTAAAGCCGTCTCGCAGGCACTCAGGGTAATCAGATCGCTGTCCAGCCGCAGTTGATAGAGGTCTCCCGCCTTCAAAAAACCTTGTTCCGGTCCGTTTCCGGCCAGGAGGAGAGCCGATCCCAGGGGATTTTCCGGATCAAAAACGCCGTGGGCCGCGAAATGAAGAATGCCGAACTGATGGCCCTTCTCGCGAATCACATCGGCCCGGGCATGGTCCCGCAAAAGGACGGTCGCCTGCGGAATGATCCTGCTCAGGGACAAGGCCTCCTGTTCGGCAAATTTCAAGTCATAGGACGGATTCTTCAAGTCCGGATTGCCCAGAATCAGGGCGGACGGCTTATCGATCGACCCTTTGCCCGCAAGAATGACGAGAATGCTGGCACTGGGAAGGATTCTTAACTGATGGCGGTCGATGAGGAATTCCTTTCCGGACAAAAGGGCGCCGAAAGGAAGGTAGTGGAGCACGCCATGGGGAACGATAATCAATTTGCCTTCGCTCAACCATCCGGCCACCGGGGCAAAGATTTTTGCATAGAGCGCTTGGGCCTGCGTCTTATAATCCGTCGATCCGATCCGGTTAAGCTTTTGCCGGAAGTCCTGCACATCCTTCACCAGCCCGGCCCCATCGACGGCCGTGGCCCAAATGTGTTTCCGGGTCAGGACAAAGGCATACCAGGTCCGTTCCGTTTCATAATATTCCAGGATCGCCTCATCAGATTGCAGATGCGCCTGAATCGTTCTGATGTCCGTCTCCATGACCGTCGTGACGGACGCCAGTTCCGGGTCCTGGGCTTGCAGTTCTTTTTTCAATTTTAAAACGACGCCGCGGGTTGTAGTTGTTTTGCTTGTGTCGTTCACTTCGGCCACTGTCGCTTCGGCTTGCTCGGCTTGAGCCAGACGGTTGAGGGTTCGGCCGGTCACGGCGGCACTCTTCCCGCGGACGGCAATAGCCGTCTGGGCGGCCAGCAGGTCCACAAGGGCCCGCCCCTTCGCCCGTTCGACGTATTCGAATGCGTCCGCCATACGACCGGCATCGCACAGCAGGGCGATCAGTTCCCGGTAAACGGCCTGTTTGTCGCCGACGTAGCCGATCCGACCCGTTTCCGTATTGATGGACGCCCGCTGTTTTTCGATAACCTCGACGGCCTCTTTTAAAAGGGCTTCGGCCTTGTTTGCGTCGCCGGCGCGGCGGGCGATACGGGCGCGATCAAGGAGGACCGGCCAGAGAAGTCCTCCGATCTGGCGGATCTGGGGATGGCCGAGAAGCTGATCGTAGCCATTTTTCGCCTCCTCCTCCCGGCCCGTTTCGTAGAGGCATTTGACGAGAATGAAATACTTGGGTAACTCCTGAAAGGTCTGGTCGTAAAAGGCCGTGTAGAGCCCCAGGACCTTTGCCCTGGGATTTTGGACGGCCGCCAGGGCGCGCCCGTAATCCTGCTTGGCCATGTAGATCCTGGCCATGGCGATGTACTTTTCCGGCCCCAGAATGCTTGCGACGGTCGTCACGTCTTCGATGGCCTTGAGGTGTGCGTCGGCATCACTCGCCTTTCCTGCCAGGGCTGATGCAATTCCGGCGATGCAGGAGAGGTCGATCAATTGTGTTCGAAAGAAGGTGTTATCCTGTTTGGCGTCGCGCTGAAGGACAACGAGGCCTTTTGAGGCTTCCGCCAACGCCTTATCAAAAGCCCCCAAGTCCAGATAGGCATACCCCCGCAATATTTGCGGGTATACGGTGAGGTTCCCGCCATACCCGCCGACATCGCCCCGGCCGATCTGCTGCTCCAGGATATCGACGGTCCTGAACATTTTTTCGTAGTCGCGGACTTCGTAGTAGGCCGCCGCCAGCAGAAACACCCGAAATGACGACAGGGGCTCCTTCCGGTCCATCATGGGCTGCAGGATACGGATCAGTTCGTGGTGCTCTTTTTTCTGCATGTGGGAACTGATTTTGATGTCTTCAATATTGGTTTTCATATTCTTGATCGTCCCGGCGCCGCACCCGCCGATCAGAAAGACCCATAGGCACAAGAGTCCGGCCGCACCCATAAGGCGAAAAGGCACCTTGCCTGCCTTAGGATTCCAACGTGTCCAACGTGTCCTGTTTCGGCCTCGTTCCTTTAAAAGGGGTTTATCCTCGCTTTTCATGTTTTTCTATCTCCCTCTGGTTTTGATGGATAGGGTTTGTTCGAAAAATTCGGAGGGCGCCTCCTTGATGCCGCCTGTTTTCTTTTGAATTTTCAATCCTCTGGTCTGTGCAGGCAAATCATCCGGTCGGGATATAACCCGATACACCGGCGCTCCCTTCGGGGCGTCCAGTTTAATATTCCCCAGAGGGGCCGTACCGGCATACACCACAATGTCTTCCCGGCCAAAGGGCGCCGAAACCTCCAACTCAAAGCGGTCCTTCGCCGACGGGATATCGTAGATGACTCCGCCGTTGAAAGAATCCTCACTGCGGTAGGGATTAGGCAGCAACTGCAGGGTCTCGCCGGCGGCATCCCTGTAGAGGATACGGGCATGAAAGGGTTTGTTCCCTTTGATGTAAATTTTGATCTTTTCCCCCTCTTTATATTCGGTTTTGTCGGTCCAAAGCTGCACGGCCAGCGGTGCGCCCGGGGTGTCGGCAAGGACTTTATTGCCGGCGGCCCCTGCCAGGTCTTTTTCATCCGGGACGATCTCCGCCCTGATTCTGGTTCGGCAGCAGCGACCGGCATCCTCGTCTTTAAACCACGTTTCATCGATCACTTCAATTACCTTGACGGTTGCACGGATGTAAGCATCAACAAGATCCTTCTCGACAACGTAATCCTTAACCTGCGTTTCGCTCTTGATATAGGTCAGCGCACGCTCCGCTGCGTTCCGTTTGGCATCGTTCATGGCCGCCTGCTCCGTCTGTTTTCTCGACTTATCGTCCCCCATGCAGGCCGTGCCTTCAACATCGACAATGGTCGATTGTATGGCCTGAAGCGGCGCCGCCGTCAGAAGAAGGTACAATGCAAGATAGATAATTTTTTTCATGATGGACTCCTTTGAGATTTTTCAACTGGGAAAATGACTATCAGATGTATCTTTTCTTCCTGTCGGTCAGCGCAAAGAATATCAAAATAATCGGATTAAACAACTATTTACTTTATTCCGCCATGTTTGCTGCGGAGGTCCGTTCAGCGCCATGCCGAACAGCTGGACAGTAACCCGTTAAGCCAGGCAAGTCAATGTTATGTCCTTTGAATTCAAAGCATCTGTATTTTTATTGAATTTTTTCTTTGCGTCCTTCGTCTTCGCCCGTTATAATCGGCAGCAAATTGCCACGGATCCGGATTTTTCCAACCCACCATTTACGAAGGAGGACATCATGAAGATGAAAAAATCACTACCGTTGGTGTTTTTCTGCGGGGTTCTTTTGAGCCTCTTCATTGCATCGCCGCTTCAGGGGCAGGAAATCACCCCGGCCATGGAACAGGAGTTCCTGGATGCAAAAGCGGCACTGGCAAAGGCGAAAGATGCACAAGGGGATGCCTATTCCGCCGAGAACATGGCAAAGGTTCAGGAACTTCTCAATACGGCGGAAAAAGTCCGCAGCCTCAAAGACGTCACACCGTTTTCCCAGGCATCCCGGCTCGCGCGGGTTTACGCGGAACTGGCCAAAGCCGAAGCAGAGCTGAAAATCGAACAGGAAAAACTGGCCAAGACGAATGATGACCTTAAACAGGTCAAGGACGAAATTGAAGAGTTGAGAAAGCTGCATTAGGGGAAAGGAGGAGACAATGAAATCGTCAAAAAACTTTATCCAAATTGCTGCAACGGTCATTTTCGGTCTGCTTCTCCTTGTTCCCGCCCATGTTTTTTGTGAGGAATCGACCCTGGCTGCGCTGGAAGAGGCCAAGGCCGCCATAGAACAGGCCCGGATGGCCGGCGCGGAACAGGGCGCACCAGACGATCTGGCCCAGGCAAGATCCTGGCTGAGCCAGGCGGAAAAACGACAGGCCGAATCCCGGTCCGTTCTGTCCCGAACGATGAAATGGGTGAAGTCCGACGAAGCCGCCGTTCGAGAGATCATGTATCTGGTCTCTATGGCACAGGTGAAGGCCCGGATTGCGGAAGCGAAATCCCGCAAAGCCGATGTTTCGGCACAACTCAAAGCGGCAAGCAAAGACCTTGAAGATTTCCAAAACTCTCTAAAAATCATGAAGAAAAAGTACGCCGAAGCCGAAGCGGCCAAGGCGGTGACGGCTAAGGCCGAAACCGAGCGCCAGGCCTTGGAGGAGTCCAGGAAAAAAGTTGCCGAAATGGAAGCTCAGAAAAAGAAAGAGCTGGAAGAAGCGAAGAAAAAGAAAGCGGAACTGGAGGCCCTGAAGGAAAAAGAGCTGGCCCAGTTGAAGCTGGCCGAGGAGCGCCTGGCATTGCAGAAACAGAGGGAAGCGTCGAAAGCCGAAGCCCTGAAAGAGAGCCTGGCCGCTGAGCGCAGGAAATTGGAAGAACTCCGGCAGAAGATGGCGTTGCTGGAAAGGGAAAAAGCGATGCAGTCGGACGCCGCGAAGATTCACCAGGCAACCGTCAAGTCGACGGATAAAGAACTCATCATTACCCTCCTCGTTATCAATATTCTCACCGCCGGCAACGACGTCTCTTCGGACGGAGAGGCCATTCTGGATCAGGTCGGGGCATTTTTACAGACACATTCCGTCGGGTCCAAGATCGTTGTTCGAAGCTATACGGACAGTGCCGGCAAGGCGGACCTCAACCAGGCTCTGTCGGAAAAGAGAGCCCGAACAGTGGAGGAATATCTCGTTTCGCATCAGGGCATCCCCCCGGCTCAGATCTCATCCGAGGGTTATGGCGAGGTCATGCCCGTCGCGACTAATGAGACGCCGGCCGGCCGCGCTTTGAACCGTCGGGTGGAAATTGTTGTTTCGAAATAAAAAGACCCCAATCCGGATGAAATGAGGGCCGCGTCGTTTTGTGAAAATATGAAAATCCCCGCAACGAGGATCGGATAACAGTCATGGGAAGACAAGGGAAAAATACCGACGGAGCCGTTCAACGGTCCGCAAGGCCTGAAGAGGGATGCGGTCTTCCGGCAACGAACCGGCATGATGTCTTTGAGGATCTATTGGACAGACCCCTTGATGCCGGCTGAAGCGTTTCCATCGACGGGGGAGCGGTCGGGTTCTCAAACAGACTCATAAAAAAGATAATCGCACTGATACAAAGATTCCACCGATAACCCGGGAAAATGGCAGGGAATAGGAACCCGACCCCAACTCTCCCTTTATTCCAGCGACCACAGCGTCAAGCCGGTCTCCTCATCGTACGTGCGTTCGAACTGCGGACCCGCAAACGCCTCAATAACAAACTCGCATGCAAAAACCACCGTTCCCGGGGCCAGATGTCCGCCAAATGTTTTCCCTGCATTATCGGCCAGTGTGACATGTGCATGGACGAAGGTCTTCCCGTCCCTCAGAGATACATTCCCCGTCAAATCGGTTATCTCCATCGGCTGATCGAACGAGATGAACTCGTATTCCCGGCTCTTCTGGTTATAGAAACCGATTTTTGCCGATTGAACGGCTCCAATGGCCTTGATGCGCCCCAGGGTAATGTTTCGCTCCGTGCAGACGTTCGTCAGACCCTCCGTCAAATCGGAGCCGAAGGGCAGCTTGCCCATGAAGATTTCTTTGGATGTTACCTGTCGGTGCGGTGTCATTGAACCTCCTTTAATGATGGTTTTAACAGCATCGTCATCTTACTGTGAAGATTGATATTTTAAAAAATTTTTATAACGCGGGACCGACTTAAAACTTTTTTAAACAAATCCTCACACTGAAGAATTGCAACTTTTGGATTTTAATCGGAATGACAAGCGATTTTTCGGGTACTATGCGAGAAGTCTTCTCTGAAATCAAGAGATAACTGGACATCCATCTTTGCGACTCAATCATATTTTATTTCCTGGCCTTCACCATAACATAGGGACAGGTGGGCACCCGTTGACATTCGATATCGCGAAACCCCGCTTCACGGACCATGGCCGTCAATTCCGTTTCGGAATAACTCTGCCCGAAAACGACATGCCGCAAGCCCCAGAACAAAAGCCTGTCGGGAATGAACCAGATTCTGAAACGACGGATAAACCTTCTGAGATCATCATCCGACACCTCCCGATCGGTTTCCGAGATCAATAGAACACCGCCGGGCTTAAGGATACGGTGGATCTCTTTTATCCCTTGCAGACCGTCGGCCCAGTGTTTGATCGAGCCGATGCTGACGGCAGCGTCAAAGAAATCGTCCTGAAAATTCATCCTCATCGCATCCCCCCGGGTGAAGGAACAATTGGCGATTTTCCTTTTCCGACGGTTTTTCTCCGCTTCACGCACCTGCATGGGGGAATAATCGATACCCGTAATCATCGCCTGGGGATTCTTCGTCGCCAGCATGAGAGACGCATGGCCGGCACCTGTACCCGTGTCGAGAATACGCGCGTATTCCGGAACGTCTAACTCCCGGACGATATGATCGAAGAGTTCTGCAATGGCATCATAAATGCGCCGGTTGTAAACCGATCCCATAACGTCCCAGGTCAGACGCCAATCACGGATGCGGGTTAAAAACCTGACGATCCAGGAAGGCTGCCGGGATGTCATGTCCAACAGGCGTGACACATCGTCCGTGATAACGATATCCGAAACATTTTTAATCAGGTGAAACTGCTTTTCCGTATTAATCGTCCAAAAAGCGATTTTCTTGTTAAATGCCCTTGCAAGCCGGATCATCAAATAGATGACCTGTTTGTTGGCCCGGTCGAAAATATCCACGGGAAGGTTTAAATATTCGGGTTTTATTTTGATGATCCTCCGGATAATGTTAACGATTCCAACCTTGATGTGCCTTTCGCCGAGAAGCATGCCGATCGTCACCTGATGCTCCCTAAAAAAAGGAAGGAAACTATGTACAAAAGACGAAACGAGCAGGTTTTTCCGGTCGAGATGCTCAAGGAGGATGTCGCATATCGTCGGACAATCGGCGATGGTGAGCGTTTCCCCTTTCAGTTCGACATTGATCAGCTTATTCGCCGGAAGAGATTGCAGGAATTCTCTTAACTCAGGAATTGTTTGCCCGCCGCCCACATCGACCTTTTTCAACTCGTCCCATGCCATATCGGCGACCCGTCCGCTTCGGCCGGATACCCTGTCGATTTCATCGTCATGAATGATAACGTAATGCCCGTCCCGGGTCTTCTGCACATCGCATTCTATGCCGTAGGCCCCGGCTTCGAAGGCCTTGCCGAAGGCCAGCAGGGTGTTCTCCGGATATTTGGCGCGATATCCGCGATGCCCGAGGACTTTTATGTCCTTAGTCATGCGCTTCACCCCGCTTCACAAAGAACATAATGACCAGGGACAACAGAAAGAAAAACGACGCGAAAAACAAAAGAAAAAGATAGCCTTTCGGTCTTTGACCGCCGGCCGTGGCCATATCGATCACCAGACCGGCCAGCGGCGGTGCGACGATATTGGCGGCTTGGGAGAAAAAGTAATAAAGGCCCGTATAGCCTCCGAGTTTCTCCTCCGTTGTCATATCAACCACCATGGGCAGGGAATTGACATTGATAAACGCCCAGGCGCAGCCGGCCAGTGAAAATAAAATGGCCAGGAAAAGAAATGTTTTGAAAAAAGAGGCCACAATCAACAAAAAGATCAGCCCGAACAAGCCGATCCGGATGGTCTTGTTCCGGCTGAATTTTGTCCCGATGAGCCCCGCGGGAATCGCCGCAATGATGAAAAAAAGGGAATAGAAGCCGAGGATCATGGCGCCCGTGCTTTCCTTCATACCCAGATAGAATTTCGCGTAGCTCGTAAAGAATGTTTCAATCGAATTGAAGCCGATAAACCAGCAGAAGATGGCCATCAGAACCCCAAGGAGGCTCTTCTCCCCTCTGATAACGTCCTTCAGATTATCGATCAGTTCATAAAATGACTTTTTCAAAGAGACGGTTTCGGCCGCACCGGTTACATCGGGACGGTAACGGTCGTCTCTGATGAAAATCACGACAAGCATGCAGGCGACAAACATCAATATGCCCGCCGCGACGAATGGATAGGATATATCCCGATCATAGAGCGGCTTCCCTCCGAAATAAACCAGGAGCGCGCCCACCCCGCCCATGAAGTTGATGATCCCGTTGGCATGGCTCCGGTACTTTGAGGGCGTTATGTCGGGCATGAGGGCGATGACGGGCGACCGGAAAAGGGCCATGGAAAGGTTCATGATGATGACCGTGAACATCATGAGCCCCAGTATCTGCATTTTGTTGGCAAAAGGAATCAGAATGAAAAATATCATGGCCAGGGGAGCGCCGATGAGGATGTACGGCCTTCTTTTTCCGATTTTCGTGTTCGTTCCGTCGCTCAAGGCGCCGAGAAACGGCAAAAGAAGGATAGCAAAGATGTTGTCGATGGTCATGATGACGCCCACAACCGAAAAAGACAGATGGAAGGTCTCCTTCAAAAAGACGGGCAGATAGGCATTGTACATGGCCCAGATCATCGATACGCCAAGAAATCCGAATCCGAGAAGAAAGGTCTTGTTCCTGCTGAATGCAATCTTTTGGTCCATGATTCATCTCCTTATTTTGGGATTCAAGAACGCCACCCGATATTAATGGATATATCGATCAGAAATCCAGACATTTATTATCTCGACCAAAATTTCTTTAAGAGGTAAATAGGGAATTCTTCCGGATATGTGTTATCCATACGACGTTTCATAAACCAATCTCATGAAGGAAGCAAAAAGGGAGGAAACGATGAATCTGTCCAAGATCAGCAGGGATACTAAAAGCCGCCGGTCGGCTTTGCCTTACTTCTTACCGGGGGGCGCCGAGGCGATTCTTGCCGTTCACGGCTATAACGGCTATTCCCAAGACCTCCTTTACGTCGGCGAAGAGCTGAACCGGCAGGGCTTTAGCGTTGCCATCCCGCGGCTCCCCGGCCACGGTACGAACGCTTCCGACTTTCACGAAACGGACGGTCAAGGCTGGCTACGGCATGTGACAGACTGCTATTTCAATCTGAAGGCCGGGTATGACACCGTGCACCTTCTCGGTTTTTCCATGGGCGGCTTGTTAACACTCCTTCTGGCGTCGCGGTTTCCTGTCGGCCGGATGGCGCTGATTTCCCCGGCCGTCATGAACGTGCAGTGGACCATCAAACTGACGCCCTTTTTGAAATATTTCGTGCATAAACAAAAGCGGGAATGGCTTGATGACTCGACAGACCCGGACCGGCTGTTTCTGGCTCAGGAATACTGGCAATGGCATTATATCAAGATGGCCGCGGAGCTTTTGAAACTGCAGAAACTCACCCAAAAAAAGATGCCGCTTGTTTCCTGCGACACGATGATCATCGTATCCCAAAAAGACGAGGCGGTCCCCGTCAGGGCGGCGGATTACATCTTCCGCAGAATCGTCTCGCCCGCCAAAAAGACCATCGTGCTCGAAAACAGTCCGCACTGTTCGACCGACGGCCCGGAAAAAGAACTCATAGCCGGGTACTTGACGGACTGGTTTAAAAAAGCAGAACTTAATAAATGAATTTCAGGCGGCCGGAATCGTTAAATCATCTGCTGATGCACCAGACGCATTTCGGCGTGCGGCACAGGAAATCGGTGCGGATTATGCGATACTATCGCTTCGGACCCGGCTTTCGTTTCACACTGGAGCAGAGCTCAATAATCAGCGTGGATAGATATTCGTCAAGTTCGTCCGGATGGATGTCCGCTTCGCTGATGGCGATATCCCGAACCGATATTACCGCCTGATGCACTGTCATAGGGTCACCCGATACCAGCGGATGCCACCATTCGAGTTCCCGCCCTTCGGCCACAAGGCGATAGGCGCACGTTTCAGGAAGACAGCGAAAGACATCGGTATTGGTATCGGGTGTGATCATCAGGCAGTCGGACATGCACTGAAAACGTTCTTTATAACGACGGCACCGGCAGGTTTTGATGTCAAGAAGGCGGCAGGCAACGGAAGTATAATACACCTGACCGGTATCCGCGTCCTCTACCTTGTGAAGACAACAGCGGCCGCAGCCGTCGCATAAGGCCTCCCATTCGTCTTTTGTCATTTGGTCCAGGGGCTTGATGGGTCAAAACTCCTTTTTTGACTGGAAGTATAGAAAGAGGATCCTTGGCGTGTCAAGGGGATTTGAGCGCAAAATGCTGGGGTGTTCGGAAGTATGGGACCAAGGACGTTTTGAACCCTTGGCAAAGCCTGCATCCGAATTCGCGACATTGACATTTATCATCATGATGACTACATTGTGTTCAGGAGAAAATAATTGATATCATTAATAATTACCTGATTTGCACTGATAATACGTGTAAGAAAGGGGGTATATAAATGAACGGGGTAACATCATTGATGGAAATGCCGCAATGGGTGCCTTCACTTATAAGCTGTTGGGATTATGGTCCCGGAGAAGGATGGGGTCATATGATGAATTACGGATTTGGGTACGGAGGGATATTTATGTGGATCATATTCGCGACGATCCTTGGGCTGTTGATCTACTTCTTTATTCAGAACCAGAAGAGGAGCCATACACCGTCACCGGTTGACGGTCCGTTGGATATTTTAAAAAAGCGCTATGCAAAAGGCGAGATCAGTAAAGACGATTTTGACAGGATGAAAAAAGACCTGTAATCCTCATGACCATTGAGGCAACCATAAAAGGCAGGGTCAAACGGCCCTGCCTTTATATTAGCCACCAGTTTCACCATTATTTACCGGTTCATTTTCTCTCCGGCCGATAAGATGCGGCGGGCATAAACGGACACATGAATCAGCTGATCATAGACTATAGAATAGCCGGCAGGGTATTCAAGGTCACGGATCCATAGCAGGATTCAGCATTGACATTTGGCACTGTTTCCTTAAAGTTGTAATCGTACAGCATGCGGCGAGACGTCCTGCAAAAGCCTGTCTAATCATCGAGGAAGGCCATGAATCCTTTACAAGACATGATGGCGATATACCGCGAAGCTGTCCGGGCGGTCGACCCGGCGGGATTGATCGCCACCCGGGTGAAAAAAAACGGCAGGACCCTGACCATCGACAACCGGGGAACCGTGATTTCCGAAGACCTTTCCCGCTACCGTCAGGTGATCATACTGGGCATCGGCAAGGCCTCCGCACGGATGGCGGCAGCCATGGAGGATGTTCTCGGAGAAAAGCTTACCCGCGGCTTTGTTATCACCAAGTACGGCCATGCGGTGAAGACGGAAAAAATACGGGTCGTGGAAGCAGGGCATCCTCTGCCGGATGAAAACAGTCTGAAGGGCGCCCGCCTATTGACGCAAATAGCGGACGAGGCCGACGAAAATACCCTCATCATCCATCTCGTCTCCGGCGGCGGGTCGGCGCTTTTCTGCCTGCCCGCGGACGGCATCAGCTTTGAAGACAAGAAAGAGACCACCCGGCTTCTGCTTAACTGCGGCGCCGATATCGATGAAATGAACTGTGTCCGGAAGCATCTTTCCCGGGTCAAGGGCGGGGGTCTCGCGCGGATTGCCTACCCGGCCCGGCTCGTCAACCTGATTCTTTCCGATGTCATCGGCGACCGGATCGGCACCATCGCTTCCGGCATCACCGCCGCCGATCCCACCACCTTTCGCGATGCGCTGGGTATTGTGCGGAAATTTTCTCTTGAGAATGACCTCCCCAACGCGGTAATGGAACGCCTGCACAGTGGCGGGAAAGGGTTCATCCCCGAAACACCGAAGGCGGACGATCCGATATTCGAAAAAACGACAAACATCATTTTGGGGAACAATGCCCTGGCTTGCCGGGCGGCATTCAGACAGGCACGGGAACTCGGCTATAACGCGCGGCTCCGGACCGATACCATTACGGGCGAGGCATCCTTGGCGGGTGTTCATTTCGCCGCCTGGGCGGACGAACTGATTTCGGCCGGGACCGCTCGGAGGGAAAAATCCGTATGGATCAGCGGGGGCGAGACGACCGTCACGATCCGGGGTCCCGGAAAAGGCGGCCGTAGCCAGGAAATGGCACTGGCCTTCGCCGTCGAGTTGGACCGTATCCATCCCGGCGCGCCAAACATCTACTTCCTGTCCGCCGGTACGGACGGAACCGACGGGCCGACGGATGCGGCAGGCGCGTTTGTTACGCCGGAACTGTTGGATAAGATGAAAACGATTGCCGCCACGGCATCGGCTTGCCTTGCCGCCAACGATTCCTATCATTTTTTTGAAGAAGCGGGAGGTCTGTTCAAAACCGGCCCCACGTATACCAACGTGGGCGATATACAAATTCTCATGGTGCTGGATTAAGATGTACGGAAAAGGAGGGCTTTTTGTGCGATACCTGCGGAATCGGGCCTGAATTAACAGGCTCCGGCATCAGTATCTTCGGAAAGAATTCCGACCGCGAGGCCGACGAAACGCAGCTTGTTATATCGCTGCCGGCAAAAGAATACCGTCAGAAAGAAGACCTGCGATGCACCTACATTGCCATCCCTCAGGTTGAATCAACATACGCCCTGGTCATCTCCAAACCGTTCTGGCTCTGGGGCGCGGAAATGGGCGTCCATGAAAAGGGGGTGGTCATCGGCAACGAAGCGCTCTTTACCGAAGTCAAGCCGGAAAAATCTCCGGGGCTGATCGGCGGGTTCGACCAGAATCATGCAGAAAAGACAGAAGAGAAGCATGATGATGACATCGAATATGAGGATCACCTTTGGGATGTTCAACATATGAGGTCCCGTTTTACCCCTTCTATCAAAAGTTATGAATCAAGATTCCGCTCATTAACGGATATCGGGTATGATAACCAGGCGGTCGGACGTGCGCTGACAGCATTCTTTGTAACAGGTAAAAAAACCTTTTTTGCCTGTCAAAGCATCGTTTGTTTCATCAATCTCTCGATACCTGAACATGCTGGTGATTAATCGATGTGCCGCCGTCAACGGGAATGACGGCACCGTTGGTATAGGCCCCCGCCCTCGAACAGAGATAAACGGCAACACCCGCCATTTCCTCTGCCTTCCCCACCCGCTTCAGCGGACAGTTCGCTTCGATATCCGTCTTGTATTTTTCAAAAACAAAATCGGTCATTTTGCTGGGGAAAAAACCGGGGGCAATGGCATTGACCGTAATATGACGGGATGAAAGCTGTATGGCAAGATCCCGGGTCAGGTGATGCACCGCCGCCTTGCTCGAGGTGTAGGCAAATGTCCCGGTACGGGAAACCGTGGGGATGTGCAGTCCGTCCATGGAGCCGATATTGACCACCCGGGCCGGATCGTCGGCCGTGGCGCCTTTTTCCAGCAGCCCCGTGAAATCCCGCGTCAAGACAAAAACGGACGTGACGTTCAAATTCATCACCTTATGAAAAGCGTCCTCCGGATATGTGGAAAAGGCTTCGCCCCAGTTCGCACCCGCATTATTGACCAGAATATGAAGTCTGTCCTCCTTCTCCATAAACCGGCTCAGCAGCCCCTGCCTCCCGTCCGCCGTACCCACATCCGCCGGTAACGATATGCAGGTGCCAAGCGTTTTCAGTTCTTCGGCGGTCCGATCGCAGGACTCCTTTTTCCTGGCCGTGATATATACTTTTGCGCCAGCGGACAGAAGTCCCTGGGTAATCATCTTCCCGATCCCTCGCGATCCGCCGGTCACAAGCGCCACTTTTCCTTTTAATGAAAACAGTACCTCCGGGTGAAATTCGGACATTTTTATGCCTCCTTGATAATCCGTAAAAGATAATTTTTTGATGGGTTATTTCAATACGGCAACAACCCTGTCGCTGGCCTGATTTCGGTTTTATGGCCCACCCGCCCCTCGCCGCTCCCGGTTGATCCGCCGCTTTTGAACAATCGAATGCGGCACGGCCCGGCTGATAAAGGAAAACCAGCTTCGGTACGGCAGCTTATAGTCGGGAACCGGCACCATGGTGATCGCTTTTTTCTGATCGCAGGCAACGACGCAGAGCCCGCAGCCGATGCAGCGCTCTTCCCGGTGGACATATGTTTTTGCCTTCGTATTGACGGTGATGGCCGCCAATGGGCAGTTGAGGGCACACTTCCCACAATAGTTGCATTGGTCGGTGTCCACTTTCGGCAGGAAATGCGGCGGCGCAATCGAACTCGGCACATTGAATTCGGTAACGGTCCGTAAATTGTGGCAGCAGCAGCCGCAACAGGAGCACGAGGACTGGGTTTTGGCATTATCGATATTGAACATCCAGTTGACCATGCCCTGGGCTTCCGCCTCCAGTTTAATCGCCAGCATCTCCGCCTTGGTCACCTCCTTAACCAAGCCGTTCTTGACGGCATCCGCAACCCCCTCGCCCATGATGGCGCAATTCAACTTCTCCCGTCCGCAGCCCCGGCCGTTGATATCCTCCGTGAGCCGGCACTGGCAGATACCGACCCCGAAGGCCTTGTACCGGTCAAGGATCATCTCAAATTTATCGCCGGGCAACGCCATGGGATGAGAGTCAATACTCTGCTTGATCGGCACATAGCGTACCAGGGCCGGGCCTTTGCCGCTCATATGCTCCACCATGTAGCCCGTTTCATAAAGCGCTTCGATAAGTTCGGCAAAACGCCGGTGCCAATCGGTGAGCGAATCAAGGGAGGGGCGGATCAGGCAGAGTTCAAAGACCCCGGGCATGAGGGGCAAGAGGCGATACTTCGGGTTGTCTTCCGGACCGGAACGGGTGATAAATCTTTTCTCCATGGACAGGCTGGTCAAGAGCGGCTTCACGGTCTCCAGAGGCATTCGCGCCTCCTTTGCTATCTGCCTGGCAGTCTTACCGACCAAAAGCCCCAGGGGCAGGAAGACGGCGGCCTCTTCCTCGGTAAACATATGGTGAACCAGATCGATGAGTTCATCGCAGAGCGGCGGACCCAGAAGCATGGGATCCGTGTACTTCACTGCCGCCGCGAGATGAACGCGCGGGACGCCGGGGAAATCGCTTTCCCGGCGCACCTTCAGCTTCTTGGATTTCGGTTCGCCCGGCCCGATAACATTCTGCGCGATCTGAATAATCCGGCTTCCGGAAGTTTTTGAAGACATAAAGGCCCCCATTATTTTCATTCGATGTTCCGGACGAACCGGCCACCTCTAAGACCAAACGCGGCCGCGCCCTCTTTTCTACTTAATGATCCGTTATCCGATCATTTCCCGGTTGAAAAGTTCCTTTTTGAAGTGAAAGTATATGAAGTGAAAAAACATGTGTCAAGAAGGATCGCAGGAGCACTCAAATAATGACAATCGACCCACAAATGGTTGTGCTAATCCAAAATTGACCATGAGAGAGGGGGCATGATAACGCAAAATTGACCACCCTGAACGAAAGAACTTCTGCTAAAGTGATCGGAGATTATCGATCATAATGAAGTTGAATTCCGGGGACACAAGCAGACCCCTTTTTACGGTTTCTTATTCCTGTCGCGGTATGCCTTCTACGGTGCATCATAAATAAAAGGTGGCGTTTTATAGGGGTTATGTTGTACAGATGACAGGAAAAACAATTGTTAATTAAAGCAATTTATTCAATAATTCTGCTTTTTGCCCCCTGATGGCCGACAGCAGAACGAGGAAGATGCCAATGATTAAAAACATTCGGATGCTGCAGGAATTAGAGGATTCGTTTGCCCGCAGGGAGGGCCGGCTTTCTCAGGAAAAAGCCTTTCAACTCTTTTCAGCCCTATGGGATGAAGCCATGCATCTGGGTAGAATCCCTTTTCCGGACCCCCTTGAAGGCATCGAAACGGATATTAAAGTTGCCAGGATATTGAATACATGTTTGAAAAGATAATTTCTTCCATCGGTGCGGCATTGGATGAACGCCGCATCCCCTATATGCTGATCGGCGGCCAGGCCGTATTGCTTTACGGCGAACCGAGGCTGACGCGGGACATTGACATCACTCTCGGAGTAGATGTCAATAAATTAGCCGACGTTGTGTCCCTCGCCCAGGATCTTCAATTCAAAATGCTGCCGGATTGCATCGAAGATTTTGTCCGCGAAACCATGGTTTTACCGGTTCTTCATGAAGAGACGGGCATCAGGATTGATTTCATTTTTTCTTTTTCGCTTTACGAACGGCAAGCTATTGCCCAAGCCAGAAAGGTCCGGTTAACCGATAGAGATGTGAATTTTGCTGCGCCCGAAGACGTGATTATTCATAAAATCGTCGCCGGAAGACCGCGTGATCTTGACGATGTCAGAGGGATATTGCTGAAAACACCCGATCTCGATTTGGCCTATATTCGAACGTGGCTCGCCGATTTTTCCAACGCCCTGGAGGAGGCCGAGATAAAACAAAGGTTGGAAACGATCCTCTCAACCGTCTCGCATCTACCGGAACGATAATGGCCCCCCCTTGCCCCTTCCCTCAAGGGCGTCCTCTTAAATCCCCCCAGACCAGTTTTCTTCAACCATATATGTAAAAACACCGCTTATGGAAAACTGTTTCGACAATGCCGTAGAATCAAAGGA
>JAFGLN010000097.1 GCA_016928025.1 Deltaproteobacteria bacterium
AAATAATTGCAAAAAACAGACCACTTACATAATTATACGGATTAAAAGGCGTTATCAGTTTCAGGTTGCTATTAATAGATTGCTTTTTGTAAATAAATACGACACTTATTTGTATTACATTAGACTACATCTTGAGGAAGTTCTTGTATGCACTGATTTTGCCCATATTATTGATAATTGTAAAGAAAAGCGACAACTTTGACCATTTTTTAATAAAAATTATGGTTCATCCGGTTGATGGGTACTTTTAATAGTTGAAAAAATGGACATTCAACCCCAAAAGGAAATTGAGAAAGATTTCCGATCAAAGGAGGGGGAGAATGTCCACGAGTATTTTGTACCACGGATTTGGTGTTATTGGCTACGATTATGTGAGGACACGATACGAAGGTGGAAACATCATTTTCACGATCCGTCATAAGAGAGAAAAGCTTCGTTGCCCGGTTTGTAGAGGGAGAAAGGTGACGATGCGAGGGACAACAAGGAGACGATTCAAGACGGTTCCCATAGGGCCGAAGGTTGTATTTTTCGATCTTGAGGTTCAGCGGATCGGTTGTCTTCGTTGTGGCAGTGTTCGTCAAGTATCGCTGGGGTTTGCCGATCCTCGATTTTCTTATACCCATGCGTTTGAACGATATGCTCTGGACTTGTCGAAACATATGACGATTCAAGACGTGGCCAGACATTTGGGAGTGTCTTGGGATGTGATCAAGGAAATGCAGAAAAGGGATTTGACGAGGAGATTTTCCAAGCCTTGCCTGAAGGGTTTGCAAATGATTGCCATCGATGAGATTGCTGTTCGTAAAGGACATCAATATCTGACCATCGTTCTTGATATGCTTAGTGGCGCCGTGATCTATGTGGGTTAAGGCAAGGGGTCTGAAGCCCTCGATCCTTTCTGGAAGAGAGTCAAACGTGCCAAGGCGAAGATTGAAGCCGTTGCCATGGATATGTCTCCGGCTTATCTCAGCGCCGTATCCCTTCATCTTCCGAAAGCGGCTATTGTCTTTGATCATTTTCATGTGATCAAACTCGTCAATGATAGACTGTCCGAGTTATGAAGAGATCTTTATCATGAAGCAAAGGATCGTCTTCAAAAGAAAGTCTTGAAAGGCGCCCGTTGGCTCCTCCTGAAAAACCCTGAAAATCTCGATTCGGCCAAAGGAGAAAGAGAACAGCTAAATGATGCTCTCCAACTGAACCAGCCTCTTTCATGTGCCTATTACCTCAAAGAAGATCTCCGACAGATCTGGTGTCAATTGCCGCCATAATCGAGCCGGGGTTTATCGCCGTCATGGAGCCAGTACAAAGTGCTCAAAAAACAGATTCGGACCCCTGTTTCAAAACGTCGTTTTCACCTCCTTTTCGCATTGATTTTTTCTGCTTTCAGACACGGTGTTTCCACCGGGGCAAGGGGGTTATCCACAGCCCGGCTGCCGCTGCCCTTATCCAGTGAGGCGGCGGGCGGGTTGTGGGTAACCCCCGCCGATGGCCGCAAAGAGGAACGGGATTTTGCCGATTGTGTCAGCCGGTAACTTTGTTGGGCATCGAACACGACTTGATAAGCGCCATGCCGCAGCCGATCGACCGTGGCTGCTCCAAGAATGCGATTGGGGAAAGCTTCCGCCCATTCCGGAACGTCCAGATTGGAGGTTATGA
This sequence comes from Deltaproteobacteria bacterium, assembly GCA_016928025.1. Classification (GTDB taxonomy): domain Bacteria; phylum Desulfobacterota; class Syntrophia; order Syntrophales; family JAFGHS01; genus JAFGHS01. The sequence continues at coordinate 1,660 of JAFGLN010000097.1, forward strand.
TCGTGCTTCTGCGTTCATACCGTTCGGAGATTACATCGTGGAAGTCTTCATCCTGAATGCCCTTGAGCGGTTTGAGTCAGAAATCATCGATGATGAGCAGATCAACGTTGGCCAGCTTTGCAAGCTGCCTGTCGTAGCTGTTGGTGGCCCTGGCTGCGTGGAGTTGTGTCAGCATCCGGTCGGCGGTGGAGAACAAGACATCATAACCGGCGCGAACTGCCGCATGACCGATGGCTTGCGCAAGATGACTCTTGCCCGTGCCGCAGGGTCCGACCAACAGAACGCAAACTTTTTCTTCCATAAAACGGCAGGATGCCAATTCCGGGATGAGTGCGCGGTTCATGCTGGAAATGAAAGAATAATCAAAATCTTCGAGTGTCTTGTGGCTGCGGAAATTGGCCCGGCGCATGGCCAGGGCAAAACGCTTTTGACTTCTTCGGGCCACTTCATCCTGGAGAATCAAGGCCAGAAAATCCATGTAGGAAACCTTACCTTCCAGAGCCTGACGGTTCCTCTGTTCGATGGAATCCAGAACGCCGGATAAGCGCAATTGCTTAAGCATGGGAATCAAATCGGGACTGGGATTCATAGCGCCGGCCTCCTTTCTTCCGAATGAAGTCGCAGAAATCGCCCGGAGGTGTAAGCTTCAGAAAGAGGTGGAGGAGAAAAAAGGTTAGGCTCCAGCGGCAGTTGATCGATGCCCCGCTTAAGGATGTTTTTGATGCTGATGTATTTGATATTGTCAAACTGCAAGGCCCGCAGGCAGGCGCGTTCCAGACGGACGGGTCCGTATTTTTTTGATAATCGGAGAATCCCTTGGGCGGCACGAAGATGGTCCATCACCGAATCTCCGAAGAGTTTCCGTATAACCTCATGGCAGGCAACGCCAACGGCTTGCGATTGGCTCAGACACCACGGGGTATCCTGAAGCTTCCAGGCAATTGCTTCCGGCGGCATATGCTCATCGATGGTGGAATAGCTTCCGGGCTTGCAAAGCCGGGGATGGGTTGCCACAAGAGACAGATCATCATAAAGCTTGACGATGCTGTCCGTGGCCTTCAGCCAGAGTCTTTGGTGCGCCAGCTTATAGGGCGCGGAATAATAACATTTTTCAAACTGCACATGGCAGTTGCCGTGAACTTTGACGCCGTACCAGACAGACAGTTCCACGGGAACATCCGGAAGAGGCTTCAAAAATGGTTTGTCGGATTCAGCAAAGAGCGCTAAGGGTTTCTGCCGGGTTGTTCCGTGGATGCGGTTGCCGGCCGTTTCCATGACCCAGGACAGCAGCTGCTGATTTGAATCGGCAACCGACCGGAAAGTTCTCAGCGGAACAAAGTTGCTTTTGACGTATTTGACGCCGGATTCGACGCGGCCTTTCTTCTTGGGATCTCGCGGCGGACAAGGCGAGATGACAAATCCATATCCTTCAGCCAGTTCACCGTAGGAACGCTGGACTTCAGGATCATGGTAGCAGGCTTTTGTAATGGCGCATTTAGCGTTGTCGATAATGATCTTGCGGGGAATGCCGCCGAAAAACTCGAAGGCCCGGCGATGGCAGGAAAGCCAGGTTGCGGTCTTCTGATCCCAAACGATCTCAGCATACATGTGGCGGCTGAAGCACAGCGTCATAACAAAAATCCAGGTCTTGTGAATAACGCCTGAAAACACATCCTGGATATCGGGTCCTTTGCCGAAGTCCACTTGGGCTGCTTCTCCCGGATCAAAATGCAGAACGCAGCTGACGGGTTTTTCATGGTAGCCGAGTCTTTGCGCCAGGCGGCGCACGCCTCCTTCAACCCAGGTTTTTATTTGCTCCTCGTGGTCTTGGCATTTTGATTCGTGCGTGGGGTTATCAATGGTCTTTCCGGCAAATGCTTCCGCCAAGACGGTATCATCCGGCAGCGGTCTATCGCTCGCAAGCCAGCCTTTCTCCAAAGCAACGGCTCTTATCTGAGAGCATTTGACTCGGCCTACCGCACCGGTGCGCGAAATCTCCCGATCTGTCTGGCCCATGCGTATTCTATGAATAATTTGACGGTCATCGTACATCTCGAACCTCCTGTTGCTCATGTCGGGCATCCTCCAGTTTATTGTTGCCGGAAGCATACCCATGTTTTTGTTTCGTCCGAAATGTTTTTTGAGCGCTAATACAAAATATCTCGGTGGCTCCATTACGGCGATCACGAAATGGCTCTATAGCACCGATTAGTAACAACCCTTCTGAGAGATAAACTGGAACAGCTCCATGAAGCGGTCGTGAAGATAGAAAGACGATTTTCCGCTATAACTTCTCCCGCCGATTTCATGGCATCGGAAACGAATCAGGACAAATTGGATGCCATCGCCATGCAGCTTATCGCCATCGGTGAAAGTTTCAGAAAACTTGACAAGGAAACAGGTTGAGAATTCTTAAAGAATTATCCTGATATTGACTGGAAGGGTGTCATCGGCGTTCGTCACGTTTTGGCTCATGATTATTTCGATATTGATGTTGAAGAAATCTATAAAATTTGCAAACACGATATTCCCCGCCTCAGAGATACAATTGCGCATATGCTGGAAACTGTTAAATAGTCTGCCGTTCGCAGGGGCACGGAACCGGCAGATAGTCTTGTCTTTTTAATTCGAGATGCGGGAACAGACTTAAGTCTGACCCCAGCCAGCGCCATCCCAGACAGCGTTCGACAACGGGCCGCGGCGGGTGGACCGCTGTTTCAAAGTCCAATATTCATCTTATACCGAATCGATAGATGGCAGCCAGGGGTCCACCGCCGGATAATGGGCCGGGTCCATCTGGAAGGCCAAACCCTGAAGCGGTTCTCCCCGAACGCGCCTCATGGTATTTTCACGGGCCGTTTCTTTGAAGAACTTCAGGGCTTCCCTATCGGTCATATGAGAGACGTCCATCACAAGATGTTCTTTGAGGAGATCGTTCATAAAGCCGCGTGCCGCATCCTTGTCCCAAAAGGATGCGTTCAGTTCCGTGTCCGAATAAAAAGATCTGTCTGCTATATTGCATGAGCCGATGGTCGCCCAAACCCCGTCGACGATGGCAATTTTAGCGTGGACGTAGACTTCCGTGTATTTTCCGGGCCCGCGGTTTGCCGCGAGGGCCGCCATGGTAAAATTGGAATAGCGTCCCAAACCCTGCAATTTGTCGAGGAAAGGACGTGAACGGGGATCCTTTAAAGCCGCGACCATCAGAAAGTTCGCATTTCCCGGAAGGACATAGACAACTTCAACCCCCCTTGCCAAGGCCTGTTCCATCTTTTCTATAATCTGCAAAGCACCTATAGCCTGATCTTCTATATAGATGGTTTCCTTGGCCGCATCGATTGCGAGGCAATACTGTTCCAGTGTGCTTTGCTCCCCTTTGGTGATGGGGAAAGGATCACCGCCGACAGAAGCCGTGGTGTCCGTATACGTTTCACGGCGGACGGTTCGGGTTATCTGAACCGGAATGTTTCCGGCGGGATCTGTCAGCGATTCGGGGAAGAGCAGATCGGACTGAAGCTCTTTTGCGGGCCAGGACCCATCAGGGAGGTTCCGTTCACTGGCCTCGTTCCAACGTTGAACAAAATTATGGTGGACATCCGTTGCCGCCGGTCCGCGAACCTCAACATAGATATCGTGAATGCTTCCATCCTCGAGTTTTTCGTGGCCGGGTTCGACAATGTCATAGATGCCCAGATTAATGCCACCCACAAAGACAATTTCCGTGTCCTTCCCCGCGTCGATCAACCAGCTCTTCTGGTGATGGCACCAGGTCTTCGGCAGACGATCCCATCGGGCATGAAAGGTACTGCCGCGGGAAGACAGAAATTGCCGATGTTCCGCATTGCCTTCAAAATGATCATTTTCCTTCCATTCAAGAGATCGCCAGAAAATGGCCCGGACATCGAGCCCCCTTTTTTTGGCCCGATCCAGCACATCGAAAAGCGAACCGTAACCGTCCGGCATTTGAAAGTCCTCATCTAAAAAAGCCACAGTCAACCAGACGGAGTGCCGGGCCTGTTCAACGGCTTCACAAATCCGCCGAAACGCCGGCCCGCCGTCGATCAATGGGCGAACCGTGTTGCCGAAGCGCAGCGGGTAGCTGCCGTTTTTCGCATGGGGAATGTGTGATTCGGGATAAGTCATGTTTTTTATCCTCTCTGTTCTAATTTGGTTTTGGTTCTGCTTAAATGAAAGAATCAAACCGCACCAAGCCGCTTTTAATCGACCACGCGAATGTACCAAACCCTTCGTTCACCCTTTTTTCCGCAAGCGCGGAATCCACATCGGCACCTCGCGCATGTACTGTGCATACTCCTCGCCGAACCTTGTCAGCAGTAACTTTTCCTCATGCCTTGAGACATAATGGAGAAACAGGATCGCCATGATCCAAACGACTGCGGCGGCAAGAGACATACTCATCACAAGACAACCTAAATAGAGCAAAATTTCACTCAGGTATATCGGATGCCGGACGATGCCGAACACGCTCTTTCTGATCACGTAAGGTTCTGCTCTCGTCTCGCCAAACACAATAGACATACCCCTTTGGGCCAGGTAGCCTGATATGATCAATAGAACCGCTCCTATCGCTATTCTAACAAAAAAGGGCAGGTAGGGGTTTAGAAAGGTTGTATACTTGAGCCAAAACGTATCGGCTGTCCAGATTGCGAAGAACAGGCACGCGAATATCAATTGTCCCGCGTCTGTGAGGGTGTGTTCCCCTGTCAAATCATCTCTTTCTTCCCATCGATTCATTTCTGCTCCTTATAGAGTCATCTGCTCTCCGATTCCTAATCCTTCTTTTCAATACTCGAGAGTATCGAAGTCAAAATCAAACCCAATCCCAATCCGGCAATCATACTTCCAACAAACACCAGAGCAGATGCCTTAAGAAAAATGAATCCGACGCCCAGGCCGGGAAGCAGGTCTCCGCCGATCGCTTAGGTACTCTTGTCGTCTTTTTTGTCTGCCATTTGATCCTTCTCAAATCCTTTGTGTGTTGCCCTTTGCTTTGCGCAATACCGCATTTGGACAAATCTCCGTGGCTTTACCCAAATGTCTTTATCTCGATGAAGTCCGATCCTTCTCGCTAAAAAGATCCTTGTTTGTATAGTCCTTTCTTGAGATGCCGGGTTCATGATACCGTCTGTAATAGTGCGTCAGCGTCAGATACGTAAAGATCCTGTTCACCATTCGTATACGCATAAGATAGTAGAACAAAATATATACAAGAAACAATGAAATGAGTATATAGGCATAATTAAGCATCAGTTGAATCAAGCGGTTCGAAACGATGCTGCCCAATATGACGGCTCCGGGATTCACGCTGATTAACCATTTGCCAATCACGCCGGCGAGCGAAAAGGTACTGATGAAGTATAGGATGACCGCTAAAGGATGGCTGGCTTCGACAGCCTTTTCCGGGCAATATCCCATGCAGTGCATGCAGCTTTCACAAGCAAATGTCCAATACGGTTTTTTCACATTGCGACCCTTCATGATGATGGCCCCAACCGGACAATCGCAAGCACACTGGCCGCATGAATTGCATTTCCAGTTCGCGTAAAAAAGTTTGGCGAGAGCGAACCTGCCAACTAAAAGATAGCCCGCTGAAATGGGTACGAGCGCTATCCCCAGTGCGAGTTCCAAGGCATTATTAAAAGAAAACAAATGCCGCCCGCCGCTGAATATTTTTTGCGCCAAGCGTTCAATGTTATGCTTCCCCCGTTCAATAATCTTGTCGGCGTATTTTCTCGAAATGCCCCAATGCAGTGACATCCAGTTGGAAGGCATATCAAGTCCTCTGAGACCCTTTATGCGGTATCCTTTGCACAATAAAATGAGCGCTACAGTGAACACGGCGCTTCCGGAAAGTCCCGGCAGTAAGAAACCCGGCCAGGATCCGGCCCTCGTGGCGATAACAAATGCGGCCCCGCCCTTTACCCGCGGCAGCCTGAGCCCATGACGCAGCACAACCCAGGGTGCGGTAAAGCCGTGCGTGGGAAACACGAACCCCGTAATCGTTTCCGGTGTCGGTACAGGTTTTGGGGTCCCTGTTTTTCCGATGCGTACAACCTGAGTCTTGCTCCGGTCGCATAACTCGGAAAGCCATCCGGCTACGCGCAATGAATTTCCGGTCCCGCTGAATACGTGGAGCACTAAAGATGTATAACGGCCCATGAAAACTTACCCGATCTTTATTACAAAACGTCCTCTCCCGAGTGGACATCGGAGCTGTCCGGCCGGCATTGTGCTATCGAAAAATTCAATTGTGCCGCGTCTTTTCGGCAGCAACTGGAACGACAGGTTTTCCAGTGATCTTACCTTCTCAAGAGTGGCTCAAAAAGCGCTGACTTTTAGTGATTTGCACCGTATCATTCTCGATTCTGGAATGCAGCCTCGGCAAGTTTTAGAGTATGGTCCCGGATGTCGATCGACCATGCAGCCACCAAGCTGTCGAAGCGTTCGGAATCGCCCGCAAACAAGGCCCTCGTCGCCTCCTCGAATCCCGGGAAGTTGCCGGCCATAGCGGACATGAACCGGTATGCCGACTCTTGCGAACGCCGCGCCTTGTCTTTACCGCTGTTAACCCGTCTCGCTTCCTCAACAAGCTTGCGAAGAGCGACAGAGGCGCCCCCTGGTTGACTATTGAGCCATTCCCAATGCCTCGGCAACAATGTGACTTCCCTGGAAATAACGCCCAGCTTGGGACGACCTGGCCAGCGCTTTGAGTGTTGGTCGGTATCTGAAGATGCATTAACTGATTTCGCCCCCGCTGTTGGTTTTTCCAATCTCTTTAAGACATCTTCCATTGTGCCACGAAAATCCACCTCGACAAGCTCACTGGTGTCATTGTCAAAAATGAGTATAGATGCCTGTTCGTCTTGATCAAGGATCTCTTTCACTGTTCCGGCGACTTTCAAAAGATTCCCTGAAGCAACGCGCCGGTCGCCTTTGAATGCTGTGCAGCTTTTTCGATTATGTTCGCCCATCTTTCCATGTCTCCCTGTTGAATTTTGACTGGACGAATTATATCCGGGTAAAATTATGATGTCAACATTAATATTACCCGGGTAAAATAAATTCTGCTTGATAATTTTTCATGATGATAATTGCCTTGTGCCTTGTATCGACTTGTGGCGTTCAGGGGAAGCTGGAGGTTTAAGCAACGTTTTAGGGTTCAGGTCCGGAGGATAATTAGGGACGCCCTTTACAGGGATAATTAGGGACGCCCTTTACATTTTTACATTTAACAAATCTTCAAGTGCCCACGCCTGGTCACGAACGAGATCCTCTCCTTTTTGAACGGCAACACTGACTGTCGGCACAGAGATTTTCAATTGGGCAGCAACATGGGTAAGAGATAAACCGAGTTCCCT
>JAFGLN010000098.1 GCA_016928025.1 Deltaproteobacteria bacterium
AACCCTGTAGGAAAAGTGCGTAAGAATCTGCCTTTCTTTAAAGAATTTGCCTATGAACATTTTACACAAAAATCTTGACAGTACCGATTTCTTTCGTTTCTAATAGGACATTTCTAAATTGGCTGGACATTCACCACAATTCACTTGACACCCGATATCAATCTCCATATACTTCACCCCCTCAAAAGGATGTTCTATCACTTTGTATACCTCGACAAAAAAGCTGATACCTTATAGCTCCATTAGAAGAAACTGAATTTCCAACAAGCTATATGGCACCTTGAAATCGATTGAACACCAAAACTGGTTCCAATTATGAAACCCAGCATATCCGTTATCCTTACTTCTTGGGCACGGCCGCAATATTTAGAAGAGCAGGTTGAACGCATTTTAAATCAGTCCGTCAAGCCCGTGGAAATCATCCTGTGGTACAACAAGCCTCCTAATAAATTGGGTATATTTGAACGCAAGCAATTAATCCGCTTTAAAAACGATCGCTACGTGAAAAAAATTTTATGTGATTATAATTTTGGGATTGTACCACGATTTACATTAGCTTCTTGTTTAGAAGGCGAATATGTCTGTATCTTCGATGACGATACTATGCCCGCAGAAAGGTGGTTTGAAAATTGTCTGGAACATGTCGATAAAGACCGAGTTATCTGCGGCACCATCGGACTGCGTTATCTGTCCAGAACAGATCTAAAAACCGAAAAGCCCCGCATGGGATGGGAGGCAATGAATCGAAAATTGGAAATAGTTGATACGATCGGGCACTGTTGGTTTTTCAGGCGTGAATGGGCTCGTTTCTTCTGGGATGAAGAACCTCTAATGCGCACTTTCGGCGAAGACATTCACTTCTGTGCCATGTTGCAACGGCATGGTATCCGCTCGGCTTGTCCTCCGCACCCTTCGGGCGATCGTTCGCTGTGGGGCTCTGTAAAACCGGAACTCGGCGTCGACAATGTTGCGATCAGTGTCAGATCAGATCGTTCGATGGATTTCTGGAAAATCGTCCGACATGAACTGGAAAGGGGTTTCAAACCTGTTTTATTGTCACCAAAAGTTACGGCTGAGCCATAAAATCCGGATCCGAGACGGACATTATTCCAAGATCATCAGGTCATGAATTCAGGAATACCCATGGCGGCATTCAAGGTGTTGACGAGAAGCATGGCCCTCGTCATGGGCCCGACGCCACCGGGCACGGGTGTAATATAAGAAGCTTTTTCAGCAACTTCCGCGTAAACCACATCTCCCACAAGTTTTCGATCCGCCAGCCTATTCATCCCCACATCGATGACAACGGCACCTTCTTTGACCATGGCGCCGTTAATCAATTCGGCTTTACCGGCAGCTGCGATGAGAATATCGGCACGCCGGGTCACTTCAGGAAGATTTTTCGTTTTGGTATGACACAGGGTTACCGTGGCATTCCGTGAAAGCAGCATCATGGCCAACGGTTTTCCGACCAGATTGCTTCTTCCCACAATGACGACTTCTTTACCCGTAATTTCAATGCCGGTGCGATCCAGCAGCTCAATACAGCCGGCCGGTGTGCAGGATCGATGATAGGGACATCCTGTAAATAAACGACCGACATTATAAGGGTGCAAGCCGTCAACATCTTTACGCGGATCGATCATTTCAATCATTTTATTCGGATTGATGTGATTGGGAAGGGGAAGTTGAACCAATATGCCGTGTATTGAATCATCATAATTCAAGGTTTGGATGATCTCGGCAATTTTGCTTTCGTCCGTATCTCCCGGAAGCCGTTCTGTTCGGGAAAAAAAATCCACTTCCTCGCAGTCACTTATCTTACCTTGGACATAAATTTCCGAGGCGGGATTGTTACCGACCAGAATAACAGTCAGCCCGGGAACGATTCCTGAACTTGTTTTTAAATCAACTGCTTTTGACTTTACTTCCTTTCTAATATCCCGGGCAATTTTTTTCCCGTCTATAATGATGGCCATTATGTCTCCTGATGACAGAATTTGTAAAATGAATCGGTGAGCAAAGTAAAAAAGAGAGTTAATCAAGCAAAAGGTGAAATCTTTAAAGCTTCATCTCGAAAAGGTACGTATTGCCCGTATCGACTTCTCGCAGTGAAAGCCTTAACTTTTGGACGTTTTGGGCTTCGCCCGGAAAGAAAATGAAGCCATAGGCAAATTCATGGGGACTGATGGCTCTGCGGGCAAGGGACCTTTCACGCAAATCATCACTGATTTGTCGGTGAACGTCAGGGTCTGTCGCACCCCTGGCTCCCCCCGTGGTCAAACCCGCTGCGGCTCCCACAGCGGCACCTTTCATCGCCGCGTCTCCGACATTGTGTCCGGATACGATGCCGATGGCGGCACCGATGATGGCACCGGCAGCGCCCATTAACATACCTGACTTGCCGGCTTCCGGGACAACCCGGCCCAGTTCCGTTTTGCCCGTTAAACGATCGTAAACTAATTGCTCATTGAGAATGGGCCAGAGGTTGCTTTCATCATCAACCAAAAAAGTTTGGCGGGCATTGATTTCAATAGGATGATTCCCTTTATTGTCAAATATGACCTGAACAGGCAGAAGACCCGCACCTCGAACATCAAAACCAAAGGCTTCCCCCGCCTCTTTCTGGTCGTCATAAGCTTTGGCCGCGATAACAGCACTTCCCGCCGTTACAGCATTGGGAAAGGCCGCCGGTTCTTTGAGAGGAATAACCCGCCTTTCATATTTTGTGCAGGCCAGGATCGTTATGATCAAAAAAAATATGATTAAACATGCTTTTGTTCTTTTATTTGATAACATAGAAATCCAACCTTTCTGGTTACGTTGACGAAAAGCCCCCGATTAACCCTGTTACATGGAGTTATTTCCATCATAAACCAATCAGCAATCAGCAACAAGATTTTTTTGAGTTAATACCGGCAACACAAATTGCTCTTCATTCTTCATCCCGGCATAGAAATGGGAGCGGAGGGTCATTATCGCGCTTCAAGATCCTTCGAAAAGGCCATGACGCAAGCATATGACCTCAGTAAGACAACAGCCTCACCATAACCGGGATAGCTAAAAAGGTACCGATGGATGTCGTCAGGTTGACGACTGCGATGAGAAGCAAAACTCGCGTAATCTTATTCCGGAAAAAACCGCGGATCGAGGTAATGTCATTGGTCAGGGCCAGAAAATCTTTCACCTGGGGTTTCCGGAAGGTCGCCTCTGTAAGGCCCGCGACCCAGCCGGTGGCAATAAGGGGATGGAGAGTGGCAAGAGGAGCGGAAAGCGCCGACGCGATGATAGTGAGAGGGTGCGACAAAAGCACGATGGCCCCGATAGATGCGCAAACAGCGGTTATGACAGACCAGGAAAAAACCATATTAACGCCCGTTTGACGACCTGAATAAAAAAATCCGAAAACAAACAGACCGACAATCAGAGCAGAAAACACCCATCCAAAGTAACGCGCCCATTTTCCGGCGGGCGGAATGCCGTTGATCTCATCGATTGAAATCTCTCGGTCCAAATTGTTCATGATACCGGGAACATGACCGGCGCCGACGACGGCAACAACTTTCTTTCCGGAAACGTTGCGAATGCGATGGGCAAGAAACTCATCTCTTTCATCAATCAACGTCGCTTTCACCTCGGGCAATTTTTTTCCAATGGTTTCCAATGCCATCTCCAACATATCATGCTCTTTGAGTTTTTCTATATCTTCCTCGCTGATATCCTCCGTCATGAAAAGTGAAAGAAACATTTCGGATATAAATTTAATCTTACTCCATAAACGCATTCTTCGCCATGTCCGCAACAGGGTAACGCGGATTTCCCGATCCGCCAGAACCACTTCGGCGTTAACTTCTTCAGCCTTATTCATGGCCCGTATCATCTCTTCGCCGGGCGTGATTTTGATCCTCTGAGCAATTCTTCTTTGAAAGGAAGACATCAAAAGTTGGGACAACAACAGCGAGGCCTGATTGTTGCGAATAACTTTGACAATATCCGTTTCATGCCATTTACTCTTCTGCTGTATGGCATCCAGACGCGCCTGGCACAACTCGACACAGACGACATCCGGCTTTTCTTCCGCTATGATTTTTTCCACCAGTTCTACACTTTCGTGGGAAACATGGGCGGTACCAATTAGAATAATTTCTTTATCCGGCAGGGTCAGGCGATGAACATTTTGATGATTCAAGTTTGTTACCTTTTTCTCATTGGAACTATCATATCGATAATGATATAGAATTTCTAACAGTATTCTGTGCTGTTGTAAACATAAATTTCATCAGGTAAATACACTCGTGAACATCGGAGACCATGCGGAAATTTTCATCCATACCGTTGCTTTTGGAGGCGACGGCATGGGAAGAATTGACGATCTCGTCGTTTTTGTTCCTTTTACGGTAGAAGGCGACCACTGTGAGATAACAATAACAGCCGTCAAAAAGAATTATCTGAAGGGACATTTAGAAAAAATCTTGAAGCCTTCACTCTTGAGAAGGGCGCCCCTGTGCCCTTATTATCAAGTCTGCGGGGGCTGCCAATACCAGCATATCGACTACGACCATCAAATGACCATTAAACAAAAACAGGTGTGGGAAACCTTTGAAAGGATCGGAAAAATTGAGGCGCCTGATTTCAAAATGGTGATCCCATCCCCCAGAGAATACCATTACCGGGGAAAGGCGGATTTTCAAATACAACGATCAAAAAGGGGCAACCCATCCGTTGGATTTATTGACACCGCCAACCGGATGGTCGTTGATATCGAACGGTGTGAAATCGTTGATGAATCTATCAATGTCAAATTATCAAATCTCCGCTGGAATTTGGCAGTTTCCAACGCGAGGTTAACGGAGGATCGTTACGCCCTTTGGTCTGATCCTGAAGGGGGGATCACAGTAACCGATCCCAACAATATGCACCCACCCAAATATATTGAACGATTCGCCAAGGGTAAACGTTTTCAAGTTCCTTATCGCGGTTTTTTTCAAACCAATACCGTCTTGGTGGATAACCTCGTCGATACCGTGTTGGCGATGTGCGGCCTGGACGGAAATGAAACCATTCTGGATACTTATTGCGGATCCGGTCTGTTTTCGATTTTTTTGGCCCCCAAGGCAAAACAGGTTTTTGGAATCGACAATGATGGAACGGCTATCCATTGTGCCAAAATCAATAGTCGAAACGAGAGGCTGGATCATGTAGCCTTTTATCGGGGAGATGTTGGGGCCGTCTTAAAGTCCACTTTCGACAAGATAGAAACGACTATTGATTGCGTCATTCTCGACCCGCCAAGAACGGGTTGCGAAAAAGAGGTACTTAACGCCGTTTTGGCTTTAAAACCGCAAAAAGTGGTTTATATTTCCTGCAATCCAGCCACACAGGCGAGAGATTCACGCTATTTGATCGATGGCGGCTTTTCTCTGAAGTCTTTTCAACCTCTCGACATGTTTCCGCAGACCCGGCATATCGAAGTTGTTGCAGTTTTAGAAATTAGATAACGCTATCTATTTATTAGAATCGTTGAGAACGGTTGATTTCATCAGGATACCAAGGCGGCAAGGAGGAGGTGACGCAGGTGTATACTTTATACTTCGAGGAACCGACGACGCAGCTAATGCCGGTAGCCGAATGAAGGCGACCGTTATCAGCCGATTTTATTGCTTCTTCGCCAAATCCCCTTCGCCTCGGCCGCTTTAATCAGATCATCCCGAAAGTCCGGATGGGCAATCGAGATTAAGGCTTCTGCTATCTGCCAGGTTGTTTTTCCCTTGAGACAGACCTTCCCGTATTCCGTTACGATATAAAAAGCCCAGGCTCTCGGTACGGAAACAATACCCTCAACATCAGGAACAATGCGCGAAACAAGCCTATCGCCGATCATCTGTGTAGATTTGAGGCAGATAAAGGCCTTGCCGCCCCTAGATTTTGCCACACCGACAACAAAATCCCCCTGTCCGCCGGAGCCGGATATATGCTTGTTACCGATGGCCTCGGATGCTATCTGTCCATACAAATCGACTTGGACGGCATTGTTGATACTGATGGCGTTGTCGTTACGGGCGATGTTCTCGGCACTATTCGTGTAATCCACCGGAAAGATCGCACAAACGGGATTGTCATTGATAAATTCATACAGATCCGCCGTGCCCATGGCAAACGTATAAACCATTTTATTCTTGTTCGTATATTTATAGCGGCCGGTGATTTTGCCTTGATCGTAGAGGTCCATAAACGCGTCACACATCATCTCACTGTGCATGCCCAGGTCCTTAAGATCCGATTCGGCAATGAGGCTGCCGACCGCATTGGGGATCCCGCCGATGCCCAGCTGAAGGCAGGCTCCGTCATGAATCTCCTCCAAAATAAATTGCGCAATTTTTTCATCTTCCGGAGACGCCTGGGGTTTAGCTGTCGCCAATAACGACGTTTTCGGTGTTTCGACAATATAATCGACATCAGAAATGTGGATATTTTCACTGTGCCCACCTAAACATTGTGGCACACCTTCATTGGTTTCCAAAATAACAATATCCGCCATTTCGATGATGGCCTTGGTGTAGGAACAGGATGTGCCGAAATTAAACAGGCCGTTTTTATCCATCGGTGTCGTTTTGATCATGGCCACATTGGGCTTCGGCGCGAAGCCCTGGCGCAGACGCCAGGGCTGTTCGTGATAGTTGGCGGGAATAAAAAAGGCTGCGCCCTGCTTACCGAAGGTTCTATCACTGGCGCTAAAGAAAGTGCTGTGATAAGTGAAGGTTTTCCCCTCAGGGTCACAAGCAGCGACCTGCACAGGATGCATGCCGTTGGAAACACTTATTTTTACATCCCTTAACTCATCTATTCTGGCGGCAAGAGCTTGATCTAAGGCCACCGGTGTCATGACGAAATGGCTGTAATAAACCCAATCTCCCGAATCAACAAATTTCACTGCTTCTTCTACGGTTTTTAACTTATTCCGGTATTGATCCCATATCGATTTTCTCATGATTTATATTCGCTACACTCCTTCACTACAATGATTTCGATAAAATACGTCCCATGACCAGAAACATCTTTGTAAAAAACTCCCGTCGTTGACGGGACAGGGCACGTGAATTAAATTTAAGAACAATATCAGTTTTTTACGAAGACGTCATTACTTCATTAATTTTATCGATAAGCTGATCAACCTGAAACGGTTTTTGCAAGAATCCCTGTACGCCGGCACGTTCAATGATTTCCCGGGCCATGCCGTTGATGCTGTAACCACTGCAAAGAATAATCTTTATCTCGGGGTTGATGGCTTTTATCTTTTCAATGGCGTCACCACCACCCATATCCGGCATGATCATGTCCATAATCACCAGATCAATCCGGTCGCGGTTCACGCGATATGTCAAAACGGCTTCCTGTCCGCCGTGGGCGATTATGACCTGGTACCCAAGCCTTGCCAGCATGGTTCCCGTCACATCCGTAATGGTTCTCTCATCGTCAACCAGCAAAATGTTTATCTGCTTGTTTACCATCGTATTTGTCTCTGCCTGTTCATCAAATTTGTTGTTCTCCGTCAATGCCGGCAGGTAGATATTGAATGTCGTCCCATGTCCCTTTTCACTATAACAATTAATAATCCCTCTGTGGCCTTTAACGATACCATAAACACTAGCCAGACCCAAACCGACACCTTTACCCATATCTTTTGTTGTAAAAAAAGGTTCAAAAATACGTTCTCTCGTTTTCTCATCCATCCCGACGCCCGTATCGGTCACTGATATTTTGATATAACGACCCGGTTCAATATCATGGGGTTTGACATACTGCTCATCCAGCATTACGTTTTCACTCTGCAAATGGATGGCCCCTCCTCCGGACATCGCTTCAGAGGCATTTACAAAAAGATTTAAAAAGACCTGCTCCATCTGTCCCGGGTCCGCTTCTATTTCCCAGAGTTCATCCGCATAATTTTGATGTATCCGTATATCTTTTTTGGTTCTCCCAAACATGTAAGACGTTTTTTTTACGAGGTCATTCATATTTGTGGCCTTCATCTCGTACCGTCCGCGCCGGGCATAACCCAGCAATTGCTTGGTCAGGTCGGCGCCATTCTTGACCTGGGATTCGATAATTTTCAACTGCTCATAAAAAGGATGGGAGGGATCGATATCCATAAGCATCAACGATGTGTAACCCTGAATCCCCATGAGGAGATTGTTGAAATCATGGGCGATACCACCGGCCAGCGTACCGATGGATTCGAGTTTTTCCGATTGAACAATTTTTTCTCTCAATTTTTCCCGTTCGTCTTCCATCTTTTTTCGCCGGGTTACATCACGGGCTATCACGCGGAAGCCGGTCGGTTTAGCATTTTCATCACGGATTAACGATATCGATGTGTCGATATATATACTTTCCCTGTCCTGAAATGTCATCTCAAAATTATACAAGTCAACAGGATTCCCCGTTCGATAAACATCCATATAAATTTGATCATATTTATCTGCGGTTTCTCGGGTAAGGAAATTGTGATAACCCATTCCCCCCTGCTGGGTCTGTTCCAAGGTGATTCCAAAGAACTTAAGCCATTTTTCATTGGCAAAAATCATCTTGCCGTTGAGATCCCTCTCAAAGCAAAAATCATTGATATTATCAAGGAAATTACGGTATCGCTCCTGTTCTTTTTCCATCTTGAAACGCTCTGTTACATCCCGACTGATCCCTCGGAAACCGATCGGATTGCCTTCATGATCCCAAATTAAAGAAGCCATAGTTTGCATATGTAATATTTTTTTATTTTTGGTAAAAATTTCAAAATCTATTAAATCAGATGTACGGCCATTTCGATAGACTTCGTTGAACAGGGCAAACATTTTTTTCGCTGTTTCCTGAGACATCATAGTAGAATAATTCATCCCGATAAATTCATCACGGGTATATCCGAATCTCCGGCAGGCCGCTTCATTAACAAAGGTATAATTCCCCTGCAGATCCTGTTCATAGCAACCATCATCAATGTTTTCTATAAACTCTCGGTAGCGCTCCCGTTCCTGCTCCGTCTTGAAGCGTTCTGTGACGTCCCGTGAAAAAGACCGGAAGCCTGTCGGTTTTCCCTCCTCATCACGGATCAATGATATATTTATATCATAATAATCG
>JAFGLN010000099.1 GCA_016928025.1 Deltaproteobacteria bacterium
AAACCTATATATCACACTTTGTGACGCTATACTACTAATTATTTCAATATGTTATAGATATTTCGCTCCTGCGAAAGTTGAGTTATTCATTTAAAAGATTGTACGATCTTGACGGCTCGCTTGGCCGTTGAGACACTGTCTTTGCACCTGATTAAAAATATTTCAAGGTTCGTAGCACCTTAATACACAGCCGGCACCTATTTTATCGGTATTGAGAGCGCCGGGGTTTAATGAGGGGAGCGTCAAGCACTCCCCTCATGTCTACTTAGGTGAATATCTTCAAAAGATGAAGACTATTACTTATCCTTGCTCTTTGCCGCACCTTTCTTGGCCGGTTCCTTTTCACCCTTCAACAGCCAGTCAGGAATCTTCCACGGATGATTGCCAAGACCCAGTCTATCCTTAAATTCGGGATGGTCGACCTTGTAGCCCAGGCTGTATTTGGCGGCTGCTTCGAACAGTTCCCAGTCGGTCTGCTGGAACAGCACCTGCTTCTGCGTTGCCAGAGATCCTTCCGCGTGAATGGAAAGAACGCCATGGAAGGCGGAACCCTGCTCGATAACCTGATGGATCGCTCTGATTCTCTCTTCCGTCGGATACTGAGCACTGCCCTGTAAATATTTCTCGAGGTAAGGCCGGGTTTCGGGATTATCCCAATCCGCCATTGAAGGAATCGTGGCGGCAATACCGCCGGTGATGTCCTGGAGATATTTCATGGCTTCATGCCATTGAGAAGCAAACCAGTACTTGGCACAATTGGTATAAACGGGATTCGGTCTCGCCTGACCCGTTTCGGGGTCTACATCGCCGGACAAGGCGGCCGCCTTCCCCAGCGCTTCCGTAACCGTCGCATACATGGCGAACCAACCCAGCATGTCTCGAATACGCGTTGCTTTCGTCAGGCCGTTGTATTTTGCCATCAAACTCGCCAGCCCGGCAAGAGCGTTGAGCTGCCCGACTTTGTAAGTCGCGGCAGTCAGACGGTGGTAACGGGCGAAAGAGGTGGCGATTTCTCTGGAGAATTGCCATTCACCTGCCATGAAAACCCTCTCCCAGGGGACAAACACTTCTTCAAAGATGATCATCGGGTGTCCGCCACCGACCGCTCCCTGTGAGCACAGGAATGTAACACCTTTGGCATTGCACGGCACGGCGCAGGCCACGGCGTAGTCCTTGCCCGATTCATTGTGGTTGCGTGAGGGCAGCACCATGATTTCCGTCGCGATCGCGGCAGCGGTAATATGCAACTTACAGCCGGTGATGACGATGCCGTCCTTTTTGCGATCAACGATCCGGACATAAAAATCTTTGTTGGCCTGTCTGGGATCTTCGGCATGCAATCCCCTATCACCTTTAGGATCGCTGACTGCAGCAACGATACTGGGATCGTTTTTTTTACACCATGTCCGATATTTTTCCATGTTTTCGGAATAGTGGGTTCCCATCACCCTATCCATCTTGGCCGCACCAAAGGCAACCCCGTTTAATCCATCGATACCGGTCAAGCGCGAGCCTCCGGCGCCCAACTCGCCCGATACCCTGAGAATATCTCTCCGCCTTTGCAGGTCTTCGGGGGTCGAGGGCATTTTAAAGGCGAAAGAAACCTCTTCCCCCTTTTCCTTCATGGTAAACAGAGGACGGTACTTGGGAACCGTCGCTACATAAAATTCCGATGCCGCCCGCTCTACCGACTGTGGCCACTCGTCTACAACATCCGTTATTCTTTTGCCGTCCTGATAGACGACCCTACCGTCTCGCAAGCTTTGAACATACTGTTCTGGTGTTCGAATCATAAATCTTTGACCTCCTTCTTTTAATCGTCTTATCCATTCATGACGTTAACTGTATCTTGTTGATCTTACAACGAAAATAAATCTTTCTGTCATCCCGGATCGTTGCCCGGGACCCAGTTCTGTAATCCTGCGATAGCAGAACCGGATTCCGGTTCCTGCCGGAATGACCGGTTATTTTCATGACTCGCAGTTCCCCAAAGGGATCATGGGATTCGTATGATAAAAAAGAAATTATTCATGTCATCCCGCATACTTTCTGCCCTCCCGTGCAGGCAGAAATCCGTCGTTATCACCTCCTTTTGTTCTTTATTTTTTGGAATGACTTCCCTCATTCCACGATGGCCACGTATTTCGAGTCTTTATATTCCAGTTTTTAAATATATGCGTAAAAAAAACTGGCCTGCAGCCCTTTGACTCACATCACCTCATCAATGTCCAACATCTCGTCTTCATTCAGGTATTCATCGTGATGATAAATATTTTCTTCATGTTCCAAACCTGCGTCGATCAACTCCAGTTCCTCATCGCGAATTTTATTCGCCTGAACCAATTCCCGCATGGCCTTCTCCTGCTCCATTATGGAAAATCTGGCGTGGATGGCTTCCTCAATAAAAATATTTTGTCGTCTTTTCGGGATACGCTTTTCCAGCATTTCCACAATGTCTCTCGAAATATTGAAAGTGATTTTGATTTTTTTCAACAGCTATACCTCTTGACGACTTCCGGGGGGCAATTGCCTCAGACCATTGTCCGGCCCTTTGACGTTCTCCATATTGATTTGAGCGTATCCACATCCATTCCGGGTTTCATTAATCAAGGGTTTAAATGAAGCCTTAATATAAAATCACCACATTCAGACTCTGAAAAATGTTCGTCCTTTAAATCATGTCACGACTCGACTGTCAACCATTTATTATTGTTTCTGAAAATAATAACATCAAAAAGACAACTTTTTCCTGTGCGTTCATTTTTTTGGCAACGGAATAACATAAACCGGAATTCTGCTGTGCTGCAAAACATTCTGGGCAACGCTTCCCAGGAAAGTCTGGGCAATAAATCCCTTACTGTGAGTGCCCATAATGATGACATCGGGATTCATTTGATCCGCCTTTTCGAGAATTTTAACCACAGGGTCTCCTTCGATCACTTCAATGGTAGAAACCAGTTTAGCTCTATCCGGATTGTCCTTGGATTCTTCTTGAAGCAGGACATTCAATCTTTTTTTGATCTTGGCTATCACCTCTTTGGGTTCCGGACCTACTTCAACCATGACATCGGGATACATACCGATAAATTTCGGCTTTAATACATACAGTATATGAATCTTGGCACCGTGCATTTCGGCTGAATTCAATGCGTAGCGGAAAGCATACGTGGAATTTTCGCTGAGGTCCGTCGTGTATAGAATATTCTTGATTCTTGGTATCATTTATTCACCTTCCTTTGCCTTTTGTTTGATGTATAAGTTCTTATAATAAAGCGATGGCCTCTTCGACGGTCGACTTCAGCATATCCCACCGCTGAAAATATCTCAGCGCCCATTCATGGTCTTCGGCCGACGGCGAAACACAACAGTCAGCAGGAACAATAACGTCGTAGCCAAATTCAAACGCATCCATGCATGTTTTCAAAACACAGCCGCCGGTCGCCTGCCCCGTAATGAACAATGTTTTAGCGCCCAATTGCCGTAACGTAAAATCAAGATCGCTCTGAAAGAATCCGCTGAGCATTCTTTTTTTGATCATGAAGTCCGTCGGTCGCGGGTCTAGCTCAGCAATAACCTTTTCGCCTTCAGTATCGCGTATATTTCGGTGAGGCAGTTCCAGTTTCTTAAAAAGAAAATCACCCGGATAGCGGCTGTCACAGGCAAAGATAATGGGAATACCTTTTTGCCTCGCCTTGTCAATGAGAAGACGTATTTTCGGTATTACCTCGTGACAGAATCGACCGACGTTATCCTTCTGCATGTCCACAACAATGATTGCTTTCTTCGATGCGTCTGGTTCTTCCATACATTGGACCCTCCTTTCCTCATTATCTCAAGGTCTTTCTATGATGCATAAACTTTGACGCAGGAAAATGCAAGAACAACTATCACGGTAAGTTTAGGAGTTTATCTCTGCGATAACGTTTTTATGCAGGAGAAATCCCGACATTTCAGATCGAAATAGTCACCAGGAAAATAAGTGATTTGGCGGGCGGTTTTAACGCCCGCCGGCTTGACAAACACTCAAATGGAATAGAAACAACAGGACATCTTCATTGTTCTTACGGCCTTCCTGCAATTCAATGAGGTGCTTTATGGCCATGTTACGTCATCCTGTCTGTTTCGCCATGATTATCGCCCATCATCTTATCTTTTAATCTGTTTTGAGAGGTTTTTTCCTTAATTTTTTTTCACTATTTCCCTCTGTGTTGTCAGACATCTCAAGATTATGAATGCTAAGGTTGATGGAGACTTGTTTGGACTGCTTTTTTATGCCATCCAGAATGGTATCCACCAGCGGATCGATATAAACCTCGAGATTTTTGGGTTCACCGAGAAGAATTTTATTAATGCATATATGCTCAATCGTCCCCAAAATCATGGAGCGGACAAGAAGGGCATCCGTGTCTTCTTTAAACGTTCCATCGCTGATGCCTTCACGGATGCTTTCCAGAAGTGTGCGGGCAACTTTTTGAATGGTAATGTACGCTTTAGTCTTTAAAAAATTGCGGTTCGTTTTAAGCTCGAGCATTACCAACGAAGCATAGAGGGGATTGTTTTCATAAAGGCTGAGATAACCTTGAACGATCATCCGAATTTTTTCCTCCGCCCTTCTGAAATAGGGAAGCGCCAAGTCCATTGTGCGGACCGGTTCCTCGCTCAGCTTTTCCGGAATAGTAAAGAGCAAATCCTCTTTGGTTTTGAAATATCCATATAAAACCGGCGTCGAGACACCCGCCTTTTTTGCAATATCAGTCATTGTGGCATCGGTATACCCTTTTTCAGCAAATATCTGCAATGCGGATTCAATAATATTGTCTTTTCTTGCTTCTTTGATATCGCGCCTAGCCATGTATTTTCCTTTCCCTCACCGTTGTCCAATTCAGGGAATTTTAAAAGGCCAACACTTCCACGTTTCTGCGTCAGGTGCCTGTCCTTTTTCAATCATTTTTGTATATCGATTGTCTTAAAACATGGATATATAACTGTCAATAAATATTTATTGACTTAATTTAATTCTTATATAATATATCACTACAAATAAACAAACGCCTATATCACATTCAGATGGGTCCCCGTGGTAGAAGCTCCCGGCTGAACTGGAAGTGATGAAAACGTCGCCCATCCATGAACTTTTTCCAGTATCGCGGTATTGATCTTTACGGGCTTTTGAATCGGGGTATTCCATATTATATTTTCTTTAAGGAGGAAGCGCTATGGCTGTAAGTCAATTAGTCGATTCACGTGATGTTCGTTTTACGCTGTTTGAAATGTTGGAGGTAGAGAAACTCAATCGTTTTGACGCCTTCAAAGATTTTGACCGGAGCGTTTATGAAGATACGCTCAAGCTCGCCGAAAAAATCGCTTTCGAACAGTTTTTTCCGTCAAACGTCGATGGAGACAGAATCGGATTGAAGTTCGACGCCGGCAAAAACGAAGTCAAAGTTCCCGAATCCTTCCAAAAGGCATTTCAAGCTTACCTGGAGGCCGGTTTCCACATCCTGCAGTTTCCTCAGGATATGGGAGGGATGGGAATTCCCAATTCTGTCTCAACGGCAGCCTCGGAATATTTTAACGCCGGCAATACGGCTCTGACTATGTATTGCGGTTCCATCACCGGAGCCATCCAAATCATTCAGACATTCGGTTCCGAAGAAGTCATAAACATGTTCGTTCCCAAAATGATGGAGGGAAAGTGGGGCGGCACCATGTGCCTGACGGAACCCAGCGCCGGCTCTGACCTTGGCCCTCTCAAAACCAAGGCGGTCAAGCAGTCCGACGGCACGTATCTCATTTCCGGCCAGAAGATTTTTATTTCCAACGGCGAACAGGACATGACGGAAAACATCATTCATCCGGTGTTAGCGCGCATCGAAGGTGATCCGGACGGAACGAAGGGGATTTCCATTTTCGTCGTCCCAAAGTACCTCGTCAATCCGGACGGGACCCTGGGTGAGCGCAATGACGTCGTCTGCGCGGGCATTGAACATAAAATGGGACTCAAAGGCAATGCCACGTCGACACTGAATTTCGGCGAAAACGGGAAATGCATCGGCTATCTTCTGGGCAAGGAACGTGAAGGCATGAAGGTCATGTTCATGCTCATGAACGCCGCTCGAATCCATACGGGGCTTCAGGCCGAAGCGGTTTCCAGTGCCGCTTATATGCACGCCGTCGACTACGCCAAAGATCGTATCCAGGGTACCCACATCTTGCAGTCCGCAAACAAATCGGCGCCACGCGTGGCGATCATCGAGCATCCCGACGTCAAACGTATGCTCCTCTATATGAAGAGTTCCATCGAAGGTATGCGGATGCTGTGTTACTTTCTTTCTCATCATGAAGACATCATGCATGCCTCGACATCGGAAGATGAGAAAAAAGAATCGATGGGCATTGTCGAAATTCTCACCCCGATCGTGAAGGCCGGCATTTCCGACGCCGGATGGCTGGTTACCGCCGAAGCCATACAGGTTTTTGGCGGCTATGGTTACTGCCAGGAATATCCCGTCGAGCAGTATGCCCGCGACGTCAAGGTTTTCTCCATTTATGAAGGCACCAATGCCATCCAGTCGCTGGATTTACTGATGCGCAAGATGCTGATGAATCCCGATATGTTCAATTACAAAACACTCAAAAAATACATGGAAGGGACTATTGCCAAGGCCAAAGGCGTTGTGGAAGACAAGTATATTGAGCCGGTCGCCAAAGGAATGAAAAAGCTCGATGAGATCGTCGAGATGATGGCCGGGCAGCTAATGGGCGGGCAAATCGTGGAACTGGTATCAAATGCGACTCCGCTCCAGCAGGCCATGTATCCTCTGATCCTGGCCTGGCTGCACCTGTGGAGTCTGACAATTACCCTGCCCAAGGCCAAGGCCCTGATCGGCGATGCCAAGGGCGAAGACTTGAAGAAGCTCCTTCAGAGCAACCCGGAAGCGGCATACTACAACGGTCGCGTGCTGTCGTCACAATTTTTCATCGGCGCGGAATATCCGAAGTTCTTTGGCCGGGTTGACTGTATCATGAACAATGAGGCCTCCGTCGTCAACGTTGAGCCGGAAATCTTTAGCTGATGAGGCATAGTGCGGATCATGAAGCTCTGTTTTCACATCTTGTCGTATTCCGCAGGAGCATAGAAATTATTTCAAAAACAAGAAGAAAATCCGTAATAACCCGTGGCAGAGAGTTTTAAATAACTTCTCTTCCTCCTCTGGCTGGGGATATTTTAACGAATATCCCCAGCTGTATTTTTACCCCTTTTAAAATTAACAACGTTAGCCACCATTTTTTTAATATATTCCTTTTGTTGCAGTACATCGATATCCAAATGTAACAGACAAATAAATCATTGACAGGGCTCCATTCTCTTTTTATACTCCACGCGCTGCAAATCCAACAGAGTTCATTCATACAGACCTTAAAACAAAAGTACCTGATGCTTGCTAACTATCCTGATCTTCTCATCGGCTGTGGAAAAGTAATGCCTGTCCTCATAAAGAGGAACTTTTGTAAATTAAAAAAAGAGAGGTACCCCAATAATGCCCCCCATTGTAGAAATGACGGATGACGTCTTAAAACAACTGATCAATGAAATGACATCGCCGGGTGGCCCTTTCGAGTTCGTTCATCAAACCATCCATGGTGTGGATTCGAAAGTCTTTAAATACGGCCCCCGCAATCTCGCGGAAATGTATGCCCTGGGGAGGGATAAAGATTCCTTTTATGCCAGGACCTTCAACCGCTGGTTCGGCGATGAAGACTGGACGTGCATGGTTTACCTGGAAGAACGCTACTCCTTCAGGACGACATATCGCCTGGCGGCGCAGCTTGCCTGGCGGATAAAGGAACGCTTCGGCATTCAAAAAGGCGATCGGGTGGCCATCGCCATGCGAAATTACCCGGAATTCTGTTTGGCCTTTATGGCGGCAACGGCCATCGGCGCTCTGGCCGTGCCCTTCAACGCCTGGTGGGAAGGCCCCGAACTGGCTTATGGTCTTCAGGACAGCGAGCCGAAAATGATCTTTGCCGATCAGCAGCGATGCGACCGGCTGACGGAATATTTGAAGGATTCGAATATCCCTTTGGTTGTGGCCCGCTCGGAAAAAGAATTGCCGGTAGGAATCATCCGCTATGAGGATTTGATCGCCGGTTCAACGGAAAGTGATTTTCCGCCCGCCGATGTGGATATCGACGATGATGCCTACATCATGTACACATCAGGATCAACGGGTCGGCCGAAAGGCGTTGTGACAACGCATCGGGCCATCATCAACACCGTCATGTCTTGGCATATGCCCGTAGTCGGGATGATGCACCTGAATCGGGACTACCTTGATGAAGTCAAACCGACGCACATGCCGTCGACACTCCTTACCGTTCCGCTGTTTCATGTCACCGGACTCGTCTCTCTTTTTTTGTCTATCTTCATCAATCGAAGAAAATTGGTTATCATGTATAAATGGGACGCCGAAGAAGCACTCCGGTTAATCGAGGAAGAACGCATCACCATTTTCAACGGCGTTCCGTCCATGTCCTTCGATCTGGTTAACTCGCCCAATATCAGAAAGCGCGACCTGAGCAGTTTGACGTTTCTGGGCGGAGGCGGTGCCGCCAGACCTCCGCAGCATGTCCAGCTGCTTGAAGAAATTCTGGGAAGACACATTGCTCAGGCGGGTTACGGCTTGACGGAAACGACCGCGTTGGGTGCCACCAACTCGGGCGAGAATTACCGAAACCATCCCGACAGCGTCGGCCGTCCCACACCGCCGTTGATGGAGGCTAAAATCGTGGATGAAAACGGCCGGGAGCTGACCAACGGCGAGATCGGCGAGATTTGTTTCAGAAGTCCCGCCAGCCTCAAAGGTTACTGGAAGGACCCGAAAGCCACAGCGGAAATATTTCTGGACGGCGGATGGCTGAAAACCGGTGACGTCGGCATCATTGACGATGAAGGGTTTGTTTATATTAAAGACCGGGCTAAAGACCTCGTCATCCGCGGCGGAGAGAACATCGCGTGCCGGGAGGTTGAAGATGCGATCTATGACCATCCCAAGGTTTTTGAAGCGGCGGTATTCGGTCTGCCGGAAGAAAAATTGGGCGAACAGGTCGTTGCGGTGATCATGGTTCGACCCAATGAGGAATTAACCGAGCAGGAATTGAAGGATTTCTTGAGCACCCGGCTGGCCAAATTTAAAATTCCCAGTCTCATCTGGTTTCAAAACGAACCGCTTCTCAAGGGAGCGACCGGCAAGATCCATAAAAGAGCGCTGAAAGAAGAAAAGCAGGACGAACTGTCTTAAATCAACGGCTGAAAAAGGGCCGAATGTTTATATTCGGCCCTCTCCGCTTAGCAAGGTTTTTTTTATTTCGGTTCCTTCACACCGGAAATACTTTCCAGGGGATGACTTCCCCGTTCCAGTTTTCTCACTGTCGGGGCTTCATATCCCGGCACCGGTTTAAGGGTTATGGCTTTCTCTTTTTCACAGGCCACATAACAAAGACCGCAGCCGATACAACGAACGGCTTCAAACGTCAACATTTTGTCTTTGGTATTCACCGTCCAGGCCCCCATAGGGCAGGCTCTCGCACATCTTCCACAATAGGTGCATTGATCAGCATCCACTTCCGGCATGAAATGAGGCGGCGCCATATACCCCGGCGCATTGAATTCGCCGATACTCCTCATCATCATACAGCAGCAGCCGCAGCAGGAGCAACTCGTATTGGACCCGCCAATCTCGTACCCCATCGTCCAACTCACCAAACCGCTGGCTTCGGCTTCCGCTTTTATTTCCAGAGTGTCCTTAAGCGTTATCCGACGCATTTGCCCGGATTCGATCAAGCGGACAGCCAAGGGCCCCATGGTTATACAGTTGTCCATAGGTCTGCCGCAATACTCACCGATGATCTGCGCACCCATACGGCATTGACAAAGGCCGACGGCAAAATCATGATACTGATCAAAGATTTCGCCCAATCGATCTGACGGTAAAGCCATCGGATGGTTTTCGAGACTCTGACCAACCGTCAGGTACCGAATACCGGGCGGGCGTTTCCCGGCGTGAAGGGTGATGAAACCAGTTTCATAAAGAGGCAGGAAAAGTTCAACGAATTTTTTATGCCAGTCCGTCAAGGTATCCAGAGAAGTTCTTACCAAAATCGTTTCCCAAGCGCCTGGAATCAAAGGCTGCGGATAATATTTCCGCTTTTCTCCTGTTCCGGAAGCAAGAACAATATGTTTTTCATCGGCCAGCACATCCATAAGGCGTGCCGCATCCTCAACCGTCCGGTGCTCCGCTTTGGCGATCGCTTCTGCCGTCATACCGGTGACGGCTCCCCGCAGATGCCGGAAGACTCCGGCCTCTTCTTCCGTAAACAGATGCCTGAGCACAGCGATATACTGATCGCACAAGGGAGGGCCGCCCAACTTCGTACCCCACATTTCAGCCACATCCAGATAAACTTTGGGAACTTCCGGATAATCCCCCGGGGAACGTATATCAATCTTCACAGGTCGGGGGGCAATTGGTCCGATGACGCCGTCCTTGATTTGGATAAGACGGTTACCTTTGGTGTTTCGATCTTTCATGCTAATCCTCCTTAAAATATATTTACGAAGCTGGATCAGATAGCGGGATATGCAGGACAGACATTCCAACACATCTGATCATTGTCGAAATGCCCGGTCGAAAAGCAATTTTTTCAGCCCCTTTTTTATATATTTTCCGTCAGCTCCGCCTTTGGTATTTTCAGCAGTAGAATTAATCCAAAAGCTATGAGCATCGATATCAAAAATACTGAAAAGACCCGATGATAGGCCTCCAGAGGGTATGCCGATCCAATGCGGCCAACCGCATCCATAAGATGACCCGTGAAAGGTTGATAGAGGGCGGCCGCGAAAAAGCCCGCCGGATTCATCAGGCCGACTGCCGTGCCGGTCAGCCGGGCCGGAAAGAATTCTTTAAGGATGGTCATATAAAGAGAAAGTGCACCGCCACCGCAGACGCCCATTAGAAAGAAAATTGGGACGATAAATGAGCTGTTTATTTTGCCTCCGGAAATAAAGAATAAAAACCAGAAAGTCAACCCGGGAAATAAGGAAAATAAAAGAATCCTTTTTCGACTGATGTTCAATCGGTCGGCCAGGAAGCCGATGAAGGGAGATCCGGCAATAAACCCGAGCGGAATGATCATCAAAAACCCACCGGCCTCAAGACGAGTGTATCCGTAAACATCCATCAAATAAGGGACGGACCAGAGACCCTGAAAGGTAAGGCCGGGACCGCTGGTGAAAAAATAGGAAAGCGTGATCATCCAGAAGCCGGATGTTTTAAGAATCATGACGATGTGCTTCCCGGTCGACGATTCATCCGGACTCCCGATTGCCGGCATGGACGTTGGTGGGGGTGATTCAACGAAGGGCGGCCACCCCTTTTCTTCCGGCCGGTCGCGGAGGATCATCCAGGCCAGAACAGCCAAAGGAACGGATATCCCTGCGATGGCAATAAAAGAAAGACGCCAGCCGAGCGTCATGACGAGGTAGGTCAGCGGCAGAGACGCCGACAAATTTCCCAGGTTGCCCAAGGCCAGATAGATTCCGGTCACCATGGCAAATTCAGTGGGTTTATACCATCCGGAAAATATCTTAATTCCGGGGATGAAAATACCGCCCACGCCGATTCCGATCAAACCGCGGCCGATTCCGGCAATGAGCATATTCGGGGCAAGACCGAAAACCAGACATCCCAGGCAGGCAATCAGGGTGAACATCGTCGCCACCCGGCGCGGCCCGATCGTATCCGACAGAATACCGACAGGGGGTTGCACGGCGGCATAGAGATAGAAATAGGTCGAGGCCATCAGACCCAGGGCCGTGGCGTCGGCCGCGAATTCGTTCACCAGGTCGCGGGCGATGACCGTGGGGGATATCCGGTGCAGGCAGGCCAGGAAATAGATCACCCCCATCACGCCCAGCATCAGCCATCGATAGCGATAGGGATCTTTATAGAGAGCCATTTTTTCCTTATGGTCCTGCGATAAAACAGCGACCCATTTCCATTCAGACTTCTGTTCCAATAAATCAATTCACTTAAACATCCCCGCCTTATCAGACCAGAGGCGAGGTCACATCCTCAAACGTGGTTTTCTGCGACGTGACGACGTCCACGAACGCGGGCCGGTCTCCGTTGAGGGCCTCGGCCGTCGAAACCTCATCCTTCAATAGTTACTCTGTTGTAGCCGATAGTGCTCCCTAAACACGATTTGAATAATTTTTTGGACAGCTGTAAAAGCGATATTTTCTCCCCGTTATTGCCTGGACGATGGTTGCCGTACTGCATCCTATTGTGTGAATAACCTGAAGAAATGTTGTCGTCTATGATTGCCATAGTTGGGTCTTAAGGACTTTTCCATGCTGCGTCAAGTAAAAAACGCGGCATGACGTCCGAAGATTCCCTTTTTATCAAGCAACAGGCAAAATTGTATTGACAGACTGCTTTTGCTTTGAATATGTCAAAATTCGTTAAGATGGTGAGAGCCTTAATACCGGATTATTATATTTTATACTCATTGGATATCTTTTACCGGAAAGGACGGAAGCATGGAGTATCGCCAGTTCGGAACGACCGGTTTGCAAGTCTCGGAGTTGGTTTTTGGCGGCGGGGCTGTCGGCGGCCTCCTGATCAATCAGGATAATGACACCAAGCGGGCGGCTGTCCGGCGGGCCATGGAGGCCGGGATCAATTGGTTCGATACGGCCCCTTCCTACGGACAGGGCCGTTCTGAGGAAGCGCTGGGGTGGCTCCTCAAGGAAGTCGACAACGCCCCTTATCTCTCAACGAAAGTCACGATAGACACGAGAGACTTAAATGATATACCCGGTCAAATTGAAAGAAGCCTGACGGCAAGTCTTGAGCGCCTTAAACTCCATTCCGTCACGTCGTTTTATCTGCACAACCGGATTGGTCCTGTAACTGGAGGCTACACAATTTCCACCTTCGATATCTTGCGCAAGGACGGCGTTCTTGACGGGTTGGAACGGGTAAAAGACCAGGGGCTTGTGCGGTGTTTCGGGATAACGGCCCTGGGGGACGCACCCAGCATCATCGGGGTAATCAAGAGTGGGAGGATTGCATCCGCTCAGGTTTATTATAACCTGCTCAACCCAAGCGCGGGATTCAGCCTGCCCAAGGCTTGGGGGGCCTATGATTTTTCCGGTATATTGGATGCCTGCAAGAAATACGGTGTTGCCGCAATGGGTATTCGAATTCTGTCGGCGGGCGTCATTGCAACTGACGAAAGAACAGGCCGCGAACAGCCGATCACTCCCGGGGACACGGTTGAAAGCGAGACGATTAAAGCCCAAAAGATTTTCGCCGCCATCGGGACCGATTATGGAACAAGGGCCCAAACGGCCATCCGCTTCGCCCTGGCTCAAAAAAAATTATCCTGCGCCATTTTCGGTCTGGCTGAACTTGCCCATCTCGAAGAGGCAATCGCCGCCCAGACTAAAGGGCCAATCCCTCAAGAGGGACTTGAACGTTTGAAAGCGGTTTACAACACACCCCTTTCCCAAAGGTCGTCCTGATGATTGTGCTGGATTTCGTATTGTTTTGCTGCACCCCTCAAATTTTGCCTCGTATTGATCCGGATGACTTGCCAACAAAAAATCCGTTGGTATCCAAAGATTCAATAATTTTCTTGACAAATCAGCACGTTTATTTTTTAAAAGTATAAAGTAATATAGTTTACAATGCAGACGCAGGAGAAACTTCATACAGTTTTGTTATTATTATGTATGTAACAGATTTTTCCCCCATTTAAAGGGCAAGTAAAATCATTTCTCTCATGTTTTTAAGGATGCATGAAAAATTTAAATATTTTATGGAGGGATAGAATAGGTATGGAAACCGCTGATGTTTCAACACAAACGGACAAAAGTAAAATTGCTGACAATGATTTTTATGTTCTGGATCGCATTGGCAAAATGCGGGACCGCTTACTTTCGACCTCTTACAAATTAGACCTTGACCGGGCAAGGCACTACACAAAGGCATATAAGCAAACCGAGGGGCAGCCCGCCTGTATTCGTGCCGCCAGGGGGCTTGAGGAGACGCTGCGCAATATGCCTATCAGTATTGCCGACGAGGAACTAATCGTCGGTTCGAAGTCGTCGAAGGATTTTTCCGACCCACTCTATATCGAAACCAGCGTCAATTACGCCCACATTAGACTGGCCCTCTCCCTTTATGGGAGCGGAAAAACTCTCGACGAGTGGGTCGCAGAAGATCCGGAACATCGCGATGTCTCTCTCGGAACCCGGGGCGCCACTTTCTCGAAAGATGTTCCCAATATCTCGGAAGAAGAGTACCGGGAGCTCAAAGAAGAAATCGTGCCCTACTGGAAAGATAAAACCGTCAATGCCCG
>JAFGLN010000100.1 GCA_016928025.1 Deltaproteobacteria bacterium
CAATCCCGATGTCAAGGTGCTGCTGTCCAGCGGCTACAGCCTCAACGGCGAAGCCAAAGACATCCTGGAACGCGGCAGCGCCCGGGAGTTCATCCAAAAACCCTTTCAAACACAGGAATTATCTGACAAGATTGAGCGATTATTGACCGATAAGACTTAAAGGCTTATACAAGTTCTGCGGATTAAAAGAGTGATCCTCAACCGGCGATCGCCTGAATTTCATATCTCATTTAATATTCCACTGAGGAGGCCAAAATGATGCCGAAAGAATACAATATTGAAGGGAAAGTCGTTTTTATCACCGGAGCCGGGCGGGGTATCGGGAAGGGCATTGCGCAGGTTCTGGCGGAAGCGGGTGCGGACATTGCCCTTAACGCCCTGACGGAAAAATACGTTGTTCCAGCGGCACGGGATATTGCCGAGACAAGCGGTCGCAGGGTCGCACCGATCCTGGCCGATGTCACACAAGCGGACGGCGTCAGACTTGCGATTGACCAAGTTTTTCAGACCTTTGGACGAATCGATGTCCTGATCAACAACCTGGGCGATGCCATCCGCGCGCCCCTGGTGAAACTACCGGACCGGAAGAGTGAGACAGCATCCGATGAGGCGTTAAAGAAAATCATCGATCTCAACATGACCGCCGCCATCCTCTGTACCCGTGCCGTCGGTCCCCATATGCTGGAGCGCCGCAGCGGCAAGATCATTAACATCTCTTCCTACACGGCAGGCAGGGGTGGAAAAGACGTCGTTCTCTATACCCTGGCCAAAGCCGCCGTCGTCGGTTTTACCCGGGCCCAGGCCCTGGAATGGGCGCCCTATAACATCCAGATCAACAGCATCGCGCCCGGTTTTTTCCCGGAGCCGCTTAATACGGATGAAGAAACCTTTAAACGCATGACCGAATACATCGCGAAAACAACCCCCCTGGGGCGGCCGGGCCGTTTAAGGGAAGTCGGGTTGCTGGCCCTCTATCTTGCATCAGCGGCCTCCGATTATATGACGGGCCAGACAATGTATCTGGACGGCGGACTCAGTCTTTAAAAGAGAGATGCAAGGATAAAAAAATAGCGACAAGTGACAAGGAACGGCTCATCGAACGGGTTTTAGGGTGGACGATTTAGATTGAGGATATGAAAGACTTATGACGTTGACAAAAGAAGAACTCTTCCGAAAACTCTTGCACCTGTTTGCCTTATTAATGCCCGTTGGTATTTTTTATCTCCCCAAGTGGACCATGCCGCTCTGCGCCATGCCGGTCATTTTGGCTCTTATCCTGGCTGGATGTATGACAGTCGAATATTGCCGATCCAATCTGCCCGATGTGCAAAACATCTTTGTTAATCTTTTCGGCTCCATGCTGCGCAAGGAAGAATCCACCATGATTACCGGGGCAACCTGGATTGTTTCTTCCGCTTTTTTATGTTCGCTTCTTTTTATCAACCATCCGCACCTTTCTTTTATCGCCCTCACCCTTTTTATTCTTGGGGATGCCGCGGCGGCCCTGGTCGGCATCACGATCGGAAAAACGAAAATCGGAAAGAAATCCCTGGAAGGCTCCTCGGCCTGCTTTATCCTCTGCCTGCTTTTATTCTATTTTGTTTTCCCTTATGTCCCCGGCCTGCTGGATATTTGGGGCGGAAAGGCGCCGACCGTCATCATCTGGACAACGTCCTTTGTCGTGACCTTTTTTGAGCTGATTCCTTTAAAAATCACCACGGATTTAACCATCAACGATAATCTGGCCGTCCCGATCATTGCGGGATCCGTAATGCTGGGACTGGAGCAGCTGATATTATAATTTTTCACCCTGAACCTTGCTCCTTGTACCTTGAACCTGTTTTTTCACGGTTCAACCAGAATTTTTATTTCTTTTTCGTTTTTTGCAGCCAAAACATCGAACCCGTTTTTAAAGATGTCTACCAGGGAAATCACACTGGTCACAATGCTTTCAGGTTTTATCGCGCCTGTTTTCAGCCATTGCATCGCCAGGTCGGGATGGATGGAGTTAGTCCCGTACATCGTGGTTTCCCGGGTGACGAAGCCCAGCATATGCACCAATGCCCGCTCCGTAAAGATGCCCTGGACAATGACTTTTCCCTGATAGCGTGCCGAGGCAAGACAATCCTTGAGCGTTGATTCGATACCGACGGCTTCGATGGCCACATCGACACCTCTGCCGTTCGTCAATGCCTTGATTCTCGCCGGGCTTTTCACTTCGAGTGGGTCCCACACCAGCGTGGCGCCCAGTTCCTCGGCTTTTTTCCGACGGTTTTCCATGATTTCGCTCATATAGATGTTTTGGACGCCCATCGCTTTTAATCCCAGCAGGAGCATCAGGCCGACCGGCCCCGCACCGGCGATAAAAACCGTATCTTCCGTTTTGACACCGCCCCGGTCGATGGCATAGGCCGCGCCCGCCAGAGGCTCCAGCACCGTTGCCCGTAACCAGTCCATATCCTCGGGAATCCGGATCAACTGTTCCTGCGGACAAACCGTATACTCGGCATAGGAACCCGGCGTCAGCGCATAAACGCGCTGTCCGACTTGATAATCTTTAACATCCGGACCGACGGCGGTAATAACACCTGTCGCTTCATGGCCGAAAGGACTCTCCGGAAACAGCCCGTGGAGATACTCATGAAGATCGGATCCGCAAATCCCGCAATATTTCACCTTGACCTTGACCTGCCCCGCTTCCGGTTCCGTATCGGCAACCTCTTCAACCCGCACATCCCGAATGCCGTAATAAACCGCCTTTTTCATGTGCCTCACCTTCCTTTAAAGCCTTTAAAACTTGCAATTACTTTGCAATCTCACCTCCGATTTGAGAAACCAGTCGCAAATCCGGCCCGTCTCGGCATCCATTTCGCGTCCACACCTTTTACCGTTCGCTGTTCACTATGGACCGTATTCCCTCTTTGACCTTGCGCCTTAAACCTGGTTCCTCATCCCTGCCCGTCTTCTTTCAGTTCTTGGTATCATTGTGAAGTCTAATATGTTAAGGTTTGTTCATTCCTGCCGAAAAAGCAAGGCAAAAGAATCGATAAGGAGAAGGCTATGAACTCTGCAGAGGAAACAACGACACAAAAGATAAAAATCGACCCAAAAAACATGTACCGGGAGGAAATATACACGGACCTTCAAACCGGTGTCATACGACAATTGACGCCGGTCAAAACCAATGGTGAAATGGATAAGAACCGTAAAATTATATTTTTCGGTCAAACCCAGTTAATGACCCAGCAGGGCCCTCTTCCCATTCAATTTCCCATCGATGCCAAAAATCTTCAGCAGGCCGCCGAGAATTTCCCTGAAGCGATGGAACTCTATGTACAAGACATGCTCGAGGAGGCCAAGCGACTGCAAAGGGAAGAACAATCTCGCATAATCGTTCCCCAAACGATGCCGCCGGAAAGCAACCTTATTTTGAAGTAATAAAAATTCAGGGGCAAACCTTCTCAAAGATCCGCCCCTGCGAAATCACCCTTATTTACCCTTCCAGTTGGGTGGACGTTTTTCCGCAAATGCTTTCGGACCTTCAATGAAATCTTCGGACTGATACATGGCCGCCACACCCGGATACTGGGTTTTCATGGCTTCCTGCAGGTTCATGTTCAAACCTTTCAGCGTGGATTCTTTGGCCGCCCGAATACTTAACGGTGCCGCCAACATAATTTCGTCAGCATATTTTTCCGCGGTCGGTATTAACTCGGCAAGGGGAACAACCTCGGAGACCAGACCATACTGCATGGCCTGCTGCGGGATAATACGCTTGGATGTCATGATCATATACTGGGCCAGATGATAGGGAATCTGTCTGGGGAGGCGATGCACACCGCCGGCACCCGGGATCAATCCGACCCGCGGTTCGGGCAGACCGAAGCTGGCATTCTCGGCGGCGACGATAATATCGCACGCCAAGGCAATCTCAAAACCTCCGCCCAAAGCGAGGCCGTTCACTGCGGCAATGAAAGGCTTGTAGCAGTCGAAACGGGAGGTGATGCCGGCAAATCCGCCTTTGACGCCCTGCATGATTTCCCGCATTTTCGCGGATCCATGGGTGGCCTGAAATTTCAGGTCGTTACCCGCCGAAAAGGCCTTTTCACCTGCACCTGTTACGATACAAATCCACTGTTCGGGATCCGCGTCGAAATCGTTGAATGCCTTGTCCATTTCCGCACTGACCAGCGGACTGATGGAGTTCATGACTTCGGGACGATTGATCGTTACCGTCGTTACATGCCCCTTCTGTTCTACTTTGATCAACTCATAACTCATAATCTGCCTCCTTCATCATTAATAAAATATTGTGCAATAAATACATGCACGCCGTCAACAAGGCGTACATCCATAAAACGATAACACTTTTGGGAAAACCACCGGTTGCCGCGTTTGACAAGACATATTTTCTCCACCGATAAAACCCCTGTTCAAGACGACCCGTTTCCTGATTACGCATAAAGGGGAAATTTTGCGGTCAGCTCCACAATTTCCTTTTTAACGCGTTGAAGAACGGTTTCACTGGCGTGATGGGTAACGGCGGTATCCAGCCAATCGGCAACGAGACGCATCTGGTCTTCTTTCATGCCGCGGGTGGTGAGGGCGGGCGTCCCCAAACGGATACCGGACGGATTCATGGGCGAACGGGGATCGTCCGGCACCATGTTTTTGTTGACCGTAATGCCGGCCGCATCGAGGGCCACCTGGGCTTCACGACCGGTAAGGCCTTTATTGGTCAAGTCGATAAGCAAAAGGTGATTATCCGTCTGACCGAAACAAATGGTGTAATCCCTTTTTTTCAGCTCTTCCTCCAAAACTTTGGCATTTTTGATCACTTGACCGGCATAAATTCTGAATTCCGGCTGCAGGGCTTCCTTAAAGGCAACGGCCTTGGCGGAAATGTTATGTTCGTGCGGACCGCCCTGGAAACCCGGGAAGACGGATTTATCGATGACCTTCGCCCATTTTTCCTTGCACATGATCATGCCGCCCCGGGGCCCCCGCAGGGTTTTGTGCGTCGTTGTGGTCACAACGTCAAACAACGGCACAGGGTTATTCATCCGCCCCCCGGCGATTAATCCGGCGATATGGGCAATGTCGGCCATCGTCATGGATTCGGTCTCATCCGCAATGGCTTTGATTTTTCTGTAGTCGATCTCCCGTGAATAGGCGGAGTAACCGACCAGAACCAATTGGGGTTTGTGTCGACGGGCCATATCTCTCAATTCATCATAATCGATCACGCCCTGGGCATTGGTTTTGTAGCGGACGAAATTAAACAGGTCGGCCATATGGGTTACGGGACTGCCATGGGTCAGATGCCCGCCGTGGGATAAATCCATACCTAAAATCGTCTCGCCGGGTTTCAGCAGAGCAAGATAGACGGCAATATTGGCAGGGGCACCGCTTAAAGGCTGGACATTCACATGCTCGGCCCCGAAGAGCTCTTTGGCCCGATCGATGGCCAGTTGCTCGACGGAGTCGATAAATTCGCAACCACCGTAATAACGGTTGCCCACATAACCTTCGGAATATTTATTGGTCAGGATGGATCCCAGGGCCTCCAAAACCGCCGGAGAGACGAAATTCTCCGAAGGGATCATTTCCAGACCCTCTTCCTGCCGTTTTCGTTCTTTTGCAATGATGGAAAAAATATCCGGGTCAAATTGTGAGAGTTTCTGTCGGTTCATAGATGTTAACACTCCAACGGGATTATTTTCTTGACATGGTTAAAAACAGTTCGTTCTTAACAGAGTCTGCAATATAGGCCAAGCATGATTATGTGTCAACAAAAGAATAGGCCGACCGAATTTAAAACAAAAAAAGCCCCTTCGGGTCGTCTATCAACCTGAAGGGGCTAAAAATTTTTATTGGATCAGAAAAAACTCCGGGTAACGCTGAGCCCCCGATTTGAGTTCCTGTTTCTTAAACATCCTTCCGTTTTATCCAGGCCTCCTGATAAAGCTTCCATATACAGGTCACTATCGCAAGAAAGAACAGACCCAGCATAAATGTCGGAGGCGTATTAAATAACTGGTCGAGGAGATAGCCTAAATAAAGAAAGATAAAAGAGGCAATCACGATGGCAAAACCCCAGGCACTAATGACCAGGATGTGGGTAAATTCCACATGTCCCTGTCTTTTTTGTTGTGTCGTCATGACTGGACCTCCTTTCTTTTAATGATAACTCCTTACGATCATTGAACGACTCTTAACTGACAAATGCTTTGAGGGCATCAATAACCGGTGCGGTGAATAGTGCGATCAATATTGTATACAGCGCAAAGGCACCGACAACTTCCCCCACATACATCCTTTGATATTTATGTTTCAGCGAAATGATAATCAAGCCACCCACAATTAAACACCCCAGTTGGAAGTAGGGAAAATTGCTTGCCCCCGTAGCCGTATATTCCGCAAAACTAAAGCTTGCGGTTACCAGAACGACAAATGCCGAAACGATGATGGTAGATAATGCCTTTTTCATGATCCTGATCCTCCTTGTTCTTCATTCGTTGTTAGATCTTTTACTTTCTTTAATGAAAAGAATGTGCCAAATTTAGGCCGTCTCAAATTGGCATTTTTAAGTAATAGATTATATTACGATATTACTGATTATTTATTTTTCGTAGACCTTTCTGCACATCCTTAAACAAAATATATTTTAATGAAACGTTAAACGGATTGAATGAAATGAAACACAATGCTGTCTATTAAAAAATGAAGGCCGTCATCCATTTTATTCATCCTTTCTCTTGACACGTAACCGGCGACCTTCTATATTGCATTGTCAATATTTCAAATTTTAATAAATATTTTGTGTAAATTCGATTAGTTGAAGGAGGCATGCATGCTTAAAACAAAAATGACAGACCTATTAAATATTGAGCATCCCATCATGCAGGGAGGCATGATGTGGATTTCCAAGGCGGAATTGACCAGTGCCGTATCCAATGCGGGTGCGTTAGGCACCATGACGGCGCTGTCATTTCCCGATCCCAAGGATTTTGCCACGGAAATCAAAAAAGTAAGACAAATGACGAAAAACACCTTTGCGGTGAATTTGACTCTGCTACCTTCCTTCAGGCAGGTCAATTACGACGATTATGTGGACGTTATCATCAATGAGGGGATTACGGTTGTGGAAACGGCGGGCAATAATCCGGAGCACGTCATCGGTCGGCTGAAAGATGCAGGCATCAAGGTTATTCATAAATGTACCACTGTCAGACACGCGCTCAGGGCTCAGGAATTGGGATGCGATATCGTCAGTATCGATGGTTATGAATGCGCCGGCCATCCGGGCGAAGACGATGTGGGCGGCCTGGTCCTGATCCCGGCGGCCGTCAACGCCCTGAAGGTACCCGTCATCGCTTCCGGTGGTATCTGCGACGGCCGAGGTTTGGTTGCCGCTCTGGCGCTGGGTGCGGAAGGTATCAATATGGGCACCCGCTTTATGCTGACAAAGGAATCCCCTATCCATCAAAATGTCAAAGAGTGGCTCTTAAATTTCAATGAAAACGATACCATGCTGCTTTTGCGTGCCTACCGCAACACGGAAAGGGTCGCCAAAACGCCGACCGCCCGAAAAGCGCTGGAAATGGAGAACAGCGGCGCCACGATCCAGGAACTGCGGTCAACCATATCCGGGACCAAAGGGCAGAGCATGTATGAACACGGAAATGTTGATGAAGGAATCGTGACCGTTGGGCAATGCATCGGCTTGATCCGCGATATCCCTTCAACAAAGGATTTTGTCGACAAATTGATCAAGGACGCCGAGCAAATCATTAACGAACGACTGGACAAAATGGCGAAATAAAACAGTAACATCCGGGGTTGGGCCTTTAATACCAGAAAGGCCCTGACCCCCATTGATCTCCCTTCATTCATGGTAAATATTGAATAATAACCATTCACCTTCGAACAGACGTCTCCTGCTGATCAATCCCCCGCTCGTGAAACCCAGCGAACCGCCGGCCGGACCGGCGAAGCTGGCTGGATTCCTTCATGAAAACGACGTCGATTGCCGGATTTGGGATGCCAATATCGAGGGGATCCTACACCTGCTGAATCAGCCTCAGACCGTGAAAGATACCTGGACGGACCGGTCCTATCGCCATCGGCAAAAAAACCGGGAGCTGATCAAGCATAGGGAGCTCTACATCAATGGAGCACGATACCGGCGGGTCGTCTCCGATCTTAACCGGATTCTTCGGGTTTCGGCTCGTCATGACGGCATCATTCTGAGCCTTGCCAATTATGAGGACCGGAGGTTATCCCCGGTCAAAAGCGACGATTTGCTGAAGGCCGCCGAGGCGCCGCAAAACAATCCTTTTTATGGTTGTTTTCAAAACCGTCTTACGGATATTCTTGACCACGAAGCGCCGAATTTGATCGGCTTTTCCATCAATTATCTCAGCCAGGCTCTGTGTGCCTTTGCCATGATCGGTTTTCTCAGATCGAGACATCCGTCACTAAAAATTGTTCTCGGCGGCGGACTGATCACATCCTGGATGCGTCGACCCGGTTGGCGGTCGCCCTTTGCGGGACTCGTTGACGACATGGTCGCCGGCCCCGGCGAAGACGCTCTTTTATCCCTGGCCGGAAAAACCGCTTCATCCCGGAACACCCTTCCCGATTACCGCCTCTTTCCAACGGAAGATTACTTCGCGCCGGGTTTCATTTTGCCCTACAGCGCCTCCAGCGGCTGCTACTGGCGGCGCTGCTCCTTTTGCCCCGAGAAGGCCGAAGACAATCCGTACACTACCGTATCGCCGAAAGAGGTCGTCAAAAACCTTCGCACCCTGACGGAGCAGACCAAACCGGCGCTCATTCACCTGCTGGACAACGCCGTATCGCCGGCCCATCTTCAGGCCTTGATCGATCAGCCGCCCGGCGCACCCTGGTATGGTTTTGTCCGAATGACACCACACCTGGCGGATCCGGAATTTTGTTCAGCTCTGAAAAAATCGGGCTGCGTCATGCTGAAGATCGGTCTGGAGTCGGGCGATCAGGGGGTTCTGGATGCCCTGCAAAAAGGCATCGATCTGGATGTGGCGCGAAAGGCATTGAAATCCATCAAAAAGGCCGGGATTGCCACCTACATTTATCTCCTCTTCGGAACACCGGCGGAATCGCTCCCGGAGGCCGGAAAAACTCTGGATTTTACGGTACGCCACATTGACGAAATCGACTTTTTAAATCTGGCCGTCTTCAACCTGCCGGCCTACGGCCCCGATGCAGACTCGCTCCCGACATCCCCTTTCTACGAAGGAGACCTGTCCCTTTACCGCGCTTTCGAACACCCGGCAGGCTGGAATCGAGGGCAGGTCAGGCAGTTTTTGGACAAGGAATTCAAAAGACATCCCGCCATCGCGGCAATTCTGAAAAACGATCCGCCCTTTTTCACCTCCAACCATGCCCCTTTTTTCAACTTGGAGGACTGAGGAACCGGTAGGGCATGCCTATCTTGCATCACTGGAAAAAGTTGTTGCAATCATGCTCAAAAACCGAAATAATTCAGTCACAATATGTCACAAATGCCTCACGCAGCAGGTATGTTCCGACGGATACCGCTAACCGACGGCCGAGAGAAATTCCGATATCCAAACTTGATGGTCTCTTGGTGGGAGGGGACGAAGGAGAGGGGGATTTATCATCACTTGTAATAACGCTATTTCTCACCCTCACCCCAACCCTCTGCCCTCAAGGGAGAGGGTGATTTTCAACTTTTTTACGAGCGTGTCAAACTTGACCCCTTCGGAGAAACGAACATGCGCAAAACCAAGATTGTCTGTACCATCGGTCCGGCCAGCGGCACGGAGGCCGGCATTGAAGCTTTAATTATGAACGGCATGAACGTCGCCCGTCTGAATTTCTCCCACGGGACGTTTGGCGACCATCTCCGGAAGATCCGGATGATTCGCCGGCTATCGGCAAAGCTCAAAAGGCCGGTGGCGATCTTGCAGGACCTGCCCGGGCCCAAGATTCGTGTCGGTACCGCGCCCGAGGGCGGCCTCCAACTCGAAGTCGGGGCGGAGTTTTCCCTGACGACCCGCAAGATCAAGGGCAGGCCCGGCATCATTTCCGTCTCCTATCCCGATCTTCCCCGAGAGGTTAAAATCGGAGACCGGATTCTCCTGGCCGACGGCCTGATGGAGCTTTCTGTCATCAATAAAAGCGATACCGACATCACCGGCAGGATCGTTGTGGGCGGCGTCCTCACTTCCCATAAGGGGATCAATCTGCCGAGCGGAACGATCCGCGCCGCTTCCGTCACATCCAAAGACCGCCAAGCACTTCTGTTCGGTCTGGAGCATAACGTCGATTTTGTGGCCGTATCGTTTGTGAAGTCGGCGGCCGATATCAAAGCCGCCAAAGAAATCATCGCGCAGAAGGGATTCATGACACCCGTCATCGCCAAGATCGAAAGACATGAAGCCCTAGGCAACATTGAATCCATTATGGCCGTCGCCGACGGCGTCATGGTAGCCCGCGGCGATCTGGGCATTGAAATCCCCCTGGAAGAAGTCCCCCTGATTCAAAAACAAATCATTCGCCTGGCCAACAAATGCGGCAAGCCGGTCATTACGGCAACCCAGATGCTTCGCTCCATGGTGAACACGCCGCGCCCCACCCGCGCGGAAGTCACCGACGTGGTCAACGCCGTCCTGGACGGAACCGACGCCGTCATGCTGTCTGAAGAAACAGCGACGGGCGACTACCCCGTTGCGGCCGTCAAATATATGGACCGCCTGACTGTGACGGCGGAGACCAAATTCCCCTACAACAAGTATTTGCAGTTTGTTCCCGACAAAAATGTATCCGAATCGGTCGCCCATGCCTCCTGCGTATTGGCCGACCATCTCGGCGCCTCCGCCATCGTCGCCTACACGCAATCCGGATTGACGGCCGGCCACATTTCGCGGTTCCGTCCCCGACAGCCCATCATCGCCCTGTCCCCCAATAAAGAGACCGTCAGGAAACTGGGCCTCGTTTGGGGATGCCTGCCCCACCTGATTCAAAATATCCGGGACACGGACGATGTCTTTGAAAAAGCAACCCAATCGGCTCTGGAAACCGGCGAGGTCAAGAAGGGGCAAACCATCGTCATCACCTCCGGCCATCCCATTGGCGTTATGGGCAAAACCAATATGCTCCGGGTCAAAATCGTCTAACCCTTGTTCCTTGAACCTTGCTCCTTGCCCCTTGGACCTTGATCCTTGATCCTTGCCCCTTGATCCTTGATCCTTGCCCCTTGAACCTTGAACCTTGTTCCTTGAACCTTGCCCCTATTTCCTGTCGCCCATCTCCGCCCACAGACGCCAGGCCTGCTCCCGGGAAAACCCCGTAATACGATCCGCCTCCAGGGTCAAAATCTCCTGGCTGCTCAATTCCCTTAAGATCTCCAAGATCTCCCCTTTGGTCTTGCCGGTATACTGCGCCAGTTCATCGAGGGGCTTCCGGTCTTCCGGCAAGGGCCATTCCCTGAAGAAAAAGAAAACGATCATCAGTTTGATCAGGGACTGCGTGCTTTCCTCCAAGGACGCGTTGGTATGGATGATCCTGTGGGAAAACTCCCGGAGCATAAACAGAGTCACCGCTTCATTTTGCCGCAGAAGGTTGGTAAAGGTATCGCCGCTCAAAACGGCAATGGAACTCTGTTCAATCACATGGGCCGTCGCCGTGCGCGGTTGACCGATCAACGCTGCCATCTCTCCGAAATACTGCCCCGGCCCCAACCGGGCCAGCACCTTTTTGACCCGCCCCGCCTTCTTCTCCAGCCTGATCTGACCGACCAGAATATAATACATCTCAAGATTCGTATCCCCTTCCTGGAAGACGTCTTCTCCTTTCTCATAAATCCGGCCGAACTTGCGGAAAAGCCGCTCGTCGACCTTCAGCATGTCTTTTTTCGGCTTCAGCAAAGCCCGTTCGAGGAGAATCAGGTCTCTTCTCTGATAGGAAGAGATCAACTCGGCACAGAAAAGCAAAATCAGAGCCACATAAAAGACCCAGAGTACCGGAATGACCACCGCGGCGAGAGATCCGAAGATAATGTCGTAACGCGTATAATTGGCAATATACCAGGCAAAGAAATGTTTCGCCAGTTCCATCAGCGCGGCAAATAGAGCGCTTCCGGCAACAGCCTCCATCCATGTAACTTTTTTTTCCGGAATGAACTTATAGACAATGGTAAAAAAGACAACCACCATGAGATAGGGCAATAGATAGCGAAATACGGCACTCTGCGCGAGGTTGATCAGAAAGAAGCCTTCCCGGCCTAAAAAAGGGATATTCGCCACCAGTTTTTCGATATAGGTAATGACAACGCTGGCGATTCCAATGGCCCACCACAGAGGAATCATGGCGATGGCCAGTAATTTGGAGAATAAATAATTGCGCTCCGACGGCGATCGGAAAGTGATATTCAGGGCGGTCTCGATCGTGCTGAAGATGGCGGAAGACAGCCAGATCAAACCAATGATGCCCACCCATCCCAGGACCTGGACTTTTGTGTCGATCTGCCATAATTGCTTCATCGCATCCCCTGAAAAGGAGGGGTGAAAGTCCTGCAGCCATTCGATGATACGCCCCTGAATCTCGGGATTGGAGGTAAAAAATTGACCCGCCGCGATGAGCGACAGGATGATCAGCGGAATAATCGACAAAATGGCGTACAGCGCAATCGCCGCGGCCTGGTTGACATCCCCGTTCTTCCGATAGTTATTGAGGGCGTCCCAGAAGATGTCCCACAGCGCCGCCAGGCGCATGTGCGCGTGCTCCGTGGTTATTTTGGATCGGCTGTGATCTTTTTTGCTATGGCTTTTGATCATGAGGTGTTTAATGTTGTATTGCTATTAATACGAAAACCATATAAATCCACCTTGAATGGGATGCTGACGATGATTTATACTACAAAAAAAATTAAGGAACTACA
This sequence comes from Deltaproteobacteria bacterium, assembly GCA_016928025.1. Taxonomy (GTDB): domain Bacteria; phylum Desulfobacterota; class Syntrophia; order Syntrophales; family JAFGHS01; genus JAFGHS01. The sequence goes on from JAFGLN010000100.1 coordinate 12,947, forward strand.
AAATAAACAACGGTGGCGACGACAATGAAAAAACTGACGGCCAAATTCTTCCCGGCGGCCCTTCTGATGATCTTCCTGACTTTCGGCGGTTGCAGCAATCCAGAAGCGGATAAAAAGACTGATGTAAAAAACACGGCGAACGCATCCGTCCCCGCTTACGGCGACATCATCGTGGAGGGTTCCATCGGCGATGCCAGCAATCTCATTCCGATCCTTTCCTCCGACAGCACCTCTCATGCCATCGCCTCCATGGTGTTTAACGGCCTGGTCAAATACGACAAGGATTTGAATATCGCAGGTGACCTAGCCGAATCCTGGGACATCTCTCCGAACGGCCTGGTCATCACTTTTCATCTGAGGAAAGGCGTCACGTGGCACGACGGCCGGCCCTTTACCGCCGATGATGTCCTGTATACCTACCAGGTCACCATCGACCCCAAAACGCCGACGGCCTACGCCGGAGATTTCCTGAAGGTCAAAAAAGCCGAAGTCCTCGATCCCCATACCTTCCGGGTGACCTATGACGAGCCTTTTGCGCCGGCCCTCATGAGCTGGGGTAGCGCCGTTTTGCCCAAGCATTTGCTGACCGGAAAGGATATTCTAACATCCCCCCTGACCCGGCATCCCATCGGCACGGGGCCCTATATGTTCAAAGAATGGGTAACGGGTCAAAAGATCGTCCTCATCTCCAATCCGCACTATTTTGAAGGCCGGCCGTACATCGACGGCTACATCATGCGGATCATTCCGGATATGGCCACCATGTTTCTCGAATTGCGCGGCAACGGCATCGACCGCATGAATCTGACGCCCCTCCAATACACCCGGCAGACCGAAACGGCCATGTTCCGCAAGCATTACAACAAATACCGTTATCTGTCTTTTTCCTACACGTACCTGGGATACAATCTGACAAACCCCCTTTTTACGGACCAACGGGTCCGGCAGGCCATTGCCCATGCCGTCAACAAAGAGGAAATCATCCAGGGGGTTCTGCTGGGATTAGGCAAAGAGGCCACCGGCCCCTACAAGCCGGGCACCTGGGCGTATAATCCGGATGTCAAAAAATATCCCCATGACCCGCAAAAAGCAAAAGAGCTGCTTGCCGAAGCGGGTTGGAAAGACACGAACGGCGACGGCATCCTGGATAAAGACGGCCGGTCTTTTGAATTCGAAATCATCACCAATCAGGGCAACGAGGTGCGGGCAAAATGCGCCGAAATCATCCAGAAGCGTCTCGACGATGTGGGTATCAAAGTCAAAATCCGGATCCTCGAATGGGCGGCCTTCATCAACGACTTCATCAACAAGCGGAAATTCGACGCCACCATTCTCGGCTGGACCGTGCCCCTCGACCCCGACATCTATGACGTTTGGCATTCCAGCAAGACCGGTCCGGAACAGCTAAACTTCGTCTCCTATAAAAATAAAGAAGTCGACGACCTGATCGAAAAAGGCCGAAGCACCTTTGACCGGAACGAGCGAAAGAAATACTACGACCGCGTTCAGGAGATTATCGCAGAAGAGCAACCCTACACGTTCCTGTTTGTCCCCGACGCCCTGCCCATTATCCACGGCCGCATCCGGGGCATCGAAGTCGCCCCCCTGGGCATCGGCCACAATTTCATCAAGTGGTACGTCCCCCAAGACGAACAAAAGCTGACCATGACGAGATAAACCATAATGAAACTTGACCCGCCATAGATTCCTATGATAGTAGCAATGTAGTTTTTAAGAGCCATGCATAGCAACATCTAACAAATATCCTCTGTTTAATTTACAAGTACACCATTGCATTTAAATAATGTCGTGATCTCACGCCGAATGAGGAAATGATGATACCGTCGCGATTGGCGCTCTATGCGTTTTTCGCGGGGCGGAAACTGGCTTGCAGACAAGTTCGCGCCGGGTGCGCGGGCTGCATGGAGTGCTACCTGGACTACGAACACATCAGCGCCGCGCAGGCGGACATTACAGATCTTTACAAAAGGCTCGGCGGAACCACGGGGGCTAAAGGCATCTGTGCTCTGGAAAAAGAAGAACTGCGCTCGTATGTCAGTAAAATCCGGCAGGACATAGCGCGGGCCTTCGGCGCGACGGCGGTTCAACAACTGGCCATCACAGCGACGGGCGAAAAACCCGACACACGCTACGGCATTGGACTGGATCGGGAAAAGATAAAACTGATTCAAAGATAAAGTCAATCAATACAAGCATTTATCTTGATAATCCCAATGGTTCGCAGCATGATCCGAACAAATAGACTATATATCCGATGTTGATCCGACCATTGTGCAATATGCATTTGCGTTTACTGTACCGTTTGCAGCGGCTTGAAGTTGACACCGCCTTTGAAATCGTCAAGGTTGAGCCACCGGGTTAAAACAAATTATATTTACATTACAATACAAATATGTATTATAACGTAACCAATTATGAAAACGTATCGCGATGTATACATCCGCAAGGCGGAGCTTGCTCAGTTGATCCTGCTGGATCGGCTTTATGCCCAGAAGGAAAGCCGGCATCTGATCTTTCAGGGCGGAACGGCCATCCGCTGGTGTTTTGGGGGAAGCCGCTTTTCCGAAGACCTTGATTTCGTAACGCCAATAAATCCTGAGAAAGCCGGCAGTATCGTGCAGGCGGCTGTCCGTGGGGCGGAAAAACTCATGGTTCCTCATTTCGGCGCAGGCGAGGTCGTTTTGAACCCGAAAAAAGAGCTCGGCGACGCCTTCAAATGCTTTGTTGATTTCCGGCCTCAGACGTCGAGGGAAAAAATTTCCGTCAAGCTGGAATTTGAAGGACTTGAGGCCGGAAAGCTGCCGGACATTCATAATCATGTCATGGGCACTCTCAGCCCCGTAGCATATTTGATTGCCACAGGCGAATTCCGCATTCCCCGGCCTCACACGGTCATTGTTTCCGAAACGCCGGCGGAGATATTATCCGACAAGGTCCGCGCACTCCTGGAGCGCCGGTACTTGAAAGGTCGCGACTTTTTTGATCTTTGGCATCTTTACGCGGTCATGAAAGCGCCTGCGGACACGGCCATCGTCCAAAGAAAATTTACGCTTTATCGGGAAGCCTTCACCGCCCGGCGCTCTGCTGATTTCTTTATCAGACCGGCCGAGCCGGACAAGGCCGAGATGCTCGCGGCCATTGAGAAAGATCTTTCACGATTTTTACCGGACGAAGTGTTGTCCGTTCACCGGTCGCGCGGGTATGTGGATTTTTTGGCGGCTGCAAGAGACGTATTTTCAGAGTTGCGGACGAAAGGAGCGCGTCTGCCATGACTACCGTGATGATCTTAAAACAGCTTCCGGTGCTTTTCCGCTATGCCGATGTCGAAAAATTTACCGAAAACGCCAACGTTTTTCTCACCCGCGCGCAGGCGAAAGAGTTGGTGCACCGTGTAGCGCGCGGGGTCTATATCAATCTATTGCGTGACGCGCAACCGAGCATTGAAGAAGTGGCCTGTTTTCTAAAAACGCCCTCCTACATTTCCTGTGAATGGGCGCTCAATCGTCACGGTGTGTTGTTGCAATCGCCGGTCGTTTGCACAGTTTTAACACTCGATACGGCTGTCGGCGCGGCGAGAACGATCCGCTTCGGTGGTGTGGCCATTGAGTTTTCCCGTATCGCCCCGAGGCTGTTCAACGGATTTGAGACAAGAGACGGGTATAATCTGGCCCTTCCGGAAAAAGCGCTTCTCGATGCCGTATATTTGCGCAAACATGTTCCCTTCGCGGACGAATTGGAACTGGATGTGATTGACAAATACCGGCTTTTGCAAATGGCTGCACCGTTTCCGGCAACGGTGAAAAGGCGTCTGGAAGAGATGATAAACCAGGGGGATATTTAGGCGGACCGGGGATGAAGGAAAAGCAAGAAAAAAAACTTGTTTGATCTTTAATCACGTCCTGACGCGGAGGCAAGAAGAGGATGCGCGAGACACTCTCAACGTAAGCGAAATTGTACCGCTTCCCGTCGGCCTGCAAAACATTTGGAGCAATGTTCCCCCGGAGAACAATGGCCTTTGCGGCTATCTGGCGCCGGCGCGTCAATGGATTTCCGACAACGCGCAAAAGGGCGACTTTGGCGCGACCTATCTTATATGGTAAACTTTTGCAAGAAAGCCGTTATATTACCTGTGTATTCCACCACAACCCGACAGACAGCCGAAGACAGACAGCCCGACGGCACAGTCAAAATCTTGCATCATTTCCGGCATGAACAGTTCCGGCGTTATGGAGCGTGATTTGTGGCTAAACTGTTCCTGACATTTCTCGGCACTAACATCTATATGGCGAAGAAAACGACCTGATTTAAGAAGGGATTGCGACTTTGCCAATTAATAATCGTTCCTGCAAGGGCTTTGAAGAAAACGACCTGTTGGCGGATCTTTGGAAAATTTCTGTTTAGAAAAGATTCCTCAATGTGGTCGAAGTGTCAAAACTTCTTTACGAATCATAAGGCTATGTTTGATTGAAGCGCTTATTTAATGACCTCGTAAAGATCGTAACGCTCTTGCGGCGCCTTCCCGAACGCGAACGGCAACGGTCCCCAGATATTGGAATAAAAGCCGGCGCCGAGCGTCCGGTCCATGGTCGCCGCAAAACGGAAAGGCTGGAATCTGTAGGCAAGTTTCAGTTCGACGGATGACGGCGGCAGCTTAAAGGTGTTGGTATTGTTACGTGGGACAACGACAAGATCACCCGCCTTTAAAGACATCTTTTTGGAATCGAGGGGTCTCCCGCCCAGTTTTTCCATGTAGTATTGAAATCCCCAATGGCCCTCAAACCAAAGAGTGCTTTTTTCCTTTTTCATATCCGAATGGATGGTTTTCGCGGCTTTTTGCGCCGTATCGGCAAGCGTCCGGTCCGCATGGGCGACCAAAAGGGCGATCAAAAGCGCGGGAATCAAGGGGATGGCCCACCGCCAGGGTTTGTTTGACAGCTTGTCCATAACGCCCTGCTGGTCCATGACGCGGACCAAAACGATGCAGGCCGCGGGTACCATGGGCAAAACGCTTCTCCCATTGATGGTCCAATTGAAAAACCCGGTAAAAAAAAATGTTCCCCATATCCAGAGAAAAAATAAAAGAGCGTCGGGATGTTTCGTTCTTAGCACATCCGCGGTTGTTGCCGCTAAGAGGCTGACGGCGGCCATGATAAAGAAGGCCATGTGCAGGAGAAACACCATATTGCCGGCGATTGATTGAAGGGATCCCGTAAAGAACCAATGCATGAGCAAGACAACACCGAGGATCGACAAAGCCCCCAGTACCGGAACCCACCGCCTCCAGAGACAGGGCGAAAAGAACAGACAGGTCAACAGGCACCCGCCGGTAAATCCGAGCGCCACCAAGAATTCTTTGAGAACGTTGCCGGATATGCCTTTAACGTTCGATGCGTATTGGGCCGCATCCATTAATAAACCTCTACCGTAAAGGCCTTGCGTTCCCAAATTATACAGGGCGAGAATCGACACCGGAATGAGAAATAAACAAATCCATCGTCCGGCCTTTTTCTTTGCATAAAGGGAATAAACCAACAGAAGCGGCAGCAGCGCCATGCCGAAGTACTTGGTCAGGCTGCAGCAGGCGATTAAGACCGACGACATGATCAGATATGAGAGCCGGTCATTCTTAAGGCCGACCATCCAGCAATAAACAGCCCAAACCCAGAAAGCCAGCATCAGGACGTCGCACATGACGCTGGTTGCCGATACCAGAAAAACGGGCGTCGTCAGGGCGGCCAGGGCCGCCGCCAATGGTTGGGAACAGGTTTGTCGGCCCAGGCAGAAGGTGCCGATAACCGCCGCCAGGGCCGGCAGCAAAAAGGCCCCATGCAGCGTTGTCTCTCCCCATCCGAAAAGATATGCAACCGCCGCGATATAATAGGAGGCGAAAGGCGGATTCTTCATCACCTCCGACATGGGCATCTCCCAGCCGTACCAATTGACGGCAAATCCGTAAAAGTTCATGGGATTGTTCAAGATGTGTTTGGCCGCCGCCAGGAACAGATATTCGTCGATGTGAAAAGATTTACCGATAAACGGGACCATGCACAGAAGGCCTGCCGCCGTGAGGATTCCGATGGATACGGCCGGGTTTACGTCATTCACTTCAGATCGTTTACTAAACATCAAGTCTCTCCACGTTCGGTCAACATAATGAATAAGCCATCGTCAGAACAGGATGTCCAAAGGAATCCCCTGACGTTTAAACCCCCGTTTCAGCACATCGCCCATTTGAAAGAAGAAAGGATTGACAGTATAATCGAAGACCTGCGACTTAGACAGGATGGATTTAGCGTATATTTCACTTATTTTCATTATTTTATCTGTTTCAACCTTCGTCAAATCGCCATGAGAATTGATAGTGCTTTTATATTTTCTTTAACTTTTTTATGGATGTTAAGCAAGATCAATGGTTTAATACCACGGATGCTTTGGCTATAAGGACATAGGGCTGATGGAAAATCACCGGTAGGACAGGCGCTTTGTCCGGCTGGTCACAGGAGGAAAAAATGAAAAAATCTCTGGGTGCAAAAACCATTCTTTACCCGACACCAACACTGCTTATCGGTTCATATGATGAAGCCGGAAAACCAAACGTAATGACCGCGGCCTGGGGCGGTGTCTGTTGCTCCATCCCACCTTGTGTCGCCGTATCCTTGAGAAAGGCGACCTACACTTACGGCAACATGATGAATCGGAAAGCCTTTACCGTCAATATTCCTTCAGAGAATCAAGTTGCCGTTGTCGATTTTTTCGGCATCGCCTCCGGCAAAAAAGTCGATAAGTTTGCGGTCAGCGGATGGACACCCGTAAAAAGCGACCTGGTGGACGCCCCTTTCGTTAAGGAATGCTCCCTCGTCCTTGAATGCCGGGTCATCCATACGTACGAGATCGGACTTCATACGCAATTCATCGGTGAAATCATGGATGTCAAGGCAGATGACTCCGTGATGGATGAGAACGGCAAATTGCTGCCGGAGAAGGTGAAGCCGTTTTTTTATGCGCCTGAAGACCACCGCTATTTTGGTATGGGCGGCGAATTGGGCAAGGCGCATGCCATTGGGAAATCCTTCATCAAGACCTCAGGATAAATCTCTATTGTCGATTAGAATCCCTGTCGTTCCAGATAGTCTCGGAGGGCGTCTTCAGTGCTTCTGAAGGCAATCTCCAGCCAGGGGATGTTCTCAGGCTCAAACAATCCCACCTCCAGAGATTCATCAAGGGCTTCCGGAATACCATCCAGTATGGTCGCTTCATAAACGACAATCGCCACAGAGCTGTCATGATATGAATACACGCCGACAAGGGGTCCGATGTCAACATTCAGGCCGACCTCTTCCAGGGTTTCCCGCTTGGCGGCCTCTTCCACGGTTTCGCCGACATCGACGAAACCGCCCGGGATGACCCACAAACCGAAACAGGGAGGGATTCCCCTTCTTAACATGACAATGCGGCCGGAAATCTCTGAGATGGTACAGGCAGCCAATTTGGGATCGATGTAAAACACGTATTGGCACTGGGAACAGACAAAACGTTTCGGTTCCCCTGATTTCAGAAGTTTGCACTCCAATTTTCCGCCGCACTTGGGACAGAAACGATACGCTTTAAGTCGATGCATCGTATCCCTCAATTCCTTATCATGATGCCTAAAATAGTTGAAATGGTCTTCCCAGGTCAAGTGAAAAACCGGCATCCGACCGTTTCCGATTGTTTTTATGATAAGATGGATGCGGCGATATCGGGACTTCGCTGAAGATAAGAATTCACTTCCGATGAAAGAATGTTTTTTGCCTTGACAAGGCGGCCAAACGATCATATGGAGGTGACATTCATGATTTGATCCAAAAAGGGTTTTCGTCATGACCAACCGACCATCCCAGGACAATATGGAACCGAAGGTGCAGAATCTGGAAGAGCAGGTCAGACGGGGTCGAAGACTTCTGGAAGCATACCTTACTATTGTCGAATCGACCAGCGATTTCATTTTCCTCGTCGACCATGCCGGGCGGTATCTTTTGTTAAACCTGGCGTACAGCACATGGTTGGGTCTTTCCGCCAACGAGATCCGGGGAAAACATTACGACGACTTCCATTCCCAATTAGACAGCCGACAGTTTCACGAATGCCTTGAAGAGGTTGTTTCCACGGGTAAATCCCTAAGTCACGAATACCGTTCGGAAAAGGATCAGCGAATTTTCCTGCAGACCTTCAGCCCCGTCCGTTCACTGGGACCGGACAACGGCATCACATCGATAAGCGTTATCGCGAAGGATGTCACCGACAGCAAACATACGGAAGAAGCCCTGAGACTGAGCGAGGAAAAGACGCTCGAACTTCTGGAAAATATTGATGACTCTTACTATGAAGTGGATCTTAAGGGTAATTTCAAATTCCTCAACCGACAGGCCCAGAGAAGAATTAGTGAGAGTCGCAACCGTTATTATCTCGATGCGAATTTTCGTGAGTTTATGAGTCCGGAAGATGCCAAGCGCATGCTGGAAATCTTCAATGAGGTTTATCGAACGAAAGCGGCCAAAAACGATGTCCCTCTCGATTTTGTAACAGATGAGGGCATTCGCAACATTGAAATATCCGTATCGCCGATTAACGATGTGCAGGATAATGTTGTCGGTTTCCGGGGCATCTCGCGCGACGTGACGGAACGCAACATGATGATGGAGCGGATCAGACAAAGCGAAGAGCGTTACCGCAGCATCATTGAAAATATCGAAGACGGTTATTATGAAGTAGACTTGCTGGGCAAGCCCCTTTTCTGCAATGACGCCTACCTCAAAATTCTGGGATACACCCGCGAGGAGTGGATCGCGTCAAGTTTTACTGAGTATATGGATAAGGACAACGCCGATAGATTAGCCAATATGTTCATCGAAATCTTTGAAGCCGGACGAGCGGCGAGCGGTATCGAATGGGAGCTTAAAAGAAAAGACGGACAGATCATCAATATGGAAGAAACGGCATCCTTGATCAAGGATGCGAAGGGCGAGCCCGTCGGCTTCCGCGGCCTGGTTCGCAATGTAACGGAACGAAAAAACCATGAAACCATCATCCGGCAGTTGGCCTACCATGACTTTCTCACCGGTCTGCCCAATCGCCTGCTTTTTTTCGACCGGTTCACCGTGGCTCTGGAAATGGCAAAACGCAATAAGCAACCTCTGGCCATTATGGTCATCGATCTGGACGGTTTTAAAACCGTTAATGACACTTACGGTCACCATATCGGGGACCTGCTTTTGCAAGCCGTCGCTGATCTTCTCCAAAATGTTGTCCGCAAAAGCGATACCGTCGCCAGGATGGGCGGCGATGAATTCACCCTCCTGCTGCCTTTAATCAAAGAGCTCAAGAACACGCATCATGTGGCGGATAAGATTTTGCAAAACTTTAAGCGGATGTTCGTCTTGGGGGAGCATCGGCTGACCATCACGCCCAGCATCGGCATTGCCGTCTTTCCTGACCACGGCGATGACGCCGATACCCTGCTCAAACATGCCGACGCGGCCATGTATCAGGCGAAAGACAAGGGGAAAAACAGCTATCAGATTTGACGGCTGAGACGTTTACCCACTTTTCCTTTTTTTATTTTCGTACATTTTTTTATCCGCCATGGACATCAGTTCATCCAGGGAACGCATGGCTTTCGAATCACACGTTGACATGCCGATGCTCATGGATATGGCAAAAGGCTTATCTTTTAAGGCATTGTGGGCTTCTATATGAGTCTGCAGACGATCGATGAGAATGTCCGCCGTCATCTCCGGCGAATCGATGGTCAGGATGGCAAACTCATCCCCGCCGATACGGGCCAGGATGTCCGTTTCCCGGAACGTCTCTCTTAAAATATTCGCTGTTTCAAGCAGGGCGCGGTCGCCTTCCTCGTGACCGAAATTATCGTTGATGGCCTTCATCCCGTCCAGATCGGCAAAAAACAGCAGCAACCCCCTCTTTCTTCTTGCCGTCAACTTCAACTGCTGCTCGGCGAAGGCGATAAATCCCCGCCGGTTATACAGTCCCGTCAGTTGATCCGTGACGGAAAGGAGCCGCAGCTCTTCCTCCATCTGTTTGCGATTGGTAATATCGAAGCACACCCCGACGACTTCATACGGCTGCCCCGTGGCCTTATCATGAATGAGTCGCATTTCATCATGAAACCAGTGCCAGTTTCCATCCAGGTCCCGGAATCGATACTCAGAAGTTTGGTGCCCTTCTTTGAAGAGTCTTTTCGCGTTGATATCGAAAAGCGCCGCATCGTCGGGATGAACGCGCACCATCCAGGCCGCTGGATCGCCGGTGATCTCGTGCGGTTCATATCCAAGGACCTGCCTGATATTATCACTGACAAAATCAACGCTGTGTAGTGTGAAGTTGTGCTTGTCATTTTGTATTTTTGTGCTGTAGATCAGGGCCTTGCTGTAAGTCAGAAGATATTTCAGTCGGTACTGGCTGGCCTGCAGAATATCCTCCAGATACTTGCCGCGGCTTCCCTCCCGTTCCAATTCTTTCACGCGCTGACGGAGTTCTTCCACTTCAGAAATGAGCTGCGCTTTTGTCTTTGTCGAATCCCGCATGAGAATTCCTTCCGTTTATTCATTGATCATTAAATGCCGTTCGAGAAACCGCTTAAATTCCGGATAGCCCGAAGAGAGGAAAAACGGTTCTCCCGTCCTTTTTGCCAGCTCTTTCATACTGTTCGGTAAAGCGGGCGCAAAGCCCAGCAAATCATTAAGTTCCCCGGGAAACTTAGCCGGATGAGCCGTTTCCAGACAGACACAGAGGGCGGGATCAGCGGAACGGTCGAGATAAGATTCAAGGCCATACCACCCTACAGCCCCATGGGGCTCCAGGATAACATGAAAGTCCCGGTAGACTTTTTTGATGGTCTCTCTGGTTTGTTGATCCGATACGCTGACGGATTCTATCCGCCGCTTCATCTCATCGAGATCGGGAATTTTGTGGACTTTTCCCGTTCGGTCGACCGTGCCGCCGTACAGATCAAAAAAGCGGGCCAGATTGCTGGGATTTCCCACATTCATGGCATTGGATATACTGGCCCGCGACGGTGATATTTTTTCGTAGACGCCTGTTTTCAGAAACCGGGGAAATTCGTCATTGGCATTGGTGGGCATAAGGAGTTTCTTCACCGGCAGGCCCATTCTTCCGGCAAATTCGCAGCCCAGAGCGTCGCCGAAATTTCCCGACGGAACACAGTACACAATTTCCTCACCCCGCACCGCGAGCTGGGCATAACAATAGACATAGTAAACGATTTGGGGAAGAATCCGGCCGAAATTGATGGAATTGGCCGAAGTCAGATTGTATTTGGCCAGTGCCGGATCGGAAAAGGCCTGCTTGACCAGATTCTGACAATCATCAAATTTCCCTTCGATGGAGATGGCCCGCACATTGTCGCCGATCGTGTCCAACTGCTTCTTTTGCATATCGCTGACTTCTTCCCTCGGATACAGGATATGCACATCAATGCCGGCAACACCCTTAAAGGCCTCGCCGACGGCGCTGCCCGTATCCCCGGAGGTTGCCACCAGGACGTTAAGCCTTTCCCCCGGACGGCGAAAGTGGCTCATCAGTCGCGCCATTATCCGGGCGGCAAAATCTTTGAACGAAGCGGTCGGCCCCTGATCCAGCCGCAGGATGTACAGCCGGTCTTTGACCCTTTCAATGGGCACGGGAAAGTTATATGCCTCCGCAATAATGCCTTTTAAGATATCCGTATGGATTTCTTCATCCAGAAAGGCCCCGGCCACCAGCTCGGCTGCCGCCGTATACGGCAAACCCTTGAGGGCCATGATGTCATCCATGGCTAAAGCAGGAACAGGGAACGGCATAAAAAGCCCTTCGTCCGGCGCTTGTCCCTGCAGAAGTGCTTCTTTAAACGTCACGGTCCCCTTAAACGGAACAAGGTCCGCCACGGAATCAAGATTTCGATTTGTACTGTAATATCTGATGTTCATCGTTAACCCTAACGTGCCCCTTTAACCTTTTAATTATCTTGTCCTTGTTCCTCGAATCTATCATCTTTTTGACCCTTCGCCGTTTCTGTTCTTCCGGACAAAGTCAAGGAATCTCCGGTGGTAGGCCATTAAATTGAATTGCTTCTTATAAATCAAATAAAAATTTCTTTCTATATGAAAATCTCTGATGGGAATGACGGCGATGATTCCCTCTTCACGCTCCCTGGCGACGGCCTGATCGGACAGAATCGACACGCCGACCCCTGCTATCACGGCTTCTTTTACCGCTTCGGAACTCCCCATTTCACAAACGACGGTAAAATCCGAAAGATTCACACCGGCATTTTTCTGGAGATAGATATCCAGAGTCTCTCTGGTCCCCGATCCTCTCTCACGGATAATAAACGGCACCTTGGCCAGCTCCGTCAGCGTGATCGCGGGAACTTTTTGCCACTCATGATCCGCCGGAGCCGCCAGAACCAGTTGATCGGTCCACAAGGGTTCCACATTAAGCCTTTTTTCATGCGGTTCCTTGCCGACAAAACCGATTTCCGACTGACCGGTCAGGACCATTTGGAGAGCCTCTTCACTATCGCCCACCTGTATCTGGATCCGAATACGTGGATAAAGTTTCTGAAATCCGCCTAAAAGCCGGGGCAGTATATAGGTCGACGGTATATTGCTGGCGCAGACAAATATGTCACCCCTATCCTGATCCTTGAGCTTCAGGATCTTATCATGGGCATCGTCCCGCAGCCGGCATATCCGCCTGGCATGATCATAAAGAATGCGACCTTCCGGCGTCAACGAAACGCCGCCCCTCGTCCGGATTACTACTGGAAATTCGATCATTTCTTCGAGGTTTTTAATATGTTTCGTCAAAGTGGGCTGCGACAGATATATCCGGCGAGCCGCCTGCGTAAAACTGCCGGCTTCCACCAGTTCGATCAGTATTTCCAGCTGTTGGATCGTAATGTTTTTAAATTGGCTGTAACTCATGAATTCCCCATATCATAGTTTATAGGCATAATCAAAGTCCGGTTATATAAATTATGAATTTGACATATTACCGAGACTTGTTATAAATTTCGACGCTTCAATCCCGAAGACGTTTTTTTACGATATATTGATCGATGTTTTTCAAGCCGGCCAGTCTCAGGAAGGATGCACCGATGCAGGAAAAAGAGAAAATCCGCTTGACCGAAACCGTCCACGGTGCCGGTTGAGCCTGTAAAATCGGGCCTGAGGATCTGGCCCACGCCCTGAAGGGTTTGCCGCTCGTTTCCGACCCGAGACTGATCACGGGGATGGAGGGAAACGAGGACGCCGGCGTTTATCAATTATCCGATGATCTGGCATTGATTCAAACCGTTGACTTTTTCACCCCCATTGTTGACGACCCCTATACCTTTGGTCAGATTGCCGTCTCCAATGCCTTGAGCGACGTTTACGCCATGGGGGGCAAACCGCTCACAGCCATGAATATTGTTTGTTTCCCCGTCAATTCCCTGGAGATGGACATCCTGCACCGGATCCTTCTCGGCGGCCTCGATAAAATGCGCGAAGCCGGCGTGACACTCGTCGGTGGGCACAGTGTGGAAGATAATGAGCTGAAGTACGGATTATCCGTAACCGGCGTCATCCATCCGCAAAAAGTTCTCTTAAACCGAGGCGCCCGAAAGGGTGACAAACTGATTCTGACCAAACCGCTGGGGACCGGCATTGTCAGTACGGCCGTCAAAGGCGATCTTGCGCCTGACCACCTGGTTGAAAAAGCGACCCAATGCATGACCGCTCTGAATAAACAGGCAGCAGAATGCATGATGGAAACACCCGACGTTCATGCCTGTACGGACGTCACGGGCTTTGGTTTTCTCGGCCATGCCTTGGAAATGATTGATGGAAGCTCTGTGGGTCTGGTGATATATTCCGCATCCATCCCTTATTTTCCGGAGATAAAAGAATTCATTGAAATGGGCATCGTGCCGGGCGGACTGCACCGCAATCGGAAATTTCGCGAACATCTTGTCGCAACGGCGCCGGAATGTCCTGACTGGATGGTGGACGTCCTGTTCGATCCGCAGACGGCGGGAGGTCTGTTGATTGCCCTAGCGGCTGCACAAGCCGAGCCGCTGATTGATAAACTGCATGCCGCCGGCGTTCAAGACGCTTGCATGGTCGGAGAAATCACGGATGAACATCCCGGGAAAGTTAAAGTTCTTTAAATGATCGGCCGGATGAAGATGAGGTTCAAGAAACGGCTCTAAAGTGAATGGTAAATAGTCAATGAAAAAAGGCGACGGGTCACTTAAAACCCGTCACCTGCCGGCATAAATGATTCAAATTACTATTGGCTATCCATCGACTGATACCTGATAACCCGCTTTCTAAACCTGGTCTGCTGATAATCTCTCGTCACTACTTCCTTGTCTCTATTCATTATATTTTCATTCCACCACAATCTCTTCCGTGTTCCCCTTGATGCATTCCAGCCGGTTCAGGGCATTGATATAAGCCTTGGCCGAAGCGACGAGAACATCGGGGTCGGCACCGTGGCCGACGACGGAACGGCCATTGAATTGAAGCTGAACCGTCACCTCGCCCTGGGCATCCGTCCCGCCCGTAATGGCATTCACGGCATATTTCATCAAATGGTAATCCGTCTTGGTGATCTTTCGAATGGCGGAAAATGTTGCGTCCACCGGTCCGACACCAAAGCCGGCATCCTGGAACAAGACGCCGTCGATTTCCATTTGCAAGGTCGCGGTGGGAACGGCAACGCTTCCGCTGACGATGTTCAAATAGATCAGCTTATATTTATCCGTCACTCTTAAAATTTCTTCAAAGAGGATCGCTTCCAGATCTTCGTCAAAAACCTCTTTTTTCAAATCAGCCAGTTCCTTGAACCGTACATAAATCCGGTTCAGTTCCTGCTCTTTCAGGTTATAACCCATCTTCTTATAATGCTCGTTAATGGCATGGCGGCCGGAATGCTTGCCCAAGATGATATGGCTCTCCGATATACCGACGGATTCCGGTTTCATAATCTCATAGGTGGTTCTCTCCTTGATCATGCCGTCCTGATGAATTCCTGACTCGTGGGCGAAGGCGTTGGCGCCGACGATCGCCTTGTTCGGCTGAACGGCGATGCCGGTAATCTGGGTCAGCAGTCTCGAGGTCTGATAGATGTTTTTCGTCTTGATATCCGTATAATAATTGAAGAAATCTTTCCTCGTGTCCAGAGCCATCACGATTTCTTCCATCGCGGCGTTTCCGGCCCGCTCCCCAATGCCGTTGATCGTGCATTCCACTTGTCGGGCACCGTTTTGAACCGCCGCCAGTGAATTGGCGACGGCCAGCCCCAGATCGTTATGACAATGCACGGAAATGACGGCCTTATTGATATTTTTTACCTTATCAAAAAGATAAGCAATCAATTCGCCGAACTCTACGGGGATGGCATAACCCACCGTATCCGGGATATTGACGGTCGTGGCGCCGGCGTCAATAACGGCTTCAACGATATCACAGAGGTAATCCCGGTCCGTCCGTGTGGCGTCCATGGGCGAAAACTCAATTTTCGCCGGATAGGCGGCCGCATGTTTCACCATATCACAGGCCGATTTCAAGACGTCATTGCGCGTCTTCCGCAATTGATATTTGAGATGAATGTCCGATGAAGAGAGAAAGACATGGATCATGGGCTTCGCAGCTTCCGCAATGGCCTCCCACGCCCGATCGATATCGAGCTGGTTGGCCCGGGCCAGGGCGGCAATCTGCGACTTCTTGATCACACCGGCAATTTGCTTGACCGACTCAAAGTCACCATCGGATGTGATCGGAAAACCCGCTTCGATAATATCCACCCCCAGGGATTCCAGTCTTTTGGCGAGCTGGATTTTTTCCTCCGGGTTCATACTGGCTCCCGGCGACTGCTCCCCGTCTCTTAATGTCGTGTCAAAAATGTAAACTCTCTCCTTTTTTGTTTTTGGACTCATGATCATCTCTCCTTTCATTTTGGGAAATAAAAAAAGGCCATGGACTTGCTGCCCATGGCCTTTAGGTTTAATATTTTTAAGTGGTTACGATTTTCCTAAAAACGACGGGCAGGAAATATGGAGCAGGCAAAGAAGAGCGAGGCCCAGAAGGGATAATAGATTCAAAGCTAAATTTCTCTCTTTGTTTCCACCGTACGTCATTTTTATAAGACCCTTAATATTTTTGACCTTTCTGCGCTTACTAAAGTAAATACGGCACTTTGTCAAGAAATATTTAATTTTTTTTAAAGCAGCATAAAGAAAAGACGGTATTGAAAAAATAATTTATTAAAGTGCCTTTTTTGCCGATAACATAGTTGTTGGCAAAAGCTTTAATGATAACCGGTTATTTTTGTTATGATTTGAAGATGCCGCTCTGAGCCGGCAATGTGAATATCATTCACCATACAGATCTCTGATCCTGCTCATTCGATCATTTTTTTAGGATGATCCTTTAATATGGGTGTATCGTTGAAAAATAAAAATATCAGTTTATCCGGAAAAACGAAGAACCTATACGATAAACTCACCATTGTATTCGCTCTTTTTTTTCTGGTGCCTATTTTGTGCTTTTTCTACATTGCCACAAAACACGGCTTCCTGGAGGATCATTACATCCCGTTATTTATTATTATCTTTCTTTGCACGTCCTTTTCCGGCTATGTCGTGCTGCGTAAAATCTGCGATCGAATCATAACGTTATCTCAAAGCATGCTGGAACTGATCGCAAAAGACATCGAGCACGGTGATCTGCCTATTTGTGCCGATGAACTGATGGGTATGGAACAATCTCTTGAGATTCTGGAAAACGAGGTAAAAAACACCCACAAAAATAATGAAAAAATGGCTTCACAGATCTGGACGCTTAAGGAACTGTCCGATCTGTGTTATGTAACCTTCGAAACGGAAGATCTCTTCCATATCACTCTTGAACGAGCTTTAAAAATAGCAAACGCGGATATTGGGTCCATCCTGATCTTGAAACGCCCCAATAAAGACGCGTTTATCGTGGAAACAACTTTCGGACTGGGGGATATTCTCAAGAAAGGCGATCGCATCGAATTCAACTCAAGCATTGCCAAGTTTGCCGTCATCAATAAACTGCCGTTAATCATAGACGACATTGAAAAGGACAATCGTTTCGGACGGGAAAATCGGAGTCAATACGGCACAAAATCCTTCATCTGCATGCCCTTGAAGGGAATTCATGAAGTTTTCGGCGTTTTGACACTTTCCCGGAAGAATGATGACTCCCTGTTTACAACCGCCGATGCCGAGATTTTGGCGCCGCTTCTGAGTAATGCCGCCTTCGCGTATGACAACATCAGCCTGGCGAAGGATAAGGAGGAAACAATCAAGAACCTGAAACTGATTGAGAACCTTTTTATGCTCATGAACTCGAGCCTGCGTAACAGCGAACTTATCCATGCCCTTCTCAATCAAATGAGGGAATATATTCCCTTTGACCTGGCCGTGGTCATGACCAAAGAAGAAAACGCCCACGACACCTTGTCCCTGCTCGATTTTCTGTCTTTCATCCCCCTGAGTATTGCCAAAAACAATCATTACGTCTATGAGGGATCCGCATTTGATAAAGTCATAAAACAGGAAAGCACCCTTTTCATTCAAGAAGAGCAACATCCTTGTCATCCTTTGGAAAATGACCTTTTTTTCCGCCATAATATGAAATCGATCCTGCTTTCTCCGCTCAAGACCGGCGGCCACACCCGGGGGGTTTTAGCGCTGGGAAGTCTCCAAACCGAAACACTGAAAAACGAACAGGAACCTATCGAAACATTCTCACAAATCATGTCATTCGCCATGGAACGGAATAAACTGGCCAGCTACGCGACCAAAAGAGATCACGAGATGGAGACGATCAAACAGATCGGCAGCGCCCTTGCCTCCTCAACGTTCGATATGGAAGAAGTCCTAAAACGAACCATGGAAATGATTCAGGCCATCATGGATGTGGAAGCCGGCTCACTGCTTATCCTGGAGAAAGACGAACTCCATTTTAAAGTGGCCTTTAACGACGAAAATGATGTCGCCGCGCTCCAAAATATTACGGTAAAGATGGGCAAAGGCATCTCCGGTTATTCCGCCGCACGGGGCGAAGCCATCCTGGTGCGAAACACGAAAGAATCCACCCAGTTTGATCCGGCCATTGATCATCTCACCGGCTATAAAACCAGGTCGGTTCTCTGCGTTCCCATCATATCACAGGGTAAGGTGCTGGGTGCCATTGAGGTCTTGAACAAACGCAACTCCGATTTTAATGAAAACGATCTCCATTTGCTGCAGTCCATTTCCACGTCGTTGAGCATCGCCCTCGAAAATGCCCGCTTGTATCAGGAAACTCTATCCATGGCCGAACATGAACGCAGCATCCGCAACATGTTCCAGAAATTTGTACCCAAAGAAATCGTGGATAAGATCATCTATAACTCGTCCTCGGAAAAACCGGTTATCGAAGAGCTTAAGACATTGACCCTGCTCAATATCGACATGCGCGGATTCTCGATGATTTCCAGGCGTATCCGGCCCCAGCGGACATTGGCCATATTGAACTACTTCTTTATGATGATGGGGGAAATCGTCTTCAAACACAACGGCATTGTTGACAAGTACCTCGGCGACGGCTTTCTGGCCCTTTTCGGCGCCCCCATATCCGGTGTGTATGACGCCGACAATGCCGTGGCGGCAGCTCTCGAAATGCAGAATACCATGACCGACATCAACGACTATATATCCAAAGAAATCGACGTCGAACTGACGATGGGCATCAGCATCCATACCGGTGAGGTTGTTGTCGGCAATATCGGTTTCGATAAAAAAATGGATTATACGGTTATCGGCGATTCCGTCAATATCGTCTTTCGCCTGCAGGACCTGACCAAATCAATGCCCAACAGCATTTTGATCAGTGAAAAAAGTTGTCAGGCCGTTATTGATATGCCTCTTGATGTCCGTGAGTTCGGTATTTATGACGCCGGACAAACCCTGGGTAAACTGAAAATCTTCGAGTTAATGGGCATAAAAGGCCGCCCATTGGAACCGGAATACGAGTGCAAGGTGAAAGGGGCAAGGAACGAAGAATTCATCAACAACATGTCCAGTTATAGCTAATGAACCCATCTTGAACCGGAATCCGTTTATCTTCTTGTCACTATTCTGAACCTCTTTATCCGATGTTCCTTGAGCCTTGCACTTTAAATTTGACGGACTCGTAAAAAGTTGAAAATCCCCCTCTCCTTAATCCCCTCCCACCACGGGAGGGGAATACGACTTTTTACGGGGCTGTCACATTTCACTGTTCACGATTAAGCCTGTTATTAACGCCTTGACTTGTCGATTCGAATTTTCTATAGACTCCCTCTTATATGGACGAATTCAATATCACCATTATCGGTGCCGGCGTTGTTGGACTGGCCGTTGCGGAGGAACGGTCCGCATCCTACCAATCTATTTTACATATTGGTAAAAATCGTTCATTCGGACAGAAAATCAGCAACCGCAACAGTGAAGTCATCCATGCCGGTATCTACTATCCTTCCAAATTCCTAAAACCGTTTTTTGCGTTCAGGGAAACAAAAAGGTATGCGAAATCTGTCGGAAAAGAAACATCCCTAACCGCCGCCTCGGAAAATTGATTATCGCCGTCAAGGATGGTGAAATCACCCAATTGAGGGGAATAATATGGATACAAAAACGACAAAAATATTTTTAGCCAACATAGCCGTCATCTTGGGGGTCTTGTTTTGCTTTTCCCCTGCTCATGCGGAAATGCCTTATCGGGAGGCGGCGGCCGGGCTGCTCCTTCATCTGAACAGCCCCAAAGCCATCGTTTCCGTTGACATTCTTGAAGAAAACAGACTGAATCCCCAACTCCCCAAAGTCACCATCGGCGCCCTGGCATCACTGGACGGAGGCGGTTATATTCTGCTGTCCCCCAGCACATATCTGACCCCCGTCAAGGCCTACTCCCTCACACGACCCTTTGAGGATCTGCCGCCGCCGGTGCGTCTCTATTTTCTAAAAGAAATGGAAGCCCATGCCCGAATCACGCAGGTCCGGGAAAAGACGGGGGATCGCTCGATCCTGGAGGCCGGTGAAAACCCCGCCCGCTGGTCGTTTCTCTTGAACATCGGCGATATGCGCCGGCCCCTGACCTACACGCCCGACACCTGGCTTCTGCAGACGGCCTGGCATCAGAATTATCCGTTTAATAAATTCACCCCCCGCCTCGCGGGCCTGGCCACCGTAACGGGTTGCGCCAATACGGCCCTGGCCCAGATCATGAAATACTACGGCTATCCGTCGGCAGGCAGGGGAACGGCATCCTATCAATGGAACGGTGAGACCCTGAAGGCGATCCTGTTCAAGACCTATAACTGGCAGCACATGCCCGATACGCTGGATGCGGCCACACCGGCCTGGCAGGCCGATCAGGTGGCCGGCCTTCTAAGCGATGTGGGGATTGCCAATCACACGGTTTACGGCATCGCCGGGTCTTCCGCCTCCGTCAATGTCCAGGCCCTGATTGAAAATTTCGGCTATTCTAATAACATCAGCAGCATCTCGAATGAGAACGCCGAAACCTTCTTCAGCACCTTAACGGCGGAAATCGACGCCGAACGGCCCGTTTTGCTGAGCCTGCCCGGCCACATGGTTGTCGCTGACGGCTATGCCGCCGACGGCACCGGCCGTAAAATCCATCTCAATATGGGTTGGGGCGGAAAAGCCGATGACTTCTATTATCTCGATGAAACCATTGAAATAACCGAATATAACATTGATTTCATCACCAACCCCGGCGACCTGCAGATCTATTTCCCCGTCAAGCCCTGCAGCGGCAGTGATTGTCAGTGGGCATCCGGAGGGGGCACGGACGTACCGCCCGTTATCAACACAGTCCTTGCCGACCGGGTCCTGCAGGATGCATCGACAGAGGAAAAGATCTTTATCGATGCCCGGGATGAAAACGGCGACGCTTTATTCCTGTCGGTAACGTCCGGTTACGAGGCCGCCGTCCAGGCCCGAATGGAAGGCAGCATTCTTGTTTTGACCCCCAGTGCCGTTTCCGGTGGCGCCGCCGGCCGCATCACCGTCACCGCCGAGGCGGCCGGTCAAAAAACGGAAAAATTTTTTGTCGTCCTCACAACGGACCAATCCGTCGGTTTTGGAAAGGCCTTTGCCATGACGGGCCGCTTTCAAGATCAAGAATCCGTCTACCGGCATCCGGTCATCCTGGACGGTTCCTGCACCATCAGCGGTTACCGCGGTTACGGCAACCAGGCCTTTTACACGGCTGTTTTAGACAAAAACGATGCAACATTTATTGAAGTGGGGGATATCGCCATCACCGATACCTTCACCCAGGAACGCTACACGATTACAGCGTCGTTAAGAAAAATCATTTCTCCGACTCAATATTCTCAGTATGATTACGAACAAGGCGTGGATGACGGCTATGTCCTGAACATCTCCTGCCCGGAGGCCGACGACAGCATCGAAACCATTGCCGGAATCCTCGGCATCGATTTGAGCGGTCTGAATCGCCTGGCCGGAGACGTCAACGAAGACGGTTCCATCGATCTTGCCGATGCCATCACAGTCCTGAAGATTATCTCCCGTCAGCCACTCGGCACCTCCGATATCTTCTCCCGGGCCGACGTCAACCACGACGGCGCCTTGGGCGTCGCCGATTTGATCTACATCTTCCAGTATATGGCGGGTCTGAGGCCTTAAGCGGCCGACCGGCTGCCGCTCAACTGGCCGCAGGCGGCAAGGATGTCGCTGCCCCGGCTGGTGCGGATGATGGCGGTATAGTGATTATCAAGGATAACCTGCTGGAAGGCCCTGACCTCTTCGTCCGTGGGTGCCCTGAAGGGCGATCCGGGATAGGCGTTATACGGGATCAAATTGAGCTTGCAGCGCATCCCTTTGAGGAGGCGGGCGAGTTTCTCCGCGTCCCGCGGGGAGGCATTTACATCGGGAATCAGGATATACTCAAAGGTGAGCATCCGTCGGCCGGGCATGGGATAAGTACGGCAGGCCTTCAGGAGGGTTTCCAGGGGATAGGTCTTGTTGACGGGCATGAGAAAGCTCCGCGTTTTGTTGTCGTGGGCGTTGAGCGAAACGGCCAGGTTGATGCAGATATCCTCCCCCAGCTTTTTGATCATGGGCGCCAGGCCGCAGGTGGACAGGGTCACTTTGCGGTTGGAAAATCCCAGACCGTGATCCGAGGTCATGATGCCGATGGCTGTCAGGACATTATCGTAATTGGCCAGAGGCTCCCCCATCCCCATGAGGACGATGTTTTTGAGCTGTGGCCCCTCGGGGATGTTGAACTGCATCTGCGTCATCTGCCCCGTGATCTCCGACGGTAGGAGGTTTCTTTTAAAACCCTGCTTCGCCGTCAGACAGAACCGGCAGCCCATGGCGCAGCCCGCCTGGGTGGACAGACAGGCCGTCCAGTGGTTCTTCCCGGGGATGAGAACGCTTTCAATAAACAGGCCGTCCTCCAGCTTAAAGAGGACCTTCTTCGTCCCGTCCCGGGAGGTCTGGACCTCCTCAACGATGGGCCGCCCGATGCGGGCCAGACCGGCAATTTCTTCCCGGAAGGCCTTCGACAAGGTCGTCATCTCCTCAAATGACGCCGCCCCCTGTTGGTAGAGCCATTTCATGATCTGCCTGGCCCGGTATTTTTCCTTCCCCAGATGGGCAATGAACGCTTCGAGCTCTTTCAGGGACATGTCGGTGATATTTTTTTTCATCATGTTATTTATATGCATGATCATTTTAACGCATTGAAAATATCAATGCTATGGCAGCATCCTGTCCAGGGTCTCGGCAATGGCATCGATAAACCCTTCCGTATTGACCTTCCGGTTGCCCGGCTGCTTATCGGCCACCGCCAGGAGGTCACCCGTCATGACACCGGACTCCACGGTGGCGATGGCCGCCTTTTCCAAGGTATCGGCAAAGGCGACAACATCGGGCGTGGCGTCCAACTCTCCTCGCTTCCGTAGGCCTCCAGTCCAGGCAAAGATGAGGGCCATGGAATTACTGGACGTCTCTTCCCCCTTGAGATATTTATAATAATGCCGCTGAACGGTTCCGTGAGCCGCCTCATATTCGAAATGGCCCCGGGGCGAGACGAGGACGGACGTCATCATGGCCAGGCTCCCGTAGCCGGAGGCGATCATATCGGACATGACGTCGCCGTCGTAATTCTTCAGAGCCCAGAGAAATCCCCCTTCCGACCGGACGGCGCGGGCGACGGCATCATCGATGAGGGTGAAGAAATATTCAATCCCCGCCTCTCGGAATTTCGCCTCCCAATGGGTTTTATATTCATCCGCGAAAATGTCCTTGAAGCGGGTGTCATAAATCTTGGAAATGGTGTCCTTGGTGCTAAACCACACATCGATCTTGCGATCCAGGGCCAAAGTAAAGCAGGACCGGGCAAAGCTCCTGATGGACGGATCGGTATTATGGATGCCCTGGACGATTCCGGGGCCGGCAAACTCGGCAAGGGTCTTCCGGGAAGGTTCGCCGCCCCCTGCCGGTGTGAAAACGATCTCCGCCCTGCCCGGACCGTCGATGCGCATCTCCGTGTTGTCATAGACATCGCCATAGGCGTGCCGGCCGATGGTAATGGGTTTTTTCCAGGGGGAAACAAAGGGCCGGATATTTTTCACCATAATGGGGGTCCGAAAGACGGTGCCGTCCAGCATGGCCCGGATGGTGCCGTTGGGAGATTTCCAAGCTTTTTTCAACTGATATTCCCGGACGCGGTCTTCCGTCGGCGTGATGGTGGCGCACTTGACGCCGACGCCATGGGTCATGATGGCGTTGGCCGCCTCCACGGTCACCCGGTCGTCCGTATCGTCCCGATGCTTGACATGGAGGTCGTAATAATCCAGTTTCATATCCAGATACGGAAAAAGCAGCTTGTCTTTGACCATCCGCCACATGACGCGGGTCATCTCATCCCCGTCCATCTCTACCAGCGTCGACTTGACGATGATTTTCTTTTTTATCGCCATCCATACCCTCCGTGCCTGATAACGTTATCGCAACTGCCATCCCCGGCACCCTGTGCCTGATTGACGGACCTTGATAAAATCATATTTCATTGTGATTTATTATTTTTAGTTCTCCTTTGTCAATGTGAATGTCGATAAAACCTCACCCCGGGCTTATCGGGTCCGGCCCGGCCGCCTTAAATTCATCTTGACACAGGAACGCTGCTATCCTTATACTTTAGCCGCAAGAAGTCGCTTTTCAGAGACAACCCACTCATAAACCCTAACTCGATTCATATCGTAAAGCGAGGAGGGCGTCATGAATTCATCCATCGCAAAAACCCTTTTGGTTTTGATTGTCATTACCGTCTTTTTTTCCTTGCCCGGTCAGGCCTGCGCGGTCACATCGCCGCAATCGGAAGAAACGGCAAATGCCGCCGCCCGGCTCCATACCCTGTCCATTCCTTTCGTCGAGAATTACGGGCAAACCCATCCGGATGTCCGCTTTTACGCGCAAACCTTCGGCGGCACCCTTTTTGTGACGCGCGACGGTAAATTGGTCTATGCCCTGCCTGCTAAAGATGAAAAAACGCGTGATCGCCTTACCCTCAAAGAGGAATTGATCGGCGGAACCGTTTTGATGCCCCGGGGAAACGAAAAGTCACCCACCCGCATTCATTATTTCAAGGGCAGCGATCCGGGGAAGTGGCACACGCATTTGCCAACCTACAACAGCGTCACTCTGGGCGAAGTCTATGATGGAATTCAAGTCTTATTGAGGGCTTACGGAAACAACGTGGAAAAGATATTCCGTATTCGCCCCCGATCCGATCCGGGGGTTATCCGGATGAAAGTCCACGGTGCCGGTCTGCTGAGCATCAACAGTGAAGGCGAACTGGTGGCATACACAAAAAAGGGAGAGATCGCCTTTACCCGCCCCGTTGCTTATCAGCTTTTGAACGGCAAACGGCAGGCCGTAGACGTCGCCTACGAGCTGAGAGAAAACACCTATAGTTTCAAAGTGGGCCTATACGATCCCGAAAGAGAACTCATTATCGATCCCCTCCTGTCCACCTATCTGGGGGGCACTCAAGACGATGAGGCCACGAGCATTGCCACAAATATTATCGCCGGCAAACGGTATATTTACGTAGCAGGTTCTACGATGTCCAACGATTTTCCGGGCATCGCCATGTATCAAACGCACCAGGGCTATAATCAGGATGCCTTTATCGCCCTGATCGACATGGATTTCACGGCGGTCCAGTTCACCTATCTGGGAGGCAGCGGAGAAGACATCATTTACGATCTGGCCATCCGCCGGCCCGACGGTGCGGTTTATATCGTCGGGACAACGGACGGGCACTTTCCCGTGACAATCTATAATACCCGCGGCGACAACGAAGATGCCTTCGTTGCCCGGCTTAGTTTCGATCTGAGCACCCTGGAGAAATCCCGCTATTTCGGCGGCAGTTTGAAGGATAATGGCATTGCGATTACGCTATATGACGATGAGTCGGCGGATCCCCTGGACCGGGCGGTTTACATCACCGGGACCACCAAATCCAAGGACCTGCCGAAAACCGAAAACGCCGCCCAAACAACGGTGAATGTTTACGGCAGCACAGCTTTATATGACGGTTTTGCCGCCAAATTCAATATGGATCTTGGTTTGAGAAGGACAACCTACCTGGGGGGCCAATCCAATGATTCAACATATGATATTGCCGTCCATCCGGAAGAACCCCATGACGTCTATGTCGTGGGCTCAACAAGTTATTGCCCCATCGGCAGTTATCCTTACATTTACACGGGCTGTCTCCCCTGGACCGACGGCGGGGGAATTTCAACCTTCGTCGGTTCTCAGGACGCCTTCGTCGTCCGCCTCAATGCCGATTTGACGGCCGACCCCGCCCCCCAGGCAACCTATTACGGCGGAACGGGCCTCGATTTCGGCACCGCCCTCGCCATCCACCCGGGGACGGGCAATGTTTACATCGCCGGCGGAAGGACGAATGAACCCGATCCCCCATCGACGATTCCCACCGATCAGTATGCCTTTGTCGCCTATTTCAACCGGGCGTTGACCGAATACCTGGGCGACGCGCATATCGGCGAAACGGCGAAAAAAATGCCCGACCGGGCCCAGGACATCAAAATTGTCTTCGGCGTCGGCATCTATGTATCGGGCTGGACACGGTCCAGCGATCTGATCGGCACGGAGGGCGGCATCCTGCCGGCCTTTCGCGGAGGCTATTCCGATATGTTTGTCGCCCGTTTCCATAATAATCTGGACCTGGATCAGCTCACATATGTGGGAGGCGGCGGTCAGGACGAAAACTTTTTGAAAGGACTAGCTGTGGCCGAAGACCCGGCCACGCCGCAGGAAGACTGGCACGTCTTTATCGTGGGGACCACTTACGGGAGCGGGCTGATCGGCGTCACGGACTCAACGGCTTTTCAACATGAGATTAAAGGAGAATCGGATATTTTTATCAGCCGCATGAACGCGGATCTGAAACCCGATTTGATCCCGGACATTGAAGTCCAGCCGCGCGAGTTGGACTTCGGCAATGTCGCACTTAACGTTAATTCTCCCGCGAAAACCGTCTCCTTGGAAAATATCGGCGGCGCCAGCTTGACCCTCTCCTCCATATCCATCACAGGAGCGGCGGCCGGCGACTATACGATCGATACAACCGCCGGCACATCGCCTTGCGGCGCCGGTTTTCCACAAGACATCACCGGTAGTTCCAGCTGCACCGTTTCCATCACTTTCAGGACGTCCGTTTTAAATGAATGGCGGAAAGCCGACCTCGTTATCCAGACGGCCAACGATCCTGACGAGCCTCTGATCAGGGTCCCTCTCAGCGGGTATTCCGGACCGGACATCACTGTGACGTCGATGGTTGAATTTCCCGCCACTCAAATCGGAAGCAGCACGCAAAAAACATTCCAGATCAAAAATGACGGTGTATCCGATTTGACCGTCACCGGCATTCAGAAATCCGGCATTGCCCCGGACACAGGCGAAGATTTTACCTTGTTGTATGACGCGGTCAGCACCACTTGTCCGAATCCCGGTTCCGGCGCATTTATATTGCAGCGGGGCCGTTCATGTAACGTCGCCGTTGAGTTTACGCCGTCGCCGCCTTCGGGGCCGCAGGAAGCCATAGTCTTTGTCTTCTCCGACGACCTGGACGAAGATCCGGCGTTTATCACCCTCGTCGGCTCCGGCGTTACGCAGCTTGATACCGATATCTGGTCTCATGACCTGGAATTCCGCGATACGCCTGTCGGCGGCAGCCGCAATTTGCCCTGGCTGATCACCAACACAGGAAGTACATCGCTTTCCGTATCATCCGTGACCCTCTCCGACACCCAGAATTTCTCCATCGATCCGGACGGGGGCGCCATCCCCTGCGGGTCGCCGCCATTCTCACTGGCCAAGGTCTCCTCCTGCACCATGACGGTGACATTCAATCCAAAAACCGCCGACACCTTCGATAAAACGATCACGATCTCCTCCAACGATCCGGACGAAAATCCTTTGGTCGTCCACATGACGGGAAACGGGGTCGGCGATGCGGACCATGACGGTGTCCCCGATGCGGAGGAAAGCGGGGACGCCAACGCGGACGGAACGCCGGATGCACAACAGCCCCAGGTTGCCGCCGTGCGGAGTTACGATAACCTGCACACCGTCGTCATCGAAACGGACGGCGCGTCCCTGTCCCAGGTCCAGGCGGTGAACCCACCCGGCGGGTCCCTGCCCGGCGCACTGGGCGATCCCGAATTCCCCTTCGGTTTTTATCATTTCAAGGTGATTCTGCCCTCCGGTTTGGACACGGCCACGGTGACCATCACCCTGCCCTCGGGCGAAACGGCGGAAACCTATATCAAATGGGGACCGGAATTCGACAATTTGGAGCCCCATTATTACGATTTCGGCAATCAGACCCGATACCCCGGCGCCGTACAGATCACAGGCAATGTCATTACCCTGCACCTCACAGATAACGGCCCCGGCGATCATGACGGCCTGGACAACGGCGAAATTTACGATCCCGGCGCACCGGCACGCTGGTCGACCACCATGGGGGATTTTGACGGAAACGATGTCGTCGATCTGAGTGACGCCATTTTGTGCCTGCGCGTTCTGACCCGGTTAAAAACAACTACGAAAGTTCTGAAACAAGGGGATGTCGATGCGGACGGCGCCGTCGGCCCGCCGGAGATCATCTATATTCTGCAAAAAATCGGCGGCCTGCGGTGAGAACAAATCCGCTTGTTCTGTCTCAAATATGTTCGGATTCTTCAGCGGAGCCGTGTATTCTTAGACATAAACTTCCCAAGATATTGAACAGTTGATGATGTGATAGACTTCTGTATACTTTAATTTCCGGAACGCCTGATAGGGAAGGTCGTTTCTTTTAACCAATCAATCGCACCGGGAATTCTTTTCCAAAGCTCCCGACTTGTAGCGGCATAGCAAAAAGCCTCATCCTCGCCGCCCCAGGTTATGGCATCGGGCAGAAAGCGGGGAATAGGTTTTTCGCCCGTTAAGTATTCCGGCACATGGCTGTTCATCTCTAACGCGGCGGCCAGCGTTTTTTCCGTTTTCTTGGAAGCACCTGTTTTGATAAAAGAGACCAAAACCCTCGTATAGAGCCATTCCGCCGCATAGATTATATCTTGGGCAACTTGCATAACATTTAATGGCGAACTACCCGGTATGTCTCCGGAATCCATTATCGATTTCATAAATTTTTTTAACTCTGCCTGCGATTTAAAGCTCCAACTTTCCAATAAACGAGAAAAATCCGCCATCGTCTTTTCCATGCTCACCTTTCCTGATTTCTTCTTTTTCATTATTCCCCTACGGTCTCGCATCGATCATGTTAAAGATGATTTCTCAGGGCAGTAACAATATTAAGATATTTATTCGTCATTATCTTTTCCACTTAACCCTGTCAATATAGAATATCCGATTCATGTTTAAACAATTACATCTTTTAACTTGCCCTATTCCGTCCTCCTATAACCCATGACCCGATTTTAAGATAGGCGAGCATTGTGCCCATCTTCCTTCAATGGGGCCACGTCTTTTCAGACGTGGAAATAGCGATAACATGAACATAAGAGTTTCAATCCACGCGCCCTTGTGGGATGCGACATTTGAGCGGGTAGGTGGTCTGGACCGCGTGGCAGTTTCAATTCACGCCCCCGCACGGGGGGCGACTCGGGTTGTCGGTTTGGTTGTCGATTTGGTTGTCGGTTCTACGGACGTTTCAATCCACGCGCCCACGCGGGGCGCGACGCACGTTATTGAGCCGTGCCCGAAACCGTACTTTGTTTCAATCCACGCGCCCACGCGGGGCGCGACATGATGGCGCTGTTGTACGACAAGGAGCAGATAGTTTCAATCCACGCGCCCACGCGGGGCGCGACCTACCCCGATGATTATTAACCCTAAAGTCACCCAGTTTCAATCCACGCGCCCACGCGGGGCGCGACGCGAAGTGGAGGGAACAGGCAGGCAGGGCGACGGGTTTCAATCCACGCGCCCACGCGGGGCGCGACAAAATCCCCATGATCAGGGCAACGGTAAACCTGCGTTTCAATCCACGCGCCCACGCGGGGCGCGACTTGCCGTTTATCAGGTTTGCTCACCTTTTGTCTTGTTTCAATCCACGCGCCCACGCGGGGCGCGACCGGTCAGTGTCCATGCCGGCGGCTGTGATGGTTGGTTTCAATCCACGCGCCCACGCGGGGCGCGACCTGCAGCGATATAACATTAATCAAAAATCAATCAGTTTCAATCCACGCGCCCACGCGGGGCGCGACTACATAGACCACATGGCCACTTTTATGTTTCTTGGGTTTCAATCCACGCGCCCACGCGGGGCGCGACTCATCATATTCAATAATATCAACTATTTACCGTTGTGTTTCAATCCACGCGCCCACGCGGGGCGCGACTTGCGAGTTTCAGTTTTCGGCTATCGGCCACAGCCAGTTTCAATCCACGCGCCCACGCGGGGCGCGACCTATGTTTTGTGTGCGATTAAATGTTGTCGGGTGTTTCAATCCACGCGCCCACGCGGGGCGCGACAGGACTGACTTCATTACCCTCTTTTTTATTCAATGTTTCAATCCACGCGCCCACGCGGGGCGCGACCGTTTACCGTTCTCATACCATTCACACGAGGAGGGTTTCAATCCACGCGCCTACGCGGGGCGCGACCGTTTACCGTTCTCATACCATTCACACGAGGAGGGTTTCAATCCACGCGCCCACGCGGGGCGCGACTTGGTAGTCAGCGTCTTCAAACCATGACTCGTTGTGTTTCAATCCACGCGCCCACGCGGGGCGCGACACGCATCCAAAGCAATGTGCTTCCCGCTATCGATGTTTCAATCCACGCGCCCACGCGGGGCGCGACCTTTCAAACAGGGCCGTAATCGTCCCGGTCACCCGTTTCAATCCACGCGCCCACGCGGGGCGCGACAATATTATGTAAACTAATAAATAGCCGGTGGAGGGTTTCAATCCACGCGCCCACGCGGGGCGCGACATAAAAAAGAGGTTATTTCCTGCAAGTGGAGCCGTTTCAATCCACGCGCCCACGCGGGGCGCGACAACATCTTGTGCTGAATTTCCAACAATAACAGACGTTTCAATCCACGCGCCCACGCGGGGCGCGACTCGAAAATTTCCGGGTCCTCAAGTGGATGATTGGTTTCAATCCACGCGCCCACGCGGGGCGCGACATCAGGGGTCGGTATGTCTTGGTAATGGTATTCAGTGTTTCAATCCACGCGCCCACGCGGGGCGCGACCCCATAGTTGTCTTTTCTTCTTCCACCCTTCCACGTTTCAATCCACGCGCCCACGCGGGGCGCGACTTAGGTTTTTCGCTCCATGACCGCTATATTTATGTTTCAATCCACGCGCCCACGCGGGGCGCGACCCAGGTAACAATGACCACCATAATAGAGCCGCTTGTTTCAATCCACGCGCCCACGCGGGGCGCGACTTCACGGTAAAACCGTTATAATCCATACCGATATGTTTCAATCCACGCGCCCACGCGGGGCGCGACGCAATCACCGCAATGATGATGATAATCGTCAGAAGTTTCAATCCACGCGCCCACGCGGGGCGCGACCGTGGCCTTTGGCGTCGCTTCGCTCCACTTGCAGGTTTCAATCCACGCGCCCACGCGGGGCGCGACAAACTTTTCCTGCAAGTAATGGAGGAAGATGGCGTTTCAATCCACGCGCCCACGCGGGGCGCGACCACGCTCCCTGCTCATGGCAAGCGGCCCCGGTAAGTTTCAATCCACGCGCCCACGCGGGGCGCGACGAGTGGGACAGATGCCGATTACACCAAGAAAAAGGTTTCAATCCACGCGCCCACGCGGGGCGCGACACGTCCGCATGTCCGACGGAGCCGATCCCGACGCGTTTCAATCCACGCGCCCACGCGGGGCGCGACCAAAGGCGGCAGCAACATCGCTACCAACCAGACAGTTTCAATCCACGCGCCCACGCGGGGCGCGACGATTCGGGATGTATTATGATAGCTGGACAACAATGTTTCAATCCACGCGCCCACGCGGGGCGCGACTACAGATTATACCGGCAATCGAAAAGAATGGGGAGTTTCAATCCACGCGCCCACGCGGGGCGCGACTGTTAATGCCGTTTGCTTTTGCATGGGAAAATACGTTTCAATCCACGCGCCCACGCGGGGCGCGACAAAGGATCCTTGATGATCGGGTCAAGGCCGAGCTGTTTCAATCCACGCGCCCACTGGTGTTGGGCCAGATCCGGGTTTCAATCCACGCGCCCACGCGGGGCGCGACAATCGCTGCCGGTATAGACGACCAGCACGGCCGGTTTCAATCCACGCGCCCACGCGGGGCGCGACATCCGCCCCGGACTCTAAAAGATGGGTTGCGTAGGTTTCAATCCACGCGCCCACGCGGGGCGCGACATACACCGGCATTAGACGTTCCTGCCGCAGCCTGTTTCAATCCACGCGCCCACGCGGGGCGCGACGGTGGCATGGTTTGCAACATAACGGCTACCCAGGTTTCAATCCACGCGCCCACGCGGGGCGCGACTCCTTACTGTGTGTTGCCTGTCGCCGTATCCAAGTTTCAATCCACGCGCCCACGCGGGGCGCGACCGTGCCATCGTGCCAAGGATGCAAAAATTAGGAAGTTTCAATCCACGCGCCCACGCGGGGCGCGAC
>JAFGLN010000101.1 GCA_016928025.1 Deltaproteobacteria bacterium
ATCGCCGGGGCGATCTCCGTCTTCGTCTCCCAGGCGGCGGTGCTGAAGTATTTCGGCGCCGAGGCGAAAAAACTCCTCTCTTACTCCGTCGCGTCCGTTTCCGGGACGGTATTGGCCGTGTGCTCCTGCACCGTCCTGCCGCTTTTTGCAGGCATCTACCTGCGGGGCGCGGGGATCGGCCCCGCCACGGCGTTTCTCTATTCTGGCCCGGCCATCAATGTTCTGGCCATTGTCTTAACAGCGAAAGTTCTCGGCTGGAGACTCGGTCTGGCCCGGGCCATGGGAGCCGTCGTCTTTGCCGTCATCGCCGGTCTGGCCATGGCCGCAATCTACCGGCGGGAGGACAGGGAGCGCGCCGAAGGAGCCGTCTTTTTGCCCGATGAGGGAGATAAAACACGGAGTCTTCTTCAGGATTCGCTCTACCTCCTGACGATGATCCTGATTCTGGTCTTCGCCGCCTGGGCAAAACCGGCGTCGCCGGAAGGACTTTGGGCGTTTATCTATGGTATCAAATGGTACCTGGCGGTGATGATGCTCATCGTGCTCGCGGTGATGCTTAAAGCCTGGTTTAAGAAGGAAGAGCTTACCAACTGGGTTCAGGCGACATGGGGGTTTGCCCTGCAGATTTTGCCCTTGCTTTTCATCGGCGTCCTGGCCGCCGGATTTCTTCTGGGCCGCCCCGGTTATCCCGCTCTCATCCCCGAATCGTTCATTGCCGGTCTGGTGGGGGGCAACACCCTGTGGGCCAACTTCTTTGCATCCATCTCCGGAGCGCTGATGTATTTTGCCACGCTGACGGAAGTGCCCATCCTGCAAGGGTTGATCGGCGCCGGGATGGGTCAGGGACCGGCACTGGCCCTGCTTCTGGCCGGGCCGTCGCTGTCGCTCCCGGCCGTGATCACGCTCACGGGTGTTATGGGGCTGAAAAAGACCCTCGTCTATGCCACAATTGTCGTCATCCTGGCTACTGGTACGGGCATGATCTATGGCTGGATGACCGGATAGTGAGGATGCTTTGAAATGGCCGAAACTGTACCGTCTAAAAGCAAGATCAAAAAAGTTGTTAAAGGAAGCCGAGAAAAAAAGGGGATGCAACACCGTCCGGTATGGATATCACGGCCATCCGCAAGGAACTGGAGGCAATTGGCGATATCAAGGAAATCAACCACCTCCATGTCTGGAACCTTTCATCGGAAAGCATTGCCCCGGCCGTCCATATCCTCATGGATGATAAAATGCTGAGCGAGGTTGACGCCATCGCCGCCAGCATGCGCGACATGCTCCTGCACAGATTTAACATCGACCACCCGGTCCTGCAGTTCGAGACACGGCATATTGAAAAAGATGGTCTGCTTTGTTGCCCAACGAATAACTATAAAGGATAGTATGCTGAGTAGAGGAAAAAATGAATTACAGAGATGATAAAACAGGCAATAACTGGACGAGAGCCAAAATCCCCGTTGAGATGGAAGAAACCATAAAACGTTACATATCCAATGACCGGCGAACGATTCAAGGACTCTATGCTCCGTCTGCTCCCGTGAATCCCGAAATTCGTTTTCAGGTCAACGCCGACGGCGAGTTGCAGCTGCCCCAGTTGTTGAAGGACCGTCTGGGCATTTCGGCCGGGAGTGAACTCATCGCCAAGGAAACGACCGAAGGCATCGTTCTCTGGCCTGCCGATCCGCCCCTGACCAAGGTCTATATCGAACCGACCACGGCGTGCAACTACAACTGCCGCACCTGTGTCCGTAATACATGGGATGAAGAGATCGGCTCCATGCCCTTTTCCGCTTATAAGCGCCTCCTGGATGACCTTAAAAAAGTAAAAAGCCTGCGGACAATGGCCTTCTGGGGCATTGGGGAACCGCTGATGCATCCCCGGATCGTGGAGATGATCAGCCTTGCCCACGGCCTGAGCGTCAAGACCGAACTTATCACCAACGGCGCCCTGCTCAAACCGTCTATGGCCCGCAATTTGATCGAGGCGGGGCTTGATACCCTGGTCGTCTCCGTGGACGGCACATCGTCGGACAATTATGAAGACATTCGCTGCGGCGGCAACCTCGATCAGGTTCAGGATAATATTTTGGAGCTTCAAAACATCAAATGGGAAACGGAGCGACAGAACCCGGAACTCGGCCTGGAATTCGTGGTCATGAAACGAAATATGGATCAATTGCCGGAGCTATGGCCCATGGCCTTTGCCTTGGGGGCGGCCTTTATCGTTCTGACCAATCTGCTTCCCTACACGGAAGATATGAAAGAAGAAATTCTCTATACGCAATCCGCCCGGATGGATAATGATATTAACCGCTCCCGGTGGCAACCGGAAGTCCTGCTGCCCCGGATGGACATGCTGCCCGAGTGCATGGACCCCCTGATCAGACTATTATATCTGACCGGCCGGCCCAAGATCGGCCTGAAGGAGGATGCCGCAAATGATGAGGGGCACTGTCCGTTCATCTGGCAGGGCTCGGCAGCCGTCTCCTGGACCGGTGATGTGAGCCCGTGCGTGGCCCTCCTTCATTCCTATCGCTGTTTCGTCCTTGACCGGCCGAAAGAAATCAAAAAGGCCGTCTTCGGAAATATCAAGGAAGAACGATTAACGGATATCTGGAACAAAGATCGATTTAAGGCATTCCGCCGCCGGGTCCGCGCGTTCGAATTTCCGCCCTGCATCGATTGCGGGGGCTGCAATCTTGCCGATTCGAATGAAGAAGACTGCGAGGGCAATCCCCACCCCGTGTGTGGAGACTGTCTCTGGGCCAGACGGGTTCTCCTCTGCCCATAAGTAAACGACGGAATTTCGCCGGTGCCGATGTATGATTCGGCCCGCCGACTCACCTTGGAACATGAGAGAAAAATCAAGGGCAACTGGAAATAGATACAGGCATAATCATTGCTTAGGTATTATTGCATTGAGAATCTGCTTTGTGGTATAAAATGTGGTCGTTTATATCCGATCGACAGAGGTTGCATAATGAATGTGCTGAACATTGTGAAAAAAAATAGAAGTCCCCTTACCATTATTCTGGCCCTGGCCGGTATTGCCATCATGGCATACTATGACACATGCGACACGGCCTGCAGTTACTTGACGGGTGACATCTGGGGCATTGACCTCAAATGGATCGGCATCGCGTACATGGGGGCCATTATCCTCTTTTGCCTATTTAAATGGTCGCCTCTAGTCCAGGCCGCGCTGGCGGCAGGATTGGGAGTGGAAGTCTTTCTCATCGCCTTTCAGGTTAGAGAAGAAGTCTATTGTCCTTTTTGTCTTGCCTTTACCTTGCTGGTCATTACGGCTTTTATCGTCAATTATGAGCGATCTTCCCGTCTCAGCGGCTCTTATGTCGATAAATTTCTATACGCACTCGGTGAATTTGACTGGCCTTCGCTTCTGAAGCTGAAATTTCCTCTGCTTCTGCTGTCTCTGATAGGCTACCTTTTCGTTCTTTTTTCCTTCACCGGCTCCGTGACGCCCGCCTATGGGGATTTGGGAAAATCTGTACCGTCATGGGGGTCCGGAAATTATGAGGTGCTGGTATTAAGCGACTATTTTTGCCCGTCTTGTCAGATCCTGGAATTTCAACTGGAACCGATCCTGGAAGACTTATCGGCCAACGGGGACGTTAAAATTTGTTTTGTTGACGTACCCATTCATAGACAGACACCTTTATATAACCGTTTTTATCTTTATGCAACCAATGCCGATAATAATATGCATAAGGTCCTTCATGCCCGTAAAATACTTTTCCAATTTGCCCGGCAATCACCTTCCGCTAAAAACGCCACTGAAGCGACTCTTGCTGAATTATTCAAGCAGGAAAATATCAACTTCAAGCGCTTTGATTGCCGGCCCGTTCAGGTTCAATTATCCAGAATCATCAGGGAATATAAAATTAATGCCACGCCGACATGTATTGTGAAGTACTCGGACAACGTCAGCAAAGAATATATCGGAGCCAAGAATATCCTCGACGGGTTGAAAACGTTGCAAGAAACCTTAAATAACACCAGTCAGTGATGGATGTTATGATAAAGCATCGGCAACTCCCACCTGCGACCGGCAGCGCAATGCATTACAACGCCAAACACATCATGCCCGATCCTGCCGGGACACAATATTAAGGCGTCGGATTTGTTGATCATCGAATTTTTGTTCTTCGGTCGAACGGCAATCCGCTCGATACCACCGTCATGCAAAAGATAATCACCTGCTAATTTAATTTTATGCTTGACAGAGCTTTTTTTTTCACTCAATATTTCACAAAAGATCCGAGAATACAAGATGTTGCATGACTGATTTCATTGATTGATGATCAGGAGGTGTGAATCATGTCCGGATATCAAAAGATCGTTGGAAATCTTTTATCTCAGGCCCACATTGTTATTAATGGAAATATGCCGCCGGACATCCAGGTGCGGGACAAGCGATTTTATGAGCGGGTCATGAGGGAAGGCAGTATGGGGCTTGGAGAATCATATATGGACGGCTGGTGGGATTGCCGCCGCATCGACGAATTAATCTACCGCGTTCTTAAGGAAAAATTGCCGGACAAAATAAAAAAGAACATCAAAGCCCTCTTTTATTATTTTCTTTCACGCATTTTCAATCTTCAGTCACGAGCCCGGGCCGGCATCGTAGCTCGTCGGCATTATGATCTCGGTAACGATCTTTTCTCTTCTTTTTTAGACCCTTACCTCCAGTACAGTTGTGCCTTTTTTGAAAATACCGACGACTTGAATGAGGCACAACAAAAGAAGCTCGATTTGATCTGCCGGAAACTGAACCTGCAGGCCGAAGATCATGTCCTGGACATCGGCTGCGGGTGGGGCGGCCTGGCACGTTACATGACGGAACATTACGGATGCGAAGTAACGGCTGTCAACATCTCCGACGAACAGCTGGCTTTTGCGCAAGAGTTTTGTAAAAACTTACCGGTAACCTTTATCCATCAGGATTATCGGGAGATTTCAGGCAATTTCGATAAGATTGTTTCCATCGGGATGTTCGAACATGTAGGATACAAAAACTACCGGACCTTTATGGAAATCTGTCACCGCTGTTTGAAGGACGATGGGATTTTTCTGCTGCAGACGATCGGCGGCAATACCTCCATGGTTAATTGTGACGCCTGGATCAACCGTTATATCTTTCCCAATGGTATGCTGCCCAGTATCGCCCAAATCGCCAAAGCATCCGAAGGGCTTTTTGTGCTCGAAGATATTCATAACCTCGGTCCCCACTACCATAAAACCCTTCTCGCCTGGCATGAAAGGTTTCAAAAAGCCTGGCCGAAACTCGAAGCGGCTTATGGAGAACAATTCAAAAGGATGTGGGAATATTATCTGCTGTCCTGCGCAGGTACTTTTCGGGCACGGGATATCCAGATTTGGCAAATCGTCATGACCAAGCAAGGCGCCGTTCAGCCTCAATGCCGATCCGTAAAGACAGCCATCAGAGTTGGCCAATCGACTGATGGGATTATGAGCTTATAATAAGGATATTATCTCCTTAATACTCAGCCAGGGACTTTTATGTAAAACCTGTCGATCGTTGTCTGTCAATTAATGATCGATAAAAAGACAATTAATTGACCATAAAAATGAGGGGGATTGGTTCATGACAGGGATCAAGTTCTATTCGCATAGATTTTTTTAAAGTTACCTCACCGACAAAACTCTTCAATTTTCTCATAAAATCAAATCTTTCCAATAAGTCATTTCTTATTAAACCGTCGTATCGATGAGAAATACACAGGCTCTGCTCAATAAAGACAATCATGGCACTACTCTTGCACTTTTGAATCCATCTTCACATTTAAATTTTCATCAAGGGGGAAAATATTTCCGCTTTTTTATAAATAAAATCTATACTTTCTTTAAAGGATCATAAGCGTTAAGTGTTTATCGGTTTATTCAAACCCTAAAAATAATAATAGCAGTATCCTTTAACACAGCATGAAACTTCACATTGATCGAGCGAGGCTGGCCCTGCTAAACTGGATTGCCGACGGCAGATATGATGACAGTGATTTTGAAGATATCCGTCAAGTTATGCTGTTCAATATCGGTGCTTCCGTTGGCATTACTTTCTCCGTTTTGTTTGGAACCATCGTCTTTATCCGGGACATCCCTTATCTCTGGATTATCGACTATGCAAATGCGTTGTTTCTTGCATTGCTTTTAGTTTACACCCATAAGTCAAAAAAATACACCCTCGGTCTTTACACGGCCATTGGAATTTTTACCCTCCTGTGCTTTTACCTTTTAGTGACCGGAGGAGACAGTGCAACCGGATACGCGTGGTATTTCGTCTATCCTCTCATTGCCTACTTCGGCCTCGGCACCCAAAGAGGCACCATCGCCACGGCCATCCTGGTCGTTCCCGTCACCTTCTTATTCACTCTGGAAAATCCGCCCGGTATCATTTTTGAATATACACACGAAGCACGGGTCCGTTTTTTGGGCACCTTTCTCATGATTGCTGCCTTATCCTATATTATTGAGAAAGTCAGAGAAAACACCGAATCAAAATTGAAAAAAAAGAACGATGATTTGAGTGAAGCCATCTTCAAATTAAAAGAAACAGATGAGAAACTGCGGCGGATTGGTAGTTATCTTGAAAACGAAGTCGAGAAAAGAACCGAACAGTTTCGAGAGGCCAACACAAAACTCACACGGGAAATAGAAGAAAGGGTCCGGGTGGAAGAGGCCTTAAGGCAAAGCGAAGAAAAATTCCGCTTGATCGCTGAAAATACGGGAGATGTTATAACGGTCATTGATAAAAACATGGGGGTGAGCTATATCAGCCCATCGTGTGAGCGTGTTCGCGGATACACGGTCGAAGAAGCAAAAGAGCAAACCCTCGACCAGGTCATGACACCTGAATCCATCAAAAAAATCCGCTCAATTTATCAAGAAGGCATGGAGCTTGAAAAAAAGAAAACCACTGATCGGAATCACGTCCGCGTTTTGGAGTTGGAAGAATACCGGAAAGACGGCTCCACCGTATGGGTGGAAGACAGCCTTTGTTTTATGCGTGATAAAAACCAAAGGCCTATTGGCGTTCTTTCCATATCCCGCGATATCACAGAGCGTAAACAGGCGGAACAAGAGCGGATACGCCTGGAAAAGCAGCTGATACAGGCGCAAAAGCTGGAAGCCATCGGCACGCTGGCGGGTGGTCTCGCCCATGATTTCAACAATCTGCTGGGCACGATCCAGGGGCATGCTTCTTTGATGATGCTGGACATAGATTCTTTGCATCCCCATTATGAGCGACTCAAACAGATGGAGCAGCAGGTCGCCCACGGAGCCAGTCTAACGAGGCAGCTTTTAGGGTTCGCTCGGGGCGGCAAATATGAAGTTAAATCCACAAATATGAACAATGTGATTGATCGCACCTTATCCATGTTCAGCCGGACCAATAAGGAAATCGACATTGACCTTCGGTTGGATTGGGATCTCAGAACAGTGGAGGTTGATCAGGGACAAATGGAGCAGGTGTTGATGAATCTCTTTGTCAATGCCGGTCAGGCAATGCCGGCAGGCGGCAAACTGACCGTTCAAACGGATAATTGCCTTTTGAATGACGCTCAGTCGCTTCCCCATGAAATCGCCCCCGGAGAATATATAACAATTAC
>JAFGLN010000102.1 GCA_016928025.1 Deltaproteobacteria bacterium
CAGCTCTTGCAGGGTCTTGTCTTTTAAAAGGCCCTTTGCTTTGCGAATTTTCCGTACCGTGGCCGCGGAGATTTTTTCTTCGGCAAGGCCGCATCCTACGGACAGAGCGTTGCTGCAAAGGATGTTGATGGCGCGCGGAAGACCTTTGGCCTGCTTACAGATCATTTTTGCGGCCTCATCGGTAAAAACTTTCGAGCTTTCGCTTCCCACAATTTTGAGACGGTGATCGATATACTGCAGAGATTCTTTCTCCGTCATGGGGTTGATTTGGGCGGTGACGGCAATGCGCTGTCCTATTTGCCTGATCACGTCGGCACGCATTTTTTCCCGGAGTTCCGGTTTGCCGCAAAGAACGATCTGCAGCAGTTTTGTCGTACTGGTTTCCAGATTGGCGAGGAGGCGCACTTCCTCGACGACCGACACGCCGATCCGGTGGGCTTCGTCAAGAATGATGGCCACGTTTTCATCACGCTCCAGACAGGCGATCAGATAATAATACAACTCATGGAGCATGGAGCCTTTAAACGGAAGCTTTGCGGACAAATTCAACTGTTTCAGGGTGTCTCTCAAGAGCTTCTTGAAGGGAATATTGCTGCGTGGAATGTAGGCGACCTTGACAGGGGCGTCCAAAGTGGAAATGAGGGTGCTGACCAGGGTGGTTTTGCCGATGCCCCTTTCTCCCAGGAGCAGGATAAATCCCTTGCGCTCGGTAATGCCGTATCGCAGGGATGACAAGGCCTCGTTATGGCTTTCGGCCGGGAAATAAAACTTCGGATTGGGAGAATTTTTAAAGGGATCTTCGGAAAAACCATAAAATGTGACGTAGTCAGCCATGGATAACCCCTATTTTTTACTTGCGCCGGTCAGACATGTTCCATATACTATCGCTCTAAATAAATCAAAACATAAGTATCGGCAAAATATATCTTTTTCAGAAGTCTTAAAGGTCCTATATGAATATACTGGTTACGAACGATGACGGCATTGCATCGCCGGGCATCTGGCAGTTGGCGGAAGCGATGACCCGCCTGGGCAATACCGTTATTGTCGCCCCGGAAAAAGAACAGAGCGCTATGGGAACCAGTGTTACCCTGCGCAGCACCACAAAAATCTCTGAGGTGCCTTCTTCGATCCCCGGTGTGAAGGCTTACGCCGTCAGCGGTACGCCCAGCGACTGTGTCCTCGTGGGTTTGCGCTATATGCGGGAGATGCGTATTGATTTGCTTGTATCGGGAATTAATTACGGACCGAACTGCGGCAGAGACATTCCCCATTCCGGAACTGTTATGGCAACCCTGCCGGGGTATTTCCGCAAAATACCGTCCATCGCCGTTTCTCTGGCCATCAGCGATGTTCTCGAAAATGCCAGGTTTGATGTCGCCGCCTGTGTCGCGAAAACGGTGGCGGTCGGCATTCAGGAAGGCAAGCTGCCGTCCGACG
The DNA here is from genome assembly GCA_016928025.1 of Deltaproteobacteria bacterium. Classification (GTDB taxonomy): domain Bacteria; phylum Desulfobacterota; class Syntrophia; order Syntrophales; family JAFGHS01; genus JAFGHS01. The sequence continues at coordinate 1,441 of JAFGLN010000102.1, forward strand.
GCATCTTCAACATCAACGTACCGAATATGACCCTGGATAAAATAAAGGGCATTCTTGTTACCAAAACGGCGCCCACCGGTTATGTCCAAATGTCGGGAAGGAAATCCGATGGCCGATACATTTTTCGCGTCAGCAAGTCCATCACGCCGGAGATGCTGGAAGGGACGGATATATGGGCCCTGGAGTCCGGTTACGTGTCCGTGACACCTCTTCATATCGATGTCACCCATCATGATTTGATTCCCCGTCTGCAGGATGGCATGGGGATGGTGGAAGCAAAGTTGATGGCGGGTCAATCTTTGTGTGTTGATAAAGAGGATCGATTATAAAATCCGGGAGGGAGCGCATTGGAGAAAGAACACAAATTTTCCATCTGGTATGTTTTGATCGGCATCTGGATTGTCTTAATCGTTCAGAGTTACATCGCCTCCATGTTTGCCTTGAAGACCATTCCCTACAGCCAGTTTATGAATCTTTTGAAGCAGGGTAAGATCATAGAAATCGCTGTGACGGAAAATCAGATTCAGGGCAAAATGAGAGGCCCGGAGGGCCAAACGGAAGACTTCAAGACGGTCCGCGTCGATCCTGAACTGTCCACGATGCTCGATCAGTATAAGGTGACCTTTAAGGGGCAGATTGAGTCGACCTTTCTGCGGGACCTGATTTCCTGGGTTTTTCCCATCGTTCTGTTTATCGGCATTTGGTATTTTCTCATGAAGCGCATGGCGGGACAGCAGCCCGGATTCATGTCCCTCGGTAAAAACAAAGCCAAGATTTATGTGGAAGACGAGCTCAAAATCCGGTTTACCGATGTGGCCGGCGTTGATGAAGCGGAGCAGGAACTGACCGAGGTGATTGATTTTCTGAAGAATCCGTCCAAATTTGGTGAATTGGGCGGCAAAATCCCCAAGGGCATTCTTCTGGTCGGCCCCCCGGGGACGGGCAAGACGCTTCTGGCCAAAGCGGTGGCCGGTGAGAGCGGCGTGCCGTTCTTCAGCATGAGCGGCTCCGAATTCGTGGAAATGTTCGTGGGGCTGGGCGCCGCCAGGGTCCGAGACCTTTTCGAGCAGGCGAAGAAAAGGGCACCCTGCATCATTTTCATCGATGAGCTGGATGCCTTGGGCAAGGCGCGGGGACTCGGAGGGGTGACCGGCGGACATGACGAGCGGGAGCAGACGCTCAACCAGCTCCTGGTGGAGATGGACGGGTTCGATTCCAAAATCGGTGTCATTCTCATGGCGGCCACGAACAGACCGGAAATCCTGGACCCGGCCCTGTTAAGACCGGGCCGGTTCGATCGCCATGTTCTGGTGGACCGGCCCGATAAGGTCGGTAGAGAGGCCATCCTCAAGGTCCATCTGCGCACTGTCAAGGTAGATCCGGGCATCGATGTGAGCCAGATCGCCGGCATGACGCCCGGCATGGTGGGTGCCGATCTGGCGAATCTGGTCAATGAGGCGGCCCTCCTGGCGGTCAGACGAGGCAAGCGCGAAGTGGACATGTCCGATTTCGAGGAGGCGGTTGAGCGCATTATCGCCGGTCTGGAAAAGAAGAACCGCCTGATCAACAAACGCGAACGGGAGATCGTGGCCCACCATGAGATGGGGCACGCCATCGTGGCCATGAGCCTGCCGGGTACGGACCCCGTCCAGAAAATATCCATTATCCCCCGCGGCATCGCGGCTCTGGGTTACACCATGCAGGTGCCGACGGACGACCGGTTCCTGATGAGCCGCACGGAGCTGCTCAACAAAATCGCATCGCTTTTGGGCGGCCGGGCCGCCGAAGAAATCATCTTCGGCGACATCTCCACCGGGGCGCACAACGACCTGTCGCGCGCCACGGATATCGCCAAAAGCATGATCAAGGAATACGGTATGAGCGACAAGCTCGGCCAGGTTTATCTGGCCCATGACAAACGCTCACCGTTCCTGGACATGGGCATGCAAAGCCCGGGCGATTACAGTGAGGCGACCTCTGAAACCATCGACGAGGAAATCCGGCGGATTATTTCCTCTCAGTACAAGGTGGCCTTGGATATCTTGAAAGAAAAGAAGGATGTGCTGACAAAAGGCGCCGCGGTTTTGCTGGAAAAGGAAAAGATCGAGCAGGAAGAGATCAAGGCGTTGATTCAAGGGGTTTAATATCCACGCGGTTTCAAAGGTTATCAGTCAGTCTGATTGGCAATCTGCGGTTAAAACGGGAGAAAGGATTTGGGGATTCAAAAGGCCAAGGATTCAAGTGAAATGATTTGATGATGGACAGTCAGACACTTGAACCCCTGAACCCTTGAATCCCCATTTCTGTATTATATGGAAAGGAAGAGAGGTAAAAATGAAAAAAACAACGCATCGTGATAAAGAGAAATATCTGGCGGGAAAGAGGATCCTTCCGGCACCGATTTCGAAAGAGACAGATATCGTCAAGTTGATCGATAATTTGGATGCGTATAACGGCGGCAGGTTGAGGGCTGCCTGCCATTTACTGCGAGACAAGTATTCGAAGCCGGATGTAACGGTGGGACTGAGTCTGGCAGGGGCGCTGACGCCCGCGGGTCTGGGACCCTCCGCGATTGTTCCCCTGATGAATCACGGGTTTGTGGATTGGATCGTGGCAACAGGCGCCAACATGTATCATGATCTTCACTATGCCTTCAACTTACCGATGCATCGGGGGACCTATCGGGTTGACGATGCCGATTTGAGAAAGCAGGGCGTCACCCGCATCTATGATATCCTGTTTGATTATAAAGACGTTTTGATGGAGACCGACCGCCGCTTGAACAGGATTTTGTGCCGTCCCGAATTTCAAAAGGAAATGGGGACCCGGGAATTTTATTATCACCTGGGCAAGGTAATGAACGACTATGAGGCGGCCGATCATCTGGGAGAAGTGAGTATCGTCGCCGCCGCCTATCGAAACGGTATCCCCGTCTTTACGTCTTCGCCGGGTGACTCCACCATTGGGATGAACATCGCGGGTCTCGAACTTATGGCCAAAGCGGAGGGGCTGCAGGACCTGTTCAAACTGAAGATCAATCCCAGCATCGACGTCAATGAGTCGACGGCCGTTGTCCTGAACGCCAAGCGGTATGAGCACGGCAAGACGGGCGTCATTCTCATCGGCGGGGGCAGCCCGAAGAACTTCATGCTGCAGACGGAGCCGCAGATTCAGGAAGTCCTCATGATTCCGGAAGTCGGTCAGGATTACGACATCAATATTACCGATGCCCGGCCCGATACGGGCGGTTTATCGGGCGCACCGCCCAGCGAAGCGGCCAGTTGGGGGAAGATTGATCCGGATAAGCTGGACGAAGCCGTGACGGCCTATCTGGATGTGACGCTGGCCCTTCCCTTGATGACCGCCTATGTCGTCCAGACGACGAAGCCCAAAAAACTTAAAAGGCTGTACGACCGGGCGGCTGAGTTGAACGAAAGGTTGATCGAGTCATTTCTCGAGAATAATCACGAGTACGGCGAATTCAAAGATCTTATCAAAAAATTATCCGCTTGAAATGCGCGCAAGGGAATTATGAACGACAGACTTTACCCGTTAATTGAAAAACACGGCACACCGCTGTTTATTCTGGATCATAAGAAGATCAGGGAAAATTACCGGATCTTTAAGACATGCCTGCCGCGGGTGCAGTGCTATTATGCCGTCAAGGCGAACGCTCATCCGGAGATCATCAAAACGCTGTTTAAGGAAGGGTCCAGCTTTGACGTCGCTTCCTACAATGAGTTTATGCAGGTTTACCGATTCATCAAAAACTATGAAGAGGGCGACAAGGATTTTTTTGTCTGGGATAAAATCATTTTCTCCAATACCGTCAAAGATCGTGAGACGCTGCGGAAGATCAGAAGATACAAACCGCTGGTCACTTTCGACAATATGGAGGAGCTTAAAAAGATCAAAGCCTGTTGTGACACCGCCGGCCTGGTTTTAAGATTAAAGGTGCCCGATATCGGGTCTCAAGTCGAGATGCGGTCCAAATTCGGCGCCGAACCGGGTGACGCCGAGCGTCTCATTGCCCGCGCGTTTGACGAAGGTTTGAAGGTTGAAGGCCTCAGTTTTCATTGTGGGAGTCAATGCACCCATTTTGACAATTATAGCCTGGCCCTGACCATCGTCGCCGGTGTCTTCCAGACCGCCAGGAAGAAGGGATACGATTTGAATATTGTGGACATCGGCGGCGGATTTCCGGCGCCTTACGACGGCCAGGTGCCGGAATTTGAAAAGCTGGCGGAACTGATCAACACCGAATGCGAAAGGTTGCTCCCGACAGATGTCGAGATTATTGCCGAACCGGGACGATTTATCGTCGCCACAGCGGCCAGCCTGATTACGGAAATTATCGGTAAAGCCAGACGGGACGGGAAGATTTTCTATTATATCAATGACGGGGTCTATCACACGTTTTCAGGCGTGGTCTACGATCATTGGATTCCCAATTTTCATGCCTTTAAACATGGCCGAACGGAGATCTGTGCCGTTGTCGGACCGACCTGTGACAGCTTTGACAAAATAACGCTGTCTGCCCAACTGCCGGCAAATTTGAAGGTCGGCGATTATCTCTATACGGAAAATATCGGTGCTTACAGCATTGCCTCGTCAACGAAATTCAATGGCTTCGACGGTGCCCGAGTCGTTCATGATAGAGGACCAAACCGGTCCGTCTGATTTTTTTTGCATCTTCGTTTTCCGGCTGTAAAATCGATAATATGAGTGTTTTTGTGGGACGATTTTATGTCAAAATGCGGGCAATTTCTATTGACAATCCGTGGAGAAATGTCTACAAGTTGCGAGTCGGAAAAAAGGGGGATTTTTATGGCAAAGACATTGGGGGACATTACGAATGAATTAACACAAAAGGTTCTGGAACCTGCCAAGGCCGAGGCGGAAGATCTCGTTAAAGACGCTCGCTTGAAAGCCGAAAAGATTATTTCCGAAGCCGAAAATCAAGCAGAGAAGATCCGTCAGGAGGCAAAACGCGATATCGAAAATCTCAAAAGGCAGATGGACGTCGATCTGGAAACGGCGAGCCGTAATTTCCTGATTATGGTAGAGGAGAAGCTGGAAAAGGCCGTCGTCGATCCTGTGATCGAAGACGCCGTCAAACCGCTTCTCGGCGATCGTGAATTCCTTGAGAAGATGGTCCTCGAGATTCTCGCCGGGTATAACGATCAAGGCGGGAAAGAGCACCGCATCGAAGTACTCCTGCCGGAGGCCAAAAAGGCGGAACTGGAAGCCTGGTTCACGGAAAAATTCCGCAATAGGATGTCTCAGCCACTGGATGTTCGTTTTACGGACAAAATATCCTTCGGCTTTAAAATTGGTATTGCCGGCGAAGGAAGTCACGTCAATTTCAGTGAAGGATTAATCCAGGTTTTTTCAGAATTCTGTTCACCCCGCTTCCGGAAATATTTCATTAACCGGGAGGAGTCTTAGGAATCCATGGGGGCTTACTATTTCCTGATGTGCCTATTGCCGCCGCTGCCGTCGGCCCTGGGGGAAAAACTCGCCCTTTCCTTTTCTGAAATTTCCCGCATCGCCCGGCGGCACGTCAGTCCTTCCGACGAGGGGCTTCTCCGGGCGCAGCTTTCCCTCATTGATGCCGCCAACTGGGAAAGCCTTGAGCAGCATCGGGGCGGTTTCCTGGAAGGTGGAACCCTGAGCCGTCAAGAGATGGAAGAAAGGCAGAATCTACCCGTCTTCATTCGTGAATTTCTGGCGGAAAAGGAACGGGGCATCCGGCGCGTCCATATTTACGATCGTCTGTGGGAACTTTGCTATGCCGCGTTGCTGGCCGAGGCGGAAAGAAAGGGATGCCGCTATCTGCTGGATTACATTCCCTGGAAAATCGGACTTCGTAACCGTCTCGCGGAAATAAGAGTCAGAGATCATGAGGGGAGCGCTGCCGAACATACCATCCTGTCCGATGTCCAGTTTTCTGACTTTACCGTTTTGATTTCCCAACTGGAGGACCTGAAAAATCCTTTGGAGGCGGAACGTTTTCTGGATGGGGAACGCCTTAAGCAGATCTACCATTGCCAGGGCAGCGATCCGTTTTCTTTTGATACTCTGCTGGCCCTCATCTCCAGTGCCCTCATTTACAGTCGTTGGGAACATATGCAGGTTCCCTTGGATATCAGAAATTTTTTATATAGTGGAGGTTAGACGTGGGTGATCTTTCCAAAGGTCGCATCATTGCCGTAAACGGTCCGCTGGCAACCTGTGAGGTCGGTCAGGAGCATAACGTCCTTCAAAACGAGGTGGCCTATGTTAATTGCCAGGGAACATCCCTCAAATCCGAAGTGATCAGGATCCGTGGTCGGCAGATTGATATGCAGGTTTTCGAAAGTACCACCGGGATGATGGTGGGGGATGATGTCGAATTTTCCGGGGAACTGCTGTCGGCAACCTTGGGGCCGGGCATCCTGGGTATGATCTATGACGGTCTTCAGAATCCATTGACGCATCTGGAAAATGATCAGGACTTTTTCCTCAAACGGGGGCAGTATCTCAACGCCCTGGATGAAGACAAACAGTGGGAATTTACACCGGCTGTCGCATCAGGTGCCATCGTCAAGGCCGGACAGTTTCTGGGGAGCGTTCCCGAGGGTTTGTTTAAGCACCACATCATGGTGCCGCTGATGCTGAAAGGTACCTGGGAGGTCATCCGGATCGTGCCGGCGGGCCATTACCGGGTCAGTGAAACGATCGCCGTAATCAGAAGCACTGAAGACGGGCGGGAGGTGCCTGTCATGCTCAAACAGGAGTGGCCGGTTAAAATGCCGGTCCGGGCCTATCAGGAGCGACTGCTTCCCAATCGACAGATGCTGACCCAGTGCCGGTTGATCGATATCTTTTTCCCGCTGGCCGAAGGGGGGACGGCCTGTATTCCCGGCCCCTTCGGGGCGGGCAAAACCGTTTTGCAGCAGATTATTTCCCGCTACGCCGAGGCCGATGTGGTCATCATCGTGGCCTGCGGGGAACGGGCCGGAGAAGTCGTGGAAACGATCCGGGAATTTCCGGAGTTGGAGGACCCCAAAACCGGCGGCTCCCTGATGAACCGGACCGTGATCATCTGCAACACGTCATCCATGCCTGTGGCGGCCCGGGAGGCATCCATCTATACGGGTGTCACCATCGGCGAATACTATCGGTCCCTGGGCCTGAAGGTCCTTCTGCTCGCCGACAGCACTTCGCGCTGGGCCCAGGCCCTTCGTGAATCGTCGGCGCGTCTTGAGGAAATTCCCGGTGAAGAGGCCTTTCCCGCCTACCTGGAAAGCCGCATTGCCGCCGTTTACGAGCGGGCCGGTCTGGTGCGCCTGCGCGACGGCGAGACGGGGTCCCTGACTGTGATCGGCAGCGTTTCGCCCGCCGGCGGCAACTTCGAAGAGCCTGTCACACAGAATACCCTCAAGGTTGTAGGCGCCTTTTACGGCCTTTCCCGAACCCGTTCCGATCAGCGGCGCTATCCGGCCATCGATCCCCTCATCTCCTGGAGCCTGTATCTCCGGCAGATGCGGGAGTCTCTGGAAGAACGCAGTGAAGGGTGGGCCGGTCTGGTCGAAGAAGTCCACCGGCTGCTCTATGAGGGCAGCGAAGTTCATCAGATGATGCTGGTTGTCGGCGAGGAGGGCATCAGTCTGGATGACCTGGTCATCTACCTGAAATCCGAGATTGTGGACGCCGTCTGTCTGCAGCAGGATTCGTTCGACGTCGTCGACCGGGCGACATCATTGGAACGGCAGGTCCGGGATTTTCTGCTGTTGATGGACATGGTTCATCATCAGTTCACTTACGAAAGCAAGGAAGACGCGCGCCGGGAAATGACGACCCTCCATAACCTTTTTTTCCAGATGAAATACTGCCCCTATGAGGGAGAGACCTATCATCGATACCGCGGCGAGATCGAATCCATTCTGGCCGGGATAGGAGAGAACAGCGAATGATTATCGAACACTCATATATCATCAGAATCCAGGGCGATATCATCACCGTCCCCGCCAAGGGGATCGGCTTCGGGGAACTGGCGGAGGTCAAGAGCCGTCACGGTATATCGCTGGCCCAGGTCATTCGTCTCAAGGATAATGGCGTTTTTTTGCAGGTTTTTGCCGGGTCCCGCGGCGTATCTACAGGCGATCAGGTGCGCTTTCTCGGCCACCCCATGCGGGTGGCGTTCGGCGATGCTCTGATGGGACGAATTTTCAACGGCTCCGGAGATCCCATCGACAACGGCCCCAATCTGTCCGGCCTGCCGCGAATTGAAATCGGCAGACCTTCAGTGAACCCTGTCCGGCGAGTCATCCCCCGGGGCTTTATCGAGACGCGCGTTCCCATGGTCGATGTGTTCAATCCCCTGGTGGAAAGCCAGAAACTCCCCATCTTTGCCGCGGCCGGTGAACCCTATAACGATCTTCTGGCCAGGATCGGCATGCATGCCAATGCCGACGTGGTCATTCTGGGCGGCATCGGCCTCAAGTATGACGAATACCTCAAGTTCCGGTATGCCTTCGAGGATGCCGGTGTGATTTCCCGCTCCATCATGTTCATCCATACGGCGTCCGATCCGGTGGTGGAACGGCTGTTGGTTCCGGATATGGCCCTGGCCGTGGCCGAACAGTTCGGCGTCAGGGGTAAACGGGTGCTGGTGCTGTTGACGGACATGACGGCCTTTGCCGATGCCATGAAGGAGATCGCCATCTCCATGGACCAGGTTCCGTCCAATCTGGGCTATCCGGGATCGCTTTATAGCGACCTGGCGGCGCGGTATGAGAAGGCGGTTGACTTTGAGGGTGCCGGCAGCATTACCGTTCTGGCGGTGACGACCATGCCGGGCGACGATGTGACCCATCCGGTTCCCGACAATACGGGTTATATCACGGAAGGGCAGTTTTACCTCCGCAAGGGGGTCATTGAGCCCTTCGGTTCTCTTTCCCGGCTGAAGCAGCTCGTGATCGGCAAGGTGACGCGCGCCGACCACGGCGTCATCATGAACAGCATGATCCGCCTCTTCGCCAAAAGCCGTGAAGTGGAGCAGAAGCTTGCCATGGGATTCGATAAAACGGAGGACGACGATCGCTTCCTCCACTACGGACAGCTCTTCTTTGATCGTTTTATGGACCTGACAGTGGACATCGGCCTGAATGATGCTTTGGATCTCGGCTGGAAGACCCTTTCGGAATGTTTTCGGCCGGACGAAGTGGGGATCAAACAGGACTTTATAGACAAACACTGGATAAACAACTGACCGGGAGCGGCCTGAAGCGATGGCGGAACGGATCAAACTCAATAAAGTATCCCTGCGGGAACAAAAACAAAAGCTGGCGATGTACCAGCGGTTTCTTCCCGCTCTGGAGGCGCGGAAACAGCAATTTCTCATGCAGCTGGCCGTTGTTCGGAAGAATATCCGTCAACGGGAGGAAGACCTGGAGACACTCATCGAAGAGATTGCTCTGTGGTCCCCTTTGATTCGGGATATGGAGGGCCTGCTCAGCAGTTTTATCGAAATACGGGAAGTCCGGGTTACTATGCACAATGTGGCCGGCTTGAGAATCCCCCTGTTTGAAGAGGTCATTTTTCAAGACCTTTCCTACAGCATCTTTGCGACGGCTTACAGCTTTGAAACCGTTCTGGCGCGTTTGCGCAAGGCCATAGGCTTTCGTGAGGAAGTGAGGATCCTGTATGAGCAGGAGCGGATTTTATCCGAAGGGTTCCGTAAGACAAGCCAGCGGATCAACCTCTATGAGCAGCGACTGATTCCCGAGTGTCGGGAGGCCCTGCGGAAAATCAGCGTTTATCTCCAGGACCAGCAGGCGGCCGCCGTGGGTGTGGCCAAGGTTGCCAAACGCCTTCTGGAGGCGAGTTTATAACGATTGACAACAATAAGACCCGGGTTCTCAGAGCCGGGGTTGACGGAGGCCTTTTAATAAGTGGCGATTGCAAAAATGAACCGGCTGTTTATTGTCGGTCCAGCCATTCATAAAGAAGAAGCGATGCATCTTCTCCAGCAGAGCGGGTTAGTTCATCCGGAACCGGTCGTTCCTCTGGCCGGGGACAGTGAGAGGAAGGCCTCAGCCGCCCTTCTTCGTCTGAGACGGGTCACCCAGCTTGAAGAGGCCATCAGCCAATATAACGGCCGTAAGACGCAAAGTGCCGTCGATTGTCCGGACGAGTCCCTGACGGCCTTTGCCGAAGATACCCTGGCCGACCTTCAGGAGTTGAAGAATCGCAGGCAGGTGCTGGAGCGTCTGGTCGAAGATCTGGCGCCGTGGGGAGCTTTCGATCCCCAGGCCCTGCGACTCCTTGAAGAGAACAGGGTCTTTGTTCGGCGCTGGCGTATCGACCGGAAAAAGAAAGCCGGTTTAAGAATACCGGACGATGTCTTGGTCGAAATCATTTCGGAAAAGCCGGACCTGTTGTTTTATACCGTCTCCCTGAAAGGGGTGACCGACATTCCCGGCGCCGCGCTTTTGCCTCTGCCGGAGATGTCTCTGAGCGCCGTCCAAAAGGAACTTGAAGAGCTGGAGGTCGAAGAGGAAAATCTGGCTGATCGTCTTGCCGGTGTGGCGCTTCGAAGTGATGTCCTGAAAAGGCAGGTAGCTGCTGCGCTCAACGAGGCCCGTTATTTGGAGCAGATGGGAACCCTCTATGCCGAAGAATATCTCTTCGGCCTTCAGGGCTGGATTCCGGTGGACGAAACGGCTGATTTTCTGTCGCGCATCGATGAAAGCAGCATTCCGTTGCAGGTGGAAATCAGGGAGCCTCTGGCCGATGAGACGCCTCCGGTCCTTCTGAAAAACAACTGGTTCATCCGGCGCATCGAGCCCCTGTTGAAGCTTTATGGCAATCCAAAGTACCACGATCTCGACCCGTCATACTTCTTCGCGCCCTTTATGATTTTGTTTTTCGGGATCTGTTTGTCCGACGCCGGCTACGGGGTTATTTTTTATATTATATCCCATCTGATCGGACGAAAATGGGGGGGGAAAGTCGAGGGTTTGCCCTTGGTGATCAAGCTCTGTAAGGCCTTTGCCGTGTCCACGGTGATCATGGGTCTCATCACCGGTTCCATCTTTGGATACAGCTTTGAGAACCGGAACTGGATTCTCCTGGATGTCGATGTCGCTGCCGGCAATCCGATGCTTTATTTCTATATGTCTCTCGGCCTGGGCGCGATCCATTTGAGTATTTCATATATATTGGGCATGCTTCAGGAAGTTCGGTATCCGTATTTTAAAATACAGAAAATCGGCATGCTTTTCGTTCTCTGGGGCGGTGTGCTGGCGATTGCCCGGAGCATCTGGTTTTCCGCTCCCGAGGCGGCTTTGAACATGCCTTTCTACTATGGTAGTTTCGGTCTCCTCGGCGTGGGTCTCCTGTTGACCCTGTTTTTCGCGACCAACAATCCCAACTGGTTCGCCAGGCTGGGCCTGGGGCTTTGGAATGTTTACGGACTGACGGGTCTGATCGGCGATGTTCTCTCTTATGCCCGTCTGTTTGGTCTGGGTATCGCCACATCCGCCATTGCGTCGGTCATGAACCGGCTGGCGCAGATGGTTCTGGATGCCACAGGGCCGGTTATCGGCATTCCGCTCGCGGTGGCTGTGATCATCCTGGGACACACGTTCAATCTGGCGCTTTCAATCCTGGGAAGCACCATTCATTCCGCCCGGCTCCATTTTGTGGAGGCCTTTAAAAGCTTCTTCAACGGCGGCGGGGTCGAATACAAACCATTCAAAATCGAAAGGGGTTAATTCATGATGAGGACAAAGGGAAAATGGGTTATGGGAGCCTTTGCGGCATTTCTTGTAATGGGACTCGTCTCCCCGGCTTTTGCCCAAATGGCGGCAACGACGGCCGACTGGGGGCCGCTGATCGCGAAAATATCCGTCGGGCTGGGAATGTCTTTTGGTTTGGCCGGCTCCGCGGTCGGCCTGTCCATCGCGTTTCAGGCCCTGCTGGGCGGCGGGTCGGAAAATTTCTTCAAGAATATCGCTGTGGCCATGATGCCGTCTTCCCAGGGAATCTATGCGATCGTGGTTTTCTTTTCGAACATGGAAGCCTTTGATTCCGATCCCTACACCGTGGCCGGCAGAGGGGCCACAGCGGGTTTGGCGTTTTTCTTCAGTGCCTGGTTCCAGGGGACGGTCTGTGCCGCTGGTATCCGAAGCATCCTGGAAGGAAGAAATACGATTGCCAACGCCCTGGTTTCCGCCGCCATGCCGGAAACATACGCCGTCTTTGCGCTGGTCATGACCTTCATCATGAAATAGATTGCAGACATCCGGCGTTTTATTCCTTCGGGTACGTCCGATCGGTGAGAGCCGTTAGGGCCGTTTTTGAGGATCATCAACGTTGTTGCGAGAGGCAGAACGAAAGTTTTCTGCCTCTCTTTTTTAGTTTTTCACAGACTCTTAATTTCTTTCAATTTTTTCTTGTCATATAATCCCCTACCGGTTTTTTCCCAACAATCAGCAAAATGGTGGGCTTTCAATTCTATGTTTGACTAACTCGTTCAATTCTATTATGGTTTGTCAAATTTTAAGAAAAGAGGATTTTTTTATGTCGGATAATCTTGCTAATCCAGCACCACTGGGACTGATGGGTTTCGGCATGACGACGATTCTTTTAAACCTGCACAATGCCGGATTGTTTGAAATCAGCGCCGTGATTATGGCCATGGGTATTTTCTACGGCGGCTTTGCCCAGGTGATTGCAGGCTGTATGGAATTCAAAAAGGGCAACACTTTCGGTACCACCGCGTTTACGTCATACGGTTTGTTCTGGTTGACCCTGGTATTCCTGATTTATTTCAATGGTAAATTTGGAATGCCCGTGAACAGCCTGGGCTTTTTAGCGTGGTATCTCTTTATGTGGGGTCTGTTCACCTTCTTTATGTGGATCGGTACCTGGAAGCTGAATCGGGGACTTCAAGTTGTTTTCCTGACACTGACCATCCTCTTTTGGATGCTCGCGGCACGTGACGCGTTCGGCTGGACGGGAACCTGGGCGGTCATAACCGGCTATGAGGGAATCTTCTGCGGCGCGTCGGCCATCTATTGCGCCATGGCGCAGGTCCTCAATGAAAATTTCGGGAAAGTCATTCTGCCTTTGGGCGCGAAATAGTTTAATTTTATTTCATGACAAAAAAGGGTTATGGAGAGCAGGACGGCCATAACCCTTTTTTATATGACCTTTGTCCTTATAAAAGATCGAGCACCGTAGTCCAGATAATTTATGATCAGTCGGTAAGGGTCCCGAATAATGGTCTTGACAACCCCGGAAACCTTCACCTATACTTCGTCCACTTTTTGTCAGATCGTGTTGAAATTTTTTTTATCATTCCGATCCGGTGTAACGCATCGGAATGAGATGATTTATGATCTTGAGATTTGGGGAAGCGGAGGTGGATGATGATCCGACGGCTGTTGATGGCAGGAATTCTGTTGGCCTGCCTCTTGGGGATGCAAGGTTACAAGGTCGCAGCCGAAGAGGTCGCAAGTCTCGGTGGCTGTGCCGGCATTGACGACGATGCCGCGAGGTTGCGCTGCTACGACAAAATGGCCGGCCGCCTGTCAAAAGCTCTGGAGGTGACCCCGGCGCTGCAACAGCCGGTCGAAACAAAGAGCCCGGAGTCGAGTTACCTGACCCGAACCTGGCAGCTCGACGATGAGAGTCGCCGAAAACGCTTTGCCGTCATGCCCCACCGGCAAAACTATATCCTGCCGTATACATACAATTTTCATCAGGAAAAGGAAACCTACGCAGCAGCCAATCCGGGCGTAGAGGTCAAGGATGAAGAAGTCAAGTACCAGATCAGCCTCAAGGTCAAGATCTGGGAGGATATCTTTAAAACGAAAACGGACCTCTGGTTCGGCTACACCCAGATATCTCTGTGGCAGCTTTTCAATACGGAAGACTCCTCGCCCTTCAGGGAAACGAATTACGAACCGGAAGTCCTGTTAACGTACCCGATTGACAATGATATTTTAGGTCTCATGCGGAGCCGGTTTATACAGGTCGGATTCAATCACCAGTCCAACGGACGCAGCGAACCTCTGTCGCGAAGCTGGAATCGTGTCGTGGCCAATGTCGGTTTTGATCGCGATGTTTTCAGCATGGTCGTGAAGACCTGGTACCGCATCCCCGAGAGTGGCGAAAAAGATGACAATCATGATATCTCGTCGTACCTGGGGTATGGGGAGTTGTGGTTGACGACCATGTGGAAAAATTTCCATGTTGGGCTTATGTATCGAAATAACCTGCGTTTCTCCGATAACCGCAGCACGGCGCAGCTCGAGTTGAGCTTCCCGATGACCGAACACATCAACGGATATATCCAGTACTTTAATGGATACGGCGAAAGTCTGGTTGACTACAACCACTATACAAACCGTATCGGTGTGGGCGTTATGGTCAAGGACTGGTAGGCCTGAGACGGTGTTATCCTTTTGTCCGAGCCGGCAAGCCCGCATGATACGCTCACGCGGATTTTTTCTTTTCCATGCTTTCGATGATAACCTCTGCGGCGATCCTTGCCCCTGCGCCCGGGGCCAGGGGACACTTCACACGGGCATTGGCCTGATTGAATTTTTCGTAATTTTCCTGGCCGGCCATCGGATCGAAATACTGTCCCAGAATGAATTCCTGTACCTGGGGACATAATAGACTGCCGAAAGCCTGCTCAAAGCGCCGGGTGTATTTTCTGGCCGCTATATTGGCGCTCGTATCCTGGAAATCCGCGATATCCTTATTTGAGAAGAAGAGGCCCAGGGCGATCAGTCCCCCCGTAACGGGACCGCAGATGCCCCCGGTCATGCCGATTCCCGGGAAGGGAGACAGAGCTCTGATCATCTCCATATTCCCCAACCCGAAGGTCTCCATCAGGGCCAGTGCGGACCCTTTGGCGCAATTCCGGGTCAGATAGCAATACTCTTCAGCCCTTTGCTGTATGAAATCAAGGATTTCCTGCTTCCGGCCGATGATTTCTTCCATACTTTGCGTGTTCTTCGGAATGCCCTGAGCCACAAGTTTTTTAAACCGGGCTTCAATTTCGGGCAAATTCCAATCGCGGACTTCCAATTCAGAAAGGCGTGTTCTCAAAACTTCCGATGTCATCATGGGAGTACCTCCATTTATATTTTGTGACTTTGGAATTTATTGACAGCTATCATGGGGAATGGCAAGGAAAAATAACTCCGCGTCGTTCTTCCCGGCAGCTTTTTATCGGGAATTAAACAGAAAAACACTACTGATTGTGGTGGTTTCAAAAAAATACACCATATATTGATTTTTTTCTTGCTTTATTATTTTTTTATTGATAAAAGGACAATCATTCAGATGCCGGATTGAGGAATATATCTCAGCAACGAAAAAGAGCGTTTAGTCAAAGCAGTAAAGTTGATCAGTATTGAAGGGGGACCGCTGCTATCTGTAGAATGGTGGACGCTTCATCTGGGAGGATACGGGGTATAGCTAATCGCATTTCAAACGCCATACGCAGCGGTTGAAAAGGTTAACTAATTTATAAACCATGAGAAAGGCGGGTCATTATGACCCGCCTTTGTTCTTTATGAAACCTTGACCCTGAGGCGCCTGTTATGGCAAAATTCCAACAGGAAAAACACCCCAGCGAGGTTGGTATTGGAAAATGATCGACTCATTCTATAAAAAAGAACATCTCACAGGAAAGTACCTGGATCCGTTCAATGGATTCAAGGAAAAGGAAATGCCCTTTGAAATCAGGCATGACGACATCACGGGCGTGACCTGCCGCATCCTTCCCGGACGCTACCGGATACCCGTTAAACCGGATATCCAAGCCTATCTGGAAAAATCGACGACGTCCAACTGCCCTTTTTGTCCCGGTCTTTTCGAGAAAGGCACCCCCCGATTTACGCCCAATATCTCACCGGCAGGGAAGTTTCAAAGAGGGAAAGCCTTTCTGTTTCCCAATGCCTTTCCCCATGATCGATTCAACTGTGTGGCCATATTCTCGGATGAGCATTTTATTGGCCTCAATGAATTGACGCCGGAAGCCATGCAGGACGGCTTTGGCGTCTGCTGCGATTATTTTAAAAGAATTAAAGAAGTCCATCCTGCCGTGCGTTTTTGTTCGATCAATTGGAATTATATGCCTCCGGCGGGCGGCGCCTTGATCCATCCGCACATACAGACGATCGTCGGGGAGAATCCGACCAGCTATGTTGCGAGAATTACAGCAAAAGCCCGGAGTTACCAAGAAGCCGTCGGAAGCAATCTTTGGCGGGATTTGATCGCTTATGAAAAGGAAACCGATGAGCGCTTCATTGCTTCGACGGGGGCGATCGCGTGGATGGCAAGCTTCGCTCCCCAGGGGCTGGCCGGGGAAATCCGGTTTATTTTCCATGGGAAAAGATCTTTTTTTGATTTGACCGATAACGATATGATTGATTTGCTTGCCGGTTTGTCGCGCATATTCGGTTATCTGGACGGGAAGAATTTCATCAGTTTCAATTTGGGCCTTTTCGCCGGCCTGGCGGAAAACGACGACTTATGGGTCCAGGGCCGGGTCTTACCGAGAATTTCCCTCCTTCCTTTAGGCACCAGTGATGTCAACTATTTTGAAAAGCTTCACGACGAAATCATTTGCCCTTATGTGCCTGAAGTCATAGGCGGGGAATTGAAGGACCTGTTTCAGACCCGCAAGGAATAAAACGAGCGGCCAACGCCGTGGCACATTCAGCTCCGTTGCGCCGCCGGTTGTCATGCGGGCGGCAGCCGGCAAACATTTTTGATGCCCTGCGGGCTTCAATCCGTTCCGGATAGTATCTTTTCCACTAAATTTTGCATTTGTTCTCTCGAAAACGGTTTTTCCAGGACGCCTTGAAATCCGTAATCTTGATAATTCTCAATAATGGGATCAGCCGTGTATCCCGAAGCAATGATAACCTTTACGGCCGGGTCGATCTTCAGCAGCCGTTCTATAGCCAATTGCCCGCCCAGTCCATGACGGACCGATAAGTCCATAATCACTAAACTAAAGGGATTGCCGGAATCCAAAGCTTTCCGGTAAGCCTCAATCGCCTCGATACCATCCTCCGTTTCCGTGACCTCATAGCCGAATCGCTCCAGATAGGCCCGTTCAATTACGCGAAGCTGTTCCTCATCATCCATGATCAACACCCGGCCTTTGCTGCGTTGCGAAGCCTCCCGGCCTTCCTTTGACTCGGCGGAATCCGTGCATGCCGGAAGATAAAGGAAAAAAGAGGCGCCCTGACCGGGTTTTGATTGGACAGTGATTTGGCCCTTGTGGTTTTTGATAATGGAATAGCAAACCGCCAGTCCCAAGCCGAGCCCTTTTTGATCGCCCATCGCTTTCGTTGTAAAATAGGGATCGAAGATCTTGGACAGATTATCCTCCGGAATGCCGACACCCTCATCAATGAATGAAATTCTCAGATAAGACCCCTCTTTCAGGTCGAGGACTTCATCCGTCCTGATCAGCACATTTTCGCCCCGAACCGTTAGCGTTCCCCCCTCGGGCATGGCCTCCATCGCATTTTTTGTCAAGTTATAGAAGCACTGCCTCATTGGGTGCTCGTCTATTTCTGCCGGCCAGAGATCATTTTGCATGTCGAACGTCAGACGGATTTCCGTTTCCGCCACCGTCTTTTGGACGGTTTCGCGGACTATTTCCGCCAAATTTTCCGTTTTGACCCGGGGGCCGCCGCCGCCCCGGGAAAACGTTATGATCCTGCCGGTCAGTTCTCTGGTGTGCCCGATACTCTTCATGGCGGTCATCAAACTCCTGCGCGAGGCATGGCCGGGGGGCAGGTCCAGAAGGGCCAGATCGATATTGCCCTGCACGATGGCCATCAGGTTATTGAAATCATGAGCGATTCCACCGGCCAAAACGCCCAGGGACTCCAGCTTTTGTATTTGGAGAATTTCCTCCTCGTTTTGTTTACGCTCGGTGATATCCTGATTCACACCATACATCTTTATCGGCCGGCCTCGGGCGTCCCTGACGGTAAAATTTCGGACGGTAATATAGCCTGTTGTTCCGTCCGCATAATGTATTTTGTGTTCCAATTGCCGGTTAACGTCCGTATCCATTGATTCGGCTGATTTCCGGGCGATTTCTACGGCGGAGGTAAGATCATCGGGATGGACGAAGCGTCTGAAATATTCGGCGGACGGCATTGTATAGCCGCCCACCGCCTCAGCCGTCGTGCGGAAAATTTTGTAAAACTGATCGTTGAATGTGAAGGCATCGCTGGCAAAATCATACTCCCAGTGACCGAGGTGGGCCATTTCCAAAGCATTGGTCAGCTGTGTCTGATGGGCCTTAAGCGCTTCCTCCACCTGTTTGCGCTCGGTGATATCCGTGGCAAATGCAAGGATTGATTCCTTGCCGTCCCATAGGACGCGAATGAATTTGACATTGATCCACCGCTGCTCACCCTGCCGCATCAGCAAACAAACGTCGCGGTAGCCCTGCGTTTGCTCCCCGTGCATCAGTTGCCGGTAATGGTTGATCACTTCTTTTTGATAGTCCGGATGAATGAAATCCATTACGTTCATGCCGATCAGGTCTTCAACAGCAACACCCAAGAGCTTGCCGCATGCCCTGTTGACATGTTGCAGGATGCCGTTTTGGTGAACAAATATAGCCTCATCGGTGTTTTCGATCATCAATAGATGCTTTTCTTCTGCGGCTTTCAGCGTTTCCATCGCTTGCTTGAGATTTGCTTCGGATTGTTCCAACTCCCGGAGCCGTTCCTTCAGCATGGAATTTTCTTCGCCCCTTTCCTGTTTCGTTTTGATTTTCTCATCCATCTATGATGCCTCTATCACGATAAATGCCGCCGGCTGTGAGGCGGTTGTTGTGAATGAAACCGATTGACGTCCACACTTCCGGCTGGGGCCGGGTCGGGGTTCTTCTCGTTGGTGGCGTTTGAAACCCATAGCCGGCCCCGTAAATTCTCAAAGGGGAAAATGTGCGGCCCCCTGCGCCGTAAGTGTTTATAACCCCATCAACGGCGCCGACAGCGCGTAGACTTCCCCGGAGTTCCAGAACGGCTTCGCGTTGTCCAGGCTCTTGATTTTGTCGATCTGGTCCCGTACCTCTTCGGCTGTTATATCGCGCTCCGTATCACCGAGGCAGACCCCTTCACCCGAAACAACCGCCGTCCGGGCAAACCAGCCGGCACTCATGGTGAAGATCATGCCGCTGTCCTGGTTGGCTTCGGAACACAGATAAACAACCATGGGAACATTGAATTTCGGCTTCATCTTTTTCGCGAATTCTTCGGGAATGATTCCCCGGGTCATCTGCGTATCGGCGTTCGGCGCCACCGTGTTGACCTTGACATTGTATTTGGCCAGTTCCTGTTTGATGACGTTCATAAAACCGACCTGCGCCATTTTCGCGGCGCCGTAATTCGCCTGGCCGAAATTGCCGTAGATGCCCGACGTGGAGGCGGTCAGCACGATCCGGCCGTAGCTGTTCTCCTTCATGACCGCCGCCGCCGGCTGGGTCACACAGAACGCCCCTCGCAGATGCACGGCCATCACCTGGTCCCAGTCCTGTTCCGTCATCTTGAGGAAGCTCTTGTCTCTCAGAATCCCGGCATTGTTGATCAGGATATCGACTTTTCCGTATTTGTCCACGGCGGTCTTGACAATGTTCCTGCCCCCTTCCATTGTGGAGACGGAATCATAATTGGCAACGGCTTCGCCGCCCGCAGCCTTGATTTCCGCCACGACCTGGTCGGCCGCCGATGTGCCGCTGCCGGTACCGTCCAGCTTGCCGCCCAGATCATTAACGATAACCTTTGCTCCCCGTTTTGCCAAATCGAGCGAATATTCTCTGCCCAGTCCGCCACCGGCGCCCGTAACAATTGCGACTCTTCCATTGAAATTAATATCCACAGTCCAAAACCTCCTTAAAGTTGAATGATGTAAAACTTCGTCGTTCATCTTACCACATCCCAAGGCCTGCGTCTACGTTTGACAATTACCTAAATCCACCACCTGATTTGAGCCAGACCAAATTTCCGATTTGCCGCAGCGATTTTAGTTGGGAGGATAGAGGGGACGCTGTTAACTTATTAACTTTTATAACCTTTGCACTAATAAATTAATAAGTTTACAGCGTCCCCTTCCCACCCATCACCCACAGCGTCCCTCTACCTCTACCTCTAACTCAAAGGACTAAACTGTTACTCTATTTGAGCAAGGCGTTGCGCTTATTTTCCGATGTCTCTTTTCCCGTCACCGGGTGCTTGTAATGAAAGGGGAAAATATAGCCTGACGGATACCGTGAGTTACCGGTGCGAGGTATATCTGCTTCGTGCGGAACCACCGGACCTTTAGGCAATTTTTTGGCCAGCCTGTCCGGCTTGACCCAGCCGATCGCCGGAGTGGCCGAGTAAACATGGTCGAAGCGCAGCTTTTTAAATTTCCACGTCCCGTCCTCCTTCACATAGTCGCCGCCGTAAATTCCGCCCATGAATACCTGTATCATACCGTCACCCACAGGCGCGGCCACGGCGCCGAAGCCGTACCATCTTCCCTTCGCCGTTTTGCCGTCCGCCTCGACAGTGACCACGCCCGAAAGCTGCATGACCTGATGCATAAATTCCGGATTCGGCTCTTTCACGCTCTCAAAATAACGCCTGATGCTTTGCTTGCCTGCATAGGTCCCGGCCGCCAGCGTCAAACTGGCATCCGGGCTGTCAGAAAAGAGGTCGATGATGTCTTCGGCCATCCAGTGTTCGAGATAATAGCCGTATGTTTTCTGCAGGATTTTGATCTCTTAGATGTCCTCAAGGTTTTTCACCTTTTCCTCCAGTACCGCAAGCCTGGCTTCCATTTCCTCTAATGTCATATTCCGCTCCTTTCTTTCCATTCATCTGATCCCGATATTACGCAATATGATCGTAAGACTTCAATTAAACGATGCAAATTGTCAAACAGATTTACAATTTGCAAAAATTACTTCTACTTATTTTTCTGTGGCTTTGGTGTGACAACAGCAACCCCTTGAGAAAAGTGCATGATCGATTCTTTTTCGTTCACGGCACGTTCGAGCCGGAAAATCACACGATGGAGACCCTCATCGCCGTTGTTGATGGTAACCGTTCTCATTCCACATTGACACAGGTTATGTCCCTTGATAGCCCTCTCTGTCGCGGGAATAGTATTCCCGGACTTTATTCAATGCGGTCGCGGCCCTGTGCAATGTCGGATAAATCGCCACGCCGGCATTAATCAGATGACTGCGCGCCTCGGCGAGCACCTTCCAATGCCAGTCACCGTGATTGTCTGCTGTCAGGCCCTGTTCCCCAAAAACCATGGCAAACGGTTTTCCGCATTCATCTCTGACGGAAATGTAATTTTTGACCTGGTTGACCAGGTTTGCATATCTCTCGTCATAGGCGAGCGTGTACAGCACCCATTCGTTCATATTGACCATCAGCGCATCAAAATCCGGATGCCGGCCCATGAGGCGGAGCATATCGATGTCGGTGATGCCCGAACCTCCGACAATGGAAAGGTCGACAGGGTTCGAAATCCAGTCCCATATGGGAATCCCGCGCCTGCTGATTTCCTCGCGCATGTCCTCAGGGATCGGGATCACATCGAGTCCGGCTTCCTCGCATGCTTCAGCGGCGATAACGCTGGGACCACCCCCGCCGCCGATCACCCCGATCCTGTTGCCGTGCAGGGCAGGCAGATAGGTAAAAGACACGGCAAGGTCGGCAAGCTCTTCAAAATCGCGTGCTGAAACCGCCCCCGCCTGTTTGAGCAGATCCTCCCAGATCCGGAACGATCCCGCCAGAGAGGCGGTGTGGGATGTGGTCATCCGGGAGCCGGCTTTCCCCCTGCCGCCTTTCATGACGATTACCGGCTTGACTTTCGCGGCGCTTCTCAACATCTCGAAAAAGCGCTCGCCTTCCCGGGGGCCTTCGATGTAAAGAATGATGATTTTGGTTTCCGCGTCCCGGATAAAATAATCCAGATAGTCGCATTCCGTAAAATCCAGGGCATTTCCATAACTGATGACCTTGCTGAACCGGATCCCCCGCATCGCCGCCATATGCACAAAACCCGATGCGCCGCCGCCGGATTGGGAAGCCATGCCGACGCCGCCGGAATCTTTAGGCAGGTTGTAACCGAACGATATGCCGGCCTTCGGATGGTAGACGCCCATGCAATTCGGCCCGATGAGCCGGATGCCTTTTTCCCGCGCGAGCTTCAAGACGGACTGTTCCAGCTCCGCCGCTTCTTTACGGCCGGTTTCACTGAAGCGCGCCGTGAACAGATGAACGCCTTTTACGCCCTTTTCCGCCAGTTCTTCCAGGACACCAATGACCTGAGACGCGCTGACGCAGGAAATGGCGTAATCAACCTGGTCCGGGATATCCCGGACGCTCGGATAGGTCTTCACGCCCAGAATTTCCGGATAATTAGGGTTGACAAAATAGATCGGCCCTTTGAAGCCGTATTCAACCATGTGATGGGCGTAACTGTATCCGAATGAAGTCATGTTCGCCGTGGCGCCGATGACAGCGACGGATCGCGGATGGAGAATGGTTTCCAGTTGCTGATAAGACATTGACATCTCCTGAAGAATTGTTTTTTTCGGGGATTTCTCGTGTAACTAGGCGAGTATAGAAGTCCGCGCTTTTTCCTGTCAAGATAATTTGCCTGTTATGACCCGTAACGTTGATTATTTGTGAGGGCCTTTCCGCGTTTGGTTGATGATTTTCCCCTTGTTTAACGCTTCATCATCAAATGCTTCACGGCCCGGTCCAGCCCGTCCAGGGTCAGCTCGAACATCGGCAATATTTCTCTGACTCTTTCAATCGTCTCCGTCATAAACCAGAAATCCCGGGGCACCGGATTCAGCCAGGCGGCATGGGGGAATGTTCTTGCCAGAATAGAAAGCGATGCGTCGAGCTCGCCCACGGCCATGCTGGCGTCGCCGACAATGAACAGCCTCGTCTGCGGGGCTTTTCCGATCAGTTCAGCCAGCGACACCGGTTTATGCGTCCGCTCGGCGTCTTCCCAGACTTCCCCATAGATGCAGTTGTGAAAATAATACGTGTTGAGTTCCTTGAACTGCGCGTGAGCGTAGCTGAAGAGGACCTGGACGGTGTTGACGTAGGCGTCCATCGACGTCCCGCCGTTATCGATCAGCAGGGCGACTTTGAGACGGTCCAGAAGCCGGCGGTCATAAACGATCTCGATCTCTCCCCCGCTGCGCATGGTTTCATAAATCGTCTTCTCGATATTCAGGGCATCGCGGGGTCCTGCCGGAATCATGCGGCGCAGCCTCTTGAGGGCTTCTCCGACCTGAGAGAGCGTCAGCGGCGCGTCCACGGAATAGGACTTGTATCTTCTTTCGCGGGCGGACGCGATGCTTGTTCTGCGTCCGGACGATTTCCCAACGCGCAGGGCGCCGGGATTTGCCCCCAGGCTACCCAGGAAAGACGCGCCTTTCGTTCCGATCCAATAATCGCCGCCGTCATGCCTTTCGTCCTGTTCCTGCAGCCTTTTCATGAAAAGCTTGATCAGTTCATCCCGCGAAAGCCGATCCGCCGCCGGCATTTCGAAGTGGAGAGCGGCGGCAACGTCCGCGGGGTCTTTCAGCCATTCCTCGATCATGTCTTCGGCAAGATCGGCCAGTTCGGCCCGGTCGGGAGGCGCTGTCTCGCGTTCGAAATAATCGGCGAAAACTTCGTCGTAGGCGTCAAAATGCTTCTCGCTCTTGACCAGGATCGCCCGGGCGCAGGTGTACAGGTCGTCAAGCGAGCGGATGGCGCCCAGGCTTAGGGCTTTCTGCAGAAGGAGAAAGGACTTGGGATTGACAGGGACCCCTTTTGCCTTCAGCTCATAAAAGAATTGGTTGAACATGACG
This sequence comes from Deltaproteobacteria bacterium, assembly GCA_016928025.1. GTDB lineage: Bacteria > Desulfobacterota > Syntrophia > Syntrophales > JAFGHS01 > JAFGHS01. Next base: position 25,358 of record JAFGLN010000102.1, read on the forward strand.
ACTCCGACCCTGTTTTATTCCGATGACAGTGTCTATACCTTGTACTCCTCCTTTTATAAAGAGAGATTCTTTACAATATCCTTCCCCTTTCCTCCAATATCTTCCCCCTTTCCTACAGGGGGACCGAGGGGGATTTTTTTATTCAAAGCGCTTGATCAGAGACAGCAGATACCGCGATTTAAACTGGCTGCTTGCCAGCAGCTGTTTCGCGGGAGGGAGTTTCAGGATCGCGCCGAGCACGGCGGCCATGGCCCGGTGGCTTGTGAAGACCTGCTGATCGAACAGCAGATTCTGCAGTGTGCCCCGCTCGATCGCCATCAGAACAATTCGATGAACGGAATTCACGGGCGTAATCACCCGCTCTTCCCGCGGCAGCATTTTCAGAGCGCCGCGATCGCAGCCTTTCAAACAGACGCCGCAGCCCAGACATTGTTCGGCATCCAGCTTTGCTTTCATCTTTTTCGGCTTGCGCGGATCGCTGGCGGTCACCAGCGTCATGGCCTCCACCGGACAGAGGGCGACACATTTCCCGCATCCGTTGCATTGCTCATCAGTGATTTTCGGAATGAAGTTCGTTGTGTGGACGGGATTCAAAAATCCGAACTTCCGAGCCGCGATGAGCGCTTCACAGCAGCATCCGCAGCAATTGCAGATAAAGCTGACCCGCTCCTGAACGTTTTCGCCGAACTGCACCAGGTTGAAATCCCGGGCCTTATCCAGCAGATCCAGCCCCTCCGGCACATCCACCTCTCTGGCGATGCCGTGGCGGATCAGCGATTCGGCCGGGCCATTGAACGTCATGCAGATATCCATCGGCGCGTCGCAGTTTTTCCCCATATGCTCCATCTTGTGGCGGCAATAGCAAACACCGATGCCGATCTGTGAGGCCGTTTTCACCACCTCCGACGCTCTTTCGTAGTCCAGGACATGGAGGGCGTTTTCATTGGACAGGACCGCCTCATTCACAAAAACCCTTCCCAACTGCGTTTCTCCATCCAGGAACAAGGCTTTGATGAAATCTTCTTCGACATTGATGTACTGATAAAACAGGTCCGCCAGTGCTTTCTGATCGATATCGTTCCGGTAGCGCATCATGGAAAATTCAAAGAAGCCCGCCATGGGCGGAGGCAGAATATAGGTGGTATCTTCGCCATCCTCATAATCGAGAAGGATTCCCCGGTCGGCCAGATCGTTCAATATGACCCGGGCGTCATGAAGATCAAGCTTCCATATGGCGGCCGCTTTTTTGTCGGTAAAAGATTTTATCGGAAGGCTGGATACAAGCTTTGCCTCCCGTTCGGAAAACAGAACCTTGAGGATTTTAAACAGGAACTCCGTTGGCGGAGCTCCCTGGGGAAATATATTCAACCGCTTTGCCAAACCATCATAGCCATTGGTCTTAATTGTATGGTGATGTGCCATCTGCCCCCCAATTAGCAGTTATTCGGAAGATTATTATACCCAGAACGATTTATGCTCTAAATGATCGGCCAATATTAATCTTTCTTCCAGGCCGTTTGGGTATTTATACAAAAGTCTTTCGTAATCGAATTGGGCATCGGTTTTATGAATTATACGGTGGTGATTCGGACACGTAACAATAATATTTTTGCTTATATCCAAACCGCCATCGCTTAAAGGGTTGATATGATGAGTTTCGGCAAACGGTTCATCATATTTAGCCCTGAAATTCATTCCGCAAACCTGGCATCTGTGGTCGTAAAGCGCTTTTAAAGATGCGGCTAAATAGGGATCGCGATAATATTCTTCATGTTCAGATATGATAATTATTTTTCGGTTCCGTTGCTCAATTGATTTTACTCCTGTTCAATATGCTCATAATAATCTTCTCACTAATGGCCATCCTGACGATTTCCTTCCTTTTGAACTACCGAGAATTCCTCGGTGGTTGCCGATTCGCATTCCATACTTTTTTGAAACCCGATATAGCAATCAGTGGCTGGCCCAGATACGAAACGGTGTCCCGCGCATGGAATTGACGCGATAACCGACGGAAAGGATCATGTCGAGATTATAGTATAAAATTTGCCTCGTGACCGATCTTGCGCTTTCTTGTTGAACTTGTGCAAATTTTGCACAAGTTGCTTCTTCCCGCAATTCACTTGTTCTGTAAATATTCCTTATATGCTTCAGGATAGAAGTCCTATCCGTCGCAAACAGGTCCGCTAACTGGTATTGGTTCAGCCATAGGGTCTCTCGAACCAGTTTGACTTCCAGATCGGTTTTTCCCTCCGGAGTCTTGTAAATGACAATTTTGCCTTTATTATCTGTATCTGGTTTCATTTACATCCTTGCGAATAAAGATTTAACCAGCAGGCTGGATACCAGTTTTGCCTCCCTTTCTGAAAATAAAACCTTGAGGATTTTAAACAGGAACTCCGTCGGCGGAGCCCCTGGGGAAATATATTCAACCGCTTCGGTATAAACGATGGGATTAAGCGCCATGAATACCTTTGTAATGCCTCTCGAATTTGACCTTGTCAGATATTGAACTCTTTTTTGATTCGGCTAAAGATCTCCTTTAAAAGCGCCGGCTTAATGAACAAAGTGCTCTTTGATGGAATGCCATCGATAATGGACAATACCTCTTCCGGACTTTTCTGCCTTCGTCTGATCGCACGAATAATGATACCGATTGTTCCATGAACCCTGAATCCCATGCGTTCTGCAACCATGCGGGCGGAAGCGTCATCCTTAAGAAATATGGCGGAGGAGCGGTTTTCCATTATGGTCAACGAATCCATTTCGCCGCGATCAAGAGAAAAGATTCTGCACATAGCGGTAAGATGTTCTGTTGCGGGATTTTGAGTGTGCCGTATCTGTAACGGCAGCTTCACCGACAAGGCAGCAGGGTGGTGTTTTTCGATTTCTGCAACAACGGATGCCGCCAATAGGATTTCACTAAAATCGGCAAGAAGATCAAGGCAGCCGAGCTCGGCCAGATGGATGACGGGCCCGGTGTCGCAAACGATAGTTCTAACTTCCTCAGTCATCGCCGTGAAGACCCCACTCGACGTCTTCGCGGATAAAATTTTGCATTATTTCAGATTGATGCGTATCGAGAAAACGGCGGATCGCTTCAGAAAAAACGTCTTTCTCATCGCGAAACCACCCCTCATTCACAAGGGCCATGGCCTTTTTATAGAGTGCCTCGGGCACTTCTGTCTGGACAGTCTTCATAACGGGTCTCCTCACAAATATAATTCTTATTATCGGATTATATACAGTATCCCCACAAAATTCACAAGATTTACCTATAATTAGCCGGCATAAAGCCACTCAGTTTTTTAAATGCATGATTCTCTCCATACATCCTGATATACAATTTATTCGCACAGGGCTTTAATTTTTTGGCTTCACCGGAAGGCTGGATACCAGCTTTGCCTCCCTTTCGTAAAACAGAACCTTGAAGATTTTAAACAGGAACTCCGTCGGCGGAGCCCCCTGGGGAAGTATATTCAACCGCTTCGCCAAACCATCGCAACCGTCGCTCTTTATTGTATGGTGATGTGCCATGTGATCCTCATCTGGTTATGCACAAATAAGGAAATCGACGTTGTTAAATTATCAATATCATTTACTTATCATCTGTTAAGTTTATATGTTAACAGCGTCCCCTTCTGGTCTCTTATTTCTTAGCTGGGCTATTCTTTTTCAAATCCCTGGCTGGTGAATTTCAGCGTCCGGCTGTTTTCGGTTACGGTGCGGACAACCTGATCCGGCGCACCGGAGGGAATCTCCGCTTCGATCTCCAGGGTAACCGTTACCTTAGAGTCGACCAACCCGGAAAGATGGGCTATTACCTCATCGGCTATGCGGCTGGCGTCGCGACCGACGCGGGTGGCATCCAACGTTACCGTGCCATGAAAGCGCTTCAATTTCAGCGGTTCCGGTGTTTCATCAGGTTCACCGTGCGGTCCACTAGGCTCCGGCGGTTTGGGAACTGCGCCGCCCGATGGTCCTGCACCGGGTTGCGTTTTTTCTTCATCCATCTGCCTGCATGCCGCATCGGGTTTAACGAGAAGGCCCTGTGTTTCATCATCTGCGAGACGGACATCTTCTCCGCAACGCAAACCGCGATATCGGCCGGCGCTCTCATCGAAACTGTCAGCAAAGGCGAATGTATCCTGCATCCATAAGAGTGACGGCAAGCCGCTCCGTATAGAGCCGATCAGGACCGCGGAATCTTTAAGACGCGGCAAATAAATGAAACTGGCGAAATCTTCGGCAAGCTGCTTGATAGTTACATGGTTTCCGCGCCAGAGCGGAATCCGGTCCAGTTCCATCCGTAGCCGTGTGGCGGCAAAGCTTGTAATAAACAGTTCGTCGTTCTTAAGCTTTCTGCTTGCCCGGACCGCCAATGCATCTGTACCAGCCAGGCGCATGGCTTGCCATTCTATTCCCACCTGCGGTGTTGTCTGTACAGGTACAAGTAACCACTGATAGGTTTCCGGCAGACGGGACGTTATCGCCCCATCGGCGGCGGCTTTTTGAGTTTCGGCCTGCTTTACTTGCTGTGGATCGAGATTCAGCCCCTTTTCGCCTTTCTCGGCGAGGATGGATTCCCAAGCAAGATACTTGCGGGTCGCTTCATCAAGGTCCTGCAGCCGTACTTTGTCGGCGGCCAGAAAAACAAGGGTATTGCGAAAATGTCGGGGCGTGGTGCCCCGCAATTCGAGAATCGCTTTGGCTGCCACCTCGGCTGCACATCCCGCTTCTCTACTGTAAGGATGATTGATTCCAAGAACCACCAGTCTCGCATCAAGATCATCGGGGACGTCCTGTCCTGATTGTGGCAAGGGATGGATACGGCTGAAGTCGCCCTTGTGGACCAAGTCCTTGCGCAGACGCGCGTCGATCTCCTGTACGACTTTGTCCGGATCACGCTTAAGCAGCTCCGCCCGGTCTTCCGCCAGTTTGGTTACCGTAGGTTGGGTCGAATACCAATAGCGAGGGCCGTCTTGATAGAGGTAGGTGGCCGCACCGGCCAGCCGTCTCAAGGCGTCGCCGAATATGGAGGGCGACTCGCCCGGCATGACACAGCCGAGTTTTATCTGCCTGTCTTCAAGACCCCGATGAGCTGCCTTGGCAAGGGGTGCCGAACCCATATAAATGGTGCGGGCCACACGCCTGCAGGCCGCTGATTTTCCGAGGTTCGGCACGTCGCCGTCTATCTGAAGCGGGAGCGAGTTTGGGCCGTCCACATCCTTTTCGATAACCGGCACCCAGTTGTCTGAAAGGTAGCGCGTCAGTTCGAATTGGATGCGAGGGTCGTCAATCGCAATATTGGCCGGCATAATGAGCGGATTTTTATCGCCCTTTTCCCAAAGGCTGTGAATAACGGCCGCCATTAAACGCAGAACGCCCCTGGTGCGCTGGAACTTCACCAATGTGGACCAGTCCGTGTATAGCCTGTCGAAGACTTCCGGATGAATTGGATAGGCCGCCTTAATACGTTTTTCGTAATCGGCATTGCGGCAGTCGGGTGGAAATTCCGCCTGCTGGGCCCGATAAAAGTCCGCAAAGGCGCGGGCCACAACATCACGATTCTTAAATTGTACCGGATCGGATATCGGCTCAAAGAGACGACGCCTGACGATTTCAAAGCCTTCCTCGGCGCTGGCCGGCCGCCATGACGATTCCACCCGTCCGATAACATTCCTCAGCCTGTCGAGAGCTTCTCGCCCACGCTGGCCGCCGACCTCCACGTCATCCGATTGAGCATGCGGCGATCCCGTCGTATCGGAGGCCGGAAGACTGATCACCAGAAGACAGTTTTTGGCAAGTTTAGCCGACTCCGTCAACAATTGGGCGAAGGTGAATTGCGTCTCGAAGCTGCCTGCGGGCAAATCGCTCTGATCATGAAGCTGGCGAGCATAGGCCACCCATTCGTCAATCAGGATCAGGCACGGTCCATACTCCAAAAGCAGCTCGCGCAAAACATCGCCGGGACTGGTTGCTTTCTCATCATCCGCGGCCAGGCGATCGAAAGCCTTCTTCGCTTCGCCGTCTCCTCCGGCTGCATACCCCAACTGCCAGGCCAGTTCTCCCCACAGTGTGCGAACAACGGTGCCGTCTGACTTGATGACTGGATTGCCGGGAGAGATTCTGTTCCCCACGAGGACCACGCGGCGAACCGCTGGCAATGTCGTCGAGCCTGCCTCTTGCATGACGGCATCGATTCCCAGAAGCTCCGTTGGCGCAACGCCGGAAAACAGATGGTAGAGCGCCAGCATGGAGTGCGTTTTGCCGCCGCCGAAGTTGGTCTGGAGCTGCACAACCGGATCACCGCCCTTTCCGCCAAGACGTTGCATGGCACCGACAAGCATTCTTTTCAGGCTTTCGGTCAGATAGGTGCGGCGGAAAAATTCCACTGGGTCCCGGTACTCATCCGTGCCTTCACCAAGGCGAACCTGCCAGAGGTCGGCCGCAAATTCCGCCTGCTGATAGCGGCCACTGGCCACATCGCGATGCGGCGTAACGACCTCTCGCCAGGGCTTGAGTTGACCGGTTGCCGCACTTTCTATGGCCGAACCGGCGCTTTTTCGCTTTTCACCCCGCACCTGCTCATCGAAGCGCAGGCGCAGGAGTTCCATTTTCATCTTTTCTATTTCGTTGGCCTGAGGTGCCGAAACGGCTGAGAGGAGCCGCCCGACGGAATCAAGGGCGCGATAGGTATCATCGCCGGAAAAGGTCTCCTGGTGCGCCCACTTATTGCGACAGTCGCGCAATTCACTGACCAGACTTCGCTCGGCGAATCCGAGGGTCTGCCGGAAGACGTCATTCCAGGCATCCCACATGAGTTTCAGCAATACGGAAACGTCCCATTCCGCCATCGGCTTTTTGGCATTCAGGCGGTCATCGCTAATGAACCGTTCCATCCTGACGGCAACGTCATCCTTGTATATGTTTTTAAACTCACGTTCCACAAAGGGGCTGAGGCCGATCCTCAAGAGATCGAGTGCTTTGCCGACACGTTCATGGTTGGTAATTGCCATTGTTTAAACCTCCGTCGATAAGGAAGCAAGGTGCGGAAAGCGGATATCATGAATCCCGTAGCTTGCGAATATAGGATGCCGGTTGATATGCATTGATGTCCAGTATTTCTTGCTTCACAGGTTCAATTCTTCCTGATACACTTCCTGCTTCCCGCTTCCTGTTGCCAACTTTACAATTTCCGGCCAACTTCTTACCAGACTGTTATAAGATAAGGCTTCGGCTGCCCATTTTTTCCGCTCGCAAAGATTATAAAGCCGATAAGCCAATTCACGAGCAACTTCGGCCTTTGCTGCTCCTATCTTAGCGGCAAGTTCTGCGGCCGTATTTTCTCCTTCTGATTCGAGGACGCGGATGAGGTGATGGACCATCTCCCAGACGGTCAGGCGCTTGTCAGCGATCGGGTCCCAATCGGCAGGCAATTCATGGGGGCGAAGCAGGCGCACCTTGCCGCGGCTTGAGGCCAGAATACCTGCTGCAACCATGCCTGCAACACTCGTATTCTTGGCTTTGGAAAGGGTTTCAGCCACGCCGAATTCTCCTTCTGTGAAACCCGACTGTTCGAACCATGCCAGCGCCCAGCGAGTGTCGGCATCGAAATCACCTTCTTGCTCGGCCAGGACTTCATCAAGGGTCTGGTTAATGAGGGACAGCGCATCCCGCACGGTTAGCGGCTTGCCCTCGGCATCAAGGACCTTGGCGTAACGGGTGAAGATTGCCATGCCCGGGCCGATGGACGCCTGCGCCAGGTCCACCGGGGCTATATTGCCTCGCTGGAGGTGGGCGAGGGCTGAGGGGAGTTCTGACTTAAGTGCGGTTGCAAATTCGCGACGCGTAGTTGTTGTTGCATTAGCGTCACGTTTACGACACACAAGAACTATGCTGGAAGCGAGGGCACTCATGTTTTTTTTGAGATTACCTGTTAACTCAGTCCTCATCGGCCAGGTTCCAACAATAGTAAATCCGGCAAGAATAACAGCATCAAGGAAGGTCTCCCACCCAGTGCTGACTGTTCCTTTTAAACCATCATTTTCAGACTGCTTGAAAGCATAATAAATTGAAACAGGAAAGTCACTATGCGTTTGTTCGGCAAGGCAATACATTACTTGTGTCATACCATTTAGGAAAAATTTTTCTGCCTTTTCTTTACTGCTATGACGGTTTGGCGCAGCTATTAACTCCTCGGTTTTAGGAGCCGCAAGCGTATTGAAAAGCTCTGGAAAAACACATGCCAGCGAACGGCGCAGCCAAACGTAGAAAAAATCCGACAGATCAGCATACGCAATGTTGTCATAGTATGGCGGATCGGTTGATATAATCTTATCAAAAGAAATATGCTGCTGTTGTGCTTCCTGTTGTAATGCAATACCTGGTACTTTAGTTGGTGATGCATCTATACATTTTGCTGGAAACTCAAGTTGTCCAAGCCAGTTGCCACTCGAATCGCTAAATGGGTTGGATTCACAAAAATCCCAAGTCATTGGTAAAGCTTGCCTTCCGAATGCTTGTTGTATTTTTTGACTACCGTTATCCCAGAAAGAAATAGTGCAACAGCGATTTGCTTGTCTACTAACAGTAAATGCGTGATAAACGGTAACGGCCTCTGCATAAGCTGCGGCACCTGTGGCACCATCATGCAAAGATCTATTATCATTTAGCATGCCAGCATCCACTGCGTCTTGCCTTACCAGCTCTCTGACTTCCTTAATAAGGTCGCAAAAGGTTACTAAAACTACAAGCTGGCGGGCGGTAAAAAGGTCGCCTATGTTATTCATTCCATAAACAGGTGGCTGGAAATTACGATGCTTCAATGGCATTTCGCAGTCAGGCTTCCATTCAGGTTTAGTACTTTTTGCGACAACTTCCATTTTTTCTGTTGGAGCCAGATAAATTCGTTCACGATCACCCTTGGCAATACAGGCCATCAATCGCATATTCATACGCTCAGCTTTTGCCTCAGAACGAATGTAATCGTATGTGATAGGCACATTAGAGATTAAACACTTGAAAGCCTTACGCTTACCTGCGGAGGTACCGTTCTTTGCCGCCTCGGTATCCTTCGGCTTGCCTACCTTCACCTTGAACCGGTATCCGCCATTCTCAATCACCGGCTCGACATAAGCCTCTTTGCCAGCCTTTGTGGAAAGCATAAACGTTGAGGCAAGCGGTACATCCACATGGGCAAAGGCTGGATTCGGGCTTTTCACTGTCCGCGCCCATAGCCAGGCAATGACGGTGAGCTTCTTTCCCAAATAGGGTTCGAGATCCGGTCGGTCCTTTGTCATTTCTTCCGTGATCTCGATCTTCGGATAGAGATGACCGATGCGCTTCTCCGCCTCGTCCCTCATCCATTTGCCGTAATACCGGACATCTTCGGCCAATCCCTGGGCTCCGCTCCATGTACGCATGGCCTTTTCTTCAGCGGATTTATTTTGCCATTCCGGATTTACCGGCGGCTTACCGGCAAATTTGGGCGGTATCTCGATCATCGCCTTGTTAATCAATACCGCTACGGGATTCAAGTCGCTGGCGTAAGCTTCAAGACCAAGACGCTGCGCTTCAAGAGGGATCGAACCGCCACCGGCGAAGGGATCATGGAAGGCAGGCAGTTTAAAGCGGTCGAAAAGTTCCTTCGCCCGTGGATGATCGGCGTTTTCGGCGCAGGCCCGCCGCCAGCTCTGCCATATTTCATCCCGTGCCCGCTGCAAGACCGTTTCATTGGTCGTATTTTCCCATAGAACAAGTTCTTCGATGATACGAAAGAGTCGTTCCCTTTCGATATCGGCGGCGCACTCCTGAAGGGTTGGTTCAGGACCGGGATCGGGAATTGACGAGTCGCTGTTCCGAACAGCCTCTTCATACTGCGCTTTCCGAGCGTCCCAGGCCTCTTTCCTTTTGCTGAGTTCTCTTGTTGCTGCGCGTTTCTTGTTCGAATCGCTGAGGAGGACGTCCGTATACTCGGAAGGATCATCCACCATCTGAGAAAAGATGACGGCCCTTGCCGCGGCCAGGGGCCGCCTGGCCCACCAGAGGTGCAGGGTACTGGGATGACCATGACGTATGGATTTTTCCCGCGCCGATGCCTTGTTGATGGCATCCAGCGGCAGGGCCACTTCAATGAGTTTTTTCTTGTATTTCATTATTTATGCTCAACCTTTTTGCGAAGCTTCTTAGATACCGCCTGCTTTGCTTTCCCTTGTTTTTGCTCGTATAGGGCGACAAAGTTGATCGGTGGCATGTTGAGGGGCATGATGTTGGCCCGTCGTGTCAGATCGGCTATCGATTCACGCACGTAAGGAAAAATAATGGATGCACAATTGACGTGGGCAATGCGCTCGATCATGTCTTTTGCAGGTGCGACTTCAAATTTAAATTTTCCTTCCCATGAAACAGTGAACCTGAAAGGTTGATCATTGGAATCAGACGATACGGTGACAATGACATTCAGCATCTCTTCTCTGTTCTCGCAGGCGATATCAATACTGTGCTGCAGTTCTATGGGCTTGTCCTTTTCCCACTTGAATTTCTGATTTAATGCAAAATGGGCCTCAACAAGACGAATTGACGCAATACCGAATTTAGACTCCATCTGCCACCACCCCCTCATCGTCTGAGATAAAGTCCGCGTTTTTTCCCTTATAGCCGACAATCTTCATTTTATATTCTTCCAAAGGGACCACGCGTAATTTGGAAATCGTCCTGACATAATTTTTATTGATGATATTCAATGTCTGCGGATAGGCATCGAGGATCCGCAACAAATTATCCATTCCTTTACTTTGACACACTTGACCGGATTCGTAACGCGCCACACTTTTCAAACCGCCGCCGACGATATGCGCCAATTGTGCCTGGGTGAGACCCAGCTTCATCCGGATGCTTTTGATCTGTGGACCAGTGAGAAGCCCGTCTACTTCACGTTGAAAGTCTTTCAGAACTTTGCCTGATTCCTTCAAAGATTCTTTTGCGACAATCTCCTCACCGCAGCTTGGGCAGGACCATGTCATGTAATTAGGGATGTCCTTGCTTGAACCTTTATAATTGAAGGTTTCCATTTTTATAATTTTTTGTAGCGGTCCGGCGCCGCAAATGGGACATTTTTGCGATTTCATTTCATTCATCGCTCCCTTCATCTTTTTTCATTTGAATTAAAATTGCTTTTTTAGGCTCATCCACCGAAAATTGTATTTTAATGTAAAGACGTTTTTCTTCATCTGTCAGTTTATAGACATCTTGCCAGACTTTGTAGTTCTCATAAGTCGTCATGGACTTATAGAAGTGATGGGGACATAACTTGTCAATGACTCCCTCAATATCTTCAATGGCCATATATCCTTGAGATACGGCGCCTTTGTGTGCTTGCTTCGTGATGAATCGTGTATCTTCGCTTTGGAAAAGGGTTTTGAACCTGCTCAATTCATAATGGGGTTTACGCTTTTCTCTGACTTTTGGTATCATTATGATACTTCCTTATCGGTTGTCAACCAAAATCGCTTTAATCTCGATAAAAAATTAGGATGGTTCCGTGGCCCGATCCAGCAACTCCTGAAAATCATAGTTGACGCTCGTCACGCCGAAGTCCGGCTCACGTTTGAAGGGCTCTCTTATATAATGGACTTTATGTGCGTTGCCATCGATGAACTCCACAATGGCAAGGATAAAGTCGTCAGGCTTGTTGAGTGAGTAGAGAATTTCGTTGCGGGTTACCGTAATCGTCGGTGCTCCGGTTACACGGCCCTTCACCTCGATAAAACGCAGCTTGCCGGTGCCGGGGATGCGGCTTTCAACATCATAGCCGAGTTTTTCAGATTCCCGATCGGATGGTTCAAAGCCGAGGCTTCGCTCGATTTCCATAACGATGGCCCGGGCCCGTACGGCACTGGCCTGGGTATCGACAGGTGCGGAAGTGACTGTTGCCACCTGCCCTGTCATGGCCATGATCAGCCCTCTCGGCACTATTAACATTCCGCCGAGTACTACCGGCGGGAGCGGTGATATCTGCGCTTCGAGTTTCAGGTCTTCAAGTCGTTTCTGTAACCGTCCTTGAAGCAGATCGGCCCGTTTTCGGGCTTCGCCTGAATTAAGCCGCGAACCTGGTTTGCCTGCCTCTTCCTGAAGCTTGAGCTGCTCGGCACGATGATCCCAATAGGTAATCTCCTTGGTAAGCCTTTCCTTTACGGCCGCCTCGGTCTTGGCGATGAGTGAAAGTTTCGGTTCCCGCACTTCGGTCAAGTGTTCCGGAACAACGTGCATCACGGCATGGCCTTGTGCCTTCTTCTCCAACTCACGATTAATCCAAGAGCATTCAAGCCTTTCCAGGATCGCTTCCACAGATGGTTCGTCTTTGGTCAAGGGCCGAAAATCGAGATAGGGTGCATAATTCACATGACGGGTAGTGCCATTGGCATCCATCTCAATGTAAAGCATCCGCCTGGAGACGATATGCCGTTCTCCAGACCTCGTGAAACTTGCATCCTGGATCGCGTGTTCGAGATAAAACATCACATGCGGCTGGGTACCGTCGTCTTTTTCATCGACAAGCACGGCGCCACGTTTCAAGAGATCACGATGTCGTTCAAGGGTAAGGTCGATAACCGCATCAAGGAGCGGATGCCCCGGGCAGACAAAGGCAGCCAACGGCTGCCCTTGCAACGCTATCAGTGATTTTTCGAATGCGATGCGTTCATATCTTGGAAGAACCGTTTCACCGACCCCGATCAGCCGGTCCCGGTTTCGCACGGGGGCGGGGACATGAGGCACCTCATAGCGGCGCGGTTCTCGCTGCCTGACCGATCCACCCAGATAGCGGAAGGCTTCGAGGAAAAAAGACTCGATATAGTGTGGTTGAAGACGGCGGGCCTCTGCCCGCTCCATATCTTCTCGAATGTGCTGTATGCGGCTTGCATCCATGGCATCGTGGACAAGGGCGTGTTCTTCAAGAAGCTCTCTTAGTTGGTCACGGTCGAGTGCATGTTCCACCACCGTTGTGAGACGGGCTTGAACTTCAGGCTGATCGCCATAGCGGATGGCCTCAATGAGCAAATCCCGCAACTGTTTGCCTTCGAACTGTAACTTGCCGAGGACGTCGAACACCTGACCGCCTAAGTTTTTGCGGGCTTGCTCCAGTTTATCGAGGAGCTTTCGATAAACATCACCTTCACGGGTTTCATCGGCCACCAGGTTCCAGAGATGGCAGACTTCAGTCTGGCCGATGCGATGAATACGGCCGAAACGTTGCTCGATTCGATTGGGGTTCCAAGGCAAGTCATAGTTTACCATCAAGTGGGCGCGCTGAAGATTGATGCCTTCGCCGGCGGCATCCGTTGCCAGCAGGACCTGTACGTCGGGGTCATGTTTAAATGATTCTTGGACCTTCATGCGATCCTCGCGTCCCATACCGCCATGAATAACGACCACGGAATCCGTGCGGCCGAGCAAAGTAGCAATGCAATTTTCGAGATAATTCAGAGTGTCACGATGCTCGGTAAAGATAACGAGCTTTTGACGCAGAGACGGCTTCGGCCGGGGAATTTCACCGGCCCCGTATGGAGTCACCGGTTCGGCCACACTGCCGGCAATGGCTTTGGTGGTAAAGATTTCACCCAGAAGTGTTGAAAGCTCACGCCATTTGGTGTCCGTTCCACTCCGCCGAACGGAAAGCGCAAGCAACTCCAGACCTTTTAATGTCTCAATCTCAGCTCTCAACTCTACAATGGTTCGTGCTGCTGTCGCCTGATCAAGAATTTCCTCTTCGACAGTGGCCACCTCATTATCCGGTGCATCTTCGAGATCTTCGACATCGTCGGCGTTCAGTACCGTATCTGTTAAAAGAAACGGTGAGGTCTGCCCGCCTCGTCGAAGGATTTCCATTTCCCGCAGGCGGTTTTCCAATCGCTCGCGGCGGCGGCGAAGTGATTGATAAATGGCTTCGGGTGATGAAGCCAGGCGTCGTTGTAATATGGTGAGAGCAAAACCGACTGTTCCGGCCCGCTTATCGTTTACAAGCGCCTCGGCGCGGTTAAATTCTTCGCGTACATAATCTGTGACGGCCTTATAGAGCTGTGCTTCAGCATCTGAAAGCTTGTATGGCACAGTATAGGCAATTCGCTCAGGGAGTAGCGGCGTTCCGTCAAACTTAAGCAAACCCTCCTTTACCATGCGGCGCATTAGATCCGAAGCATCAGTAACATGAACCCCATCACGAAAACGGCCTTCGAATCGGTCGCCGTCAAGAAGCGCCATAAAAAGCTGAAAATCCTCCTCTTTGCCGTTATGAGGCGTGGCTGTCATGAGAAGAAAATGTCTTGTTAACGTCGAAAGAAGTTGTCCTAAGCGATAGCGTTTGGTGTATTTCGTTTCCGTACCAAAAACTGTGGCAGACATTTTGTGTGCTTCGTCACAGACCACAAGATCCCAACGGCAATCAGGGGTTTGAAGTTTTTGTTGGACATCCTCATTGCGCGAAAGCTTATCCAATCGCGCAATGACAAGATTGGTTTCGAGAAACCAATTGCCGGTTCTGGCGGCTTCGAGTTTGTCATTGGTCAGAATTTCGAAGGGCAGATGAAACCGGCGATATAATTCATCCTGCCATTGTTCGGCAAGACTGCCGGGACAAACAATGATGCATCGCTGCAAATCACCGCGGGCAATTAGTTCTTTGATGAGCAGACCGGCCATGATTGTCTTGCCGGCGCCGGGATCATCAGCGAGCAGGAATCGCAATGGCTGACGAGGCAACATGGCCTCATAGACGGCCGTAATCTGATGTGGAAGTGGATCGACAACAGACGTGTGTATAGCGAGCAGGGGATCAAAAAGATGGGCAAGGCGGATTCGATGGGCCTCCGATACGAGGCGGAACTGAGCACCATCTCCGTCGAAACTCCAGGGACGGCCTTGTTCTACTAAATCAAGACGCTGCTCGTCATGGCGGTAAAGAAGTTCATTTGCCACCTTACCAGATGATGTCTTATAGGTCAGTTCGAGTGCCCCATCGCCAAACCATTGAACACTGACAACTGTAATAAGTGAATCCGGAAGCAGGCCGCGTATCGCGGCATTAGGTTGAAGGTCTTCGAGTCGAATCATTTAATTCCTTTAGAATAACACGCTTCAATTTACCTTATCCGGTGTTTGCCCAATTGTTAAGTTATGAAAGGTCATTAGTGTGATTTCGTAACATTTGCTGACAGAAAATCTTGTTTCCCGTTAGATTTCGTTTAGGTAATCATGATTCAAAAACTACCTCTGAGAACCGTATTCTGGAGTAGCGCTGTTTCTATCTTTAAGGATAGTGTGATTTCATATAATTATTTTAATAAAAATTCAAGGAGTTATCAGAGGGAAATATAATATCAATTCTGTACGTCAGTAGCATAAAGATGATCCGCCAACGATACAATTAAGTTATACTGAGTAATCTTCGTAAGCCATTTTCGTGGTATACCCGCTTCGCCATAAAACACTCCGGCAATCTGTCCATAAATGGCCCCGGTGGTGTCGGCGTCATCGCCGAGATTAACGGCCATCAGGCAGCCCTCTTCGAAGGTGTTGCTGTGATGGAACGCCCAGAGGGCGGCTTCCAGGGATTGAACGACGAAGCCGGTTCCCCGGATTGCTGGTGGATTTTTTCGTTTGAAGGAACCGGCGGCGATCTCGGCAATCTCTTGCGTCAGGGGGTGTTCTTGCCAGTAGCCGGGTACGGGACCGTAATGATCGGTCAGGAGTGTGTCTTTGTCTTCCCCATGGACAACGCCGCAGATGAGGGCACCGAAGTAGCGGCAGGCATTGATGCTGGTTGTGGCGCCGTGCGTCGTCCGGGAGCTTTCACCGGATTTTTCGATAGCCTCTTCGGGGTTATCGGCAAAGAACAGGGACACGGGGGCCAGGCGCATGAGGGCGCCATTTCCTGCGGCATGGGGGCTTGTCGGTCCGCTGAAGGGATTGCCCGTTTTCAGGAAGGCGGCAAGTGCCGTCCGGGTGGTGTTGCCAATATCGAAGCAGGTTCCTGCACTGCTCAGGTGGCCTTCTTTCCACCAGCGGCAGTAGCGTTCCATCTGGTCTTTCGGATCGAAACCTTTGCAAGTAATCAGGCTTTCGGCCAGGCAGAGGGCCATGGAGGTGTCGTCGGTCCACTGGCCCGGCTTCAGGTTGAAGGGGCCGCCGCCGATGATGTCGGTGATCGGTTTGAAGCTCCCCGGCGGTTTGAATTCCAGGGTGGTTCCCAGGGCATCTCCCACAGCCAGGCCGAGAAGGCAGCCGCGATATCGAGAAATCTTATCCACGATAATCTCCTGTTATTTTCCCATCTGCCAGCGGCAGACAAAGTTCCGTTGCTGATTCGTTTCGGGTGAGGGTTCGTGCGCCCTGAGGTCATGTCGGCGCAGAGTTTTTATTCTTTCCAGGGCTTCACTGCCGACGGCGAGGCCGTGGCGAACCAGATAACATCCGACAACGGTTCCTGTGCGGCCTTTGCCGCCCCAGCAATGGACGTAAACGGGACGCTGTCCCTCCATCGCCCGGTCGATGCTATCGAGGATCTTGACCATGCCCTGTTCCGTCGGCACCGATACGTCTTGAATAGGTATCCGCTCCCAGGTCACATGGATGCCATGAGCTGCCGCAATATCGAGGAATCTTTTCTCATAGGGTGTAAAAAGGTTCCCGTCGTGATCCCGTTCGTCTTCCTCCATGAGATTGATGACGTGACGAATCCCCGCATTTATGAGTTCATTCATCTTGCTCTCTTCTTCTTGAGAATCTTTTGATCCCGGGAAGAAACCTGCCAGCAATTTGCCCGGGATGACCCAGTATGTTCGCGGAAAGGGAATATCGCTATTCATGTTTATAGTATTATAGTTTCTAAGTCAGCTTGACGGATTATTTGATACCCCATATGAGAGGTTGATGTCAATCATCAGGTCACGTTCTCCAGAGGTTATTCTTTTAAATGTTCAACATCTACTCTCCAAATCCCAGCAGGGAGAGGATGCCGAGTTCTTCCCGGCAGTCCGGGCATAGGTTTTGAGGTTTCCGGTTCTGAAGGGCTTCGAGGAAAATTCGGCCCAGTGCCTCCGGAGGCGATGCCGAGTTTTTTTCGTCAAAATATTGCCTGCCGCAGTTTTCACAGATTTTTGTTGTTTCCATTTTAATCCCTTCAGGACTTTTCATGTTCATGTCATGGACACGTATCTGTTCTACCAGGGAACTTCCGCAATACAGGCATACCTTGACGCCGGTTACGAACTCTCCGGGGACACCGGTTTCCTTAAAATCCGAACAGCCCGGGTTAGGGCAATACGCTCTGCTGCGTCCTTTCTTGAATCGGTTGGATTGCTACAGACATTTTCCATGGTCCATCCATGCAAATTATTCGGATGACGGAAATTGAAGCACAGCTTATGGACTATTGCAAGGAAACTTCGCTTTTATCTCCCGCAGGATAGAATTGCCTGTTATAATTGTTTCATTCGGTATTGCGCCAACGCCCGCCGCCACCTCGCCGGGTGGCAAGAGCATGGTTGTCCTCCTGAATCGATTGAGCCCAGCGTCCTCCATGAACAGCCGCCTCATCACTATTCTTTTCCCAGCTTAATTTCGCCTCTCGTCCCAGATCCATCATCGAGCTGAAGGGCGGGATATTTCCCAGGGTGCCGGCGAACACAAACACAATAAGGGCCAAAGCCGCGATGAACTCGCGCTTAAGGTTCAATGAACGATGGATCTTGCTCCAGATGAAGCGCGCGACAACGCGCCGGTTAAAATAGAGATGCAATCCGATAATGATGAGCAGCAGATAACCGAATATCGTATGGATGGCGATCCATTCCTGTTTGTCCAATCCCCAGAAGGCCCAATTCGTCCAATTCGCGAATCTTCCCAGAGGGGTGATGTAAAGCACGATGCCCGATACCGTCTCGACGAGGATTCCCATAATCAGCGTAAAGGTCACCAGGCCTCTCCAATTGAAGCTTTTTTTCATATCGTTTTTCATCATGTGTTTCTCCCTGAGTGATTATTTACGATCAGTAGAGCAAAGGATATGCCATGCAGGGAATTGAGAGAATGCAACCCATTGGAATAATTCGGTATGATGGCCAATATATAAAAACGATGGCTATAATTGAGCACTATGGCCGGTAGTGATGTGGATACATCGTATCCATGAGCTGGATACATGAAGAGATTTAGCGAGCAAATAATATCCAGACAAGGGGGTGGGTTTTGAAATATGAAGCACCTTGAATGATAAGGATTGTCAGTCAATCCAAGGGCACCGTGCGGAGAAAAACATAGCGTATAGACAGAGACGAGGTTTCATGTTAGTAGGCAGGACAAAACGGTTCTTTCTGCTTAAGGCAAAGGGTTGTGTTATTGCCGAGCCCATCGGCGTTCACGAAGGTGATATTTTTTTAAGAGAATAAAAGTCAAGGAGACGCATTTATGAAGATACTGGATGATTTGATATCGATATTGGATGTGGAAGCGTCGGTAAAGGACATCCGCCAGGGCGTTTTTCATACCGCTGTCGTGACGCGCTACTGCGGTTTGGCGGCAACCCTGCCCAGGGACGCCCTGCGTCAGGAGCCGCCCCTGGTCAAAGAACCGGGGCTTTTAACGGACAAAAAAGCCTCCGAGTTATTACGCTTAGTTTATTCCGATAGCATCCTGGAAGCCGCCATCGGTATGGCCGCGATCAATTCACTCATTGAAGTGAACGAAACCCTCTGCGCTGAAATAAATGCTTCTGAGATTATCATGGAAAAAGGAAAGGGAAAGAAGATTGCTGTTGTAGGGCACTTCCCCTTTCTGCAGCGCGTTCGGGACATCGCCGATACCCTTTGGGTTATAGAGAAAAATCCCGTGGAAGGAGATTTTAAAGAGCAGGATGCCGATTCTCTGATTCCTCAAGCAGATGTTGTCGCCATAACGGGAACTTCTCTAACGAACCATTCATTTGAACACCTGATGACCTTATGCCAGCCAAAGGCGTTCGTTATCATACTGGGCGATACTGCTCCTCTTTCTTCCATATTTTTTGATTACGGAGTAGATGCCGTCTCCGGCACAAAGGTTGTCAATTCGTCTCTGGCTCTCCGTTGTGTCTGCGAAGGAGCCAACTTCAGACAGATCAAGGGGACCAGACGACTTACCATGGTCAAGCCCGGTTAAAATTTTCCGTCAAGCCCGAATCCACCGGTTGATGAAAGGATGTCGTATCAATATGGTCGCAAAAAAAGAATTTGAATGTTCCGAATGTGGGGGCCGGGTAGAGAAAGCCAGGATCTTTGAAGTTGATGGGGCGCGGATTTGCGCGAACTGCCTGTACGGTGGCGCCGTTCCTTTTGAAATATGGCCGATCGGAGTCGTCAATAACAAATTACGGCGGAGTGCGGCAGGGTTCGGCACGGATGGTCCGAGGGATGAATCCTGCATTGAACTTGTCCCGTCCCAGAAACGGTTTCTCTATAAACTCGAAGAAGAAAAATTCATTACGGTGGTCTATTACCTGCACAAAAGAAAACCGGTCAAATCGATTTTTGAAAGAGGTTTGGATGGCAAAAGGACGGGCGTTTTCGCCACACGAACGCCGGACAGGCTGTCGGGGATAGGTATTCAGGATGTTAAGCTGCTAAAAGTTGAGGGCACAACAATTTATGTCGAAGGTCTGGACGCCGTTGATGGAACGCCCGTCCTCGACATAAAAATGTACTGGAGTTCCGTAAAAAATCCTTAGGGTGTAAAAGGGGGCGAGGGGTGGAAATTGAGCCATTGATTAAAGACGATGGCGCGAGATTGTTTGTTTAATAATCAGCAAAACCCGTGCCGAAGAAATGGCAGTATCTTATAAGAAAATAGTTTTCATCGATTATTTTGGCATACTATTTGTTCTGCAAGTTGATAACGCAATCGGTGTAGATGTAAGTCATTAAACTTTAAAGGTATAACTTGGTAATATATTGATAATAAAGTGTTTTCAACGATTGCCTAATCATTACGCAATCAGCTGCAAAACGGCCTGTTTTGAACAATTGGCGGATTTGTCAACAGGGTTATCAACAGCCTTTTAAACAATAAGTTGACATCTGTCTCCGGAACGTCGCCAAGGAAACAGACGGGGCGACAAATCTTTTTTTTCTTTAGTCAGGGATGACTTGTTCGTTTTTAAACTGCTCGATATCCTCCCAGGAATAGCCGGCTTCCAGGAGGACCTCCTCCGTGTGCTGGCCGAATTCCGGTGCCGGCATCCTGATCGTCGCCGGTGTCTTGTTCATGTTTACCAGGCTGGCTATGATTTCCATCTTTCCGTAGTCGGGGTGGTCATAGGGGAGGAAAAAATTGTTGGCCTTGGATTGGGGATCATTGATGACATCTATCAGGGTTTGATACGGCGATGCCGGCAGGTCCGATATGAGCGGCCGCCATTCTTCAAGGGTTTTTGTCAGGAAGGCGTTCTTGAAAATATGGAAGAGCTCTTTCCGGTTTTCCTGTCTGGCCTCCAGAGTGGCAAACCGGGGGTTTTGCTCCAGTTCTTCGCGGCCGATCAGTTTGCAGAATCGTGACCAGTATCGGTCAGGCTGCAAGGCGTTAAAACGAATCAATCTACCATCCCTGGTTTCATAAATATTGGCCAGGGGATTCGGAAGGTGCTCCCGGTTAAATTCGGCCAGGCGCTTGATGGCGTCTGTGGCGTCATTGATGAGGGCATTTCGTTGTTTTCTTTCTTCATCCGTCCCTTCAAAGGCTTCAAGCCGGTATTCCAGCTCGTCCCGGCCGGTGGTCAATGCGGCCGCCACATCAAAGGTTAACTGATAGATACCCGTAAAAAGGAGGGATGTATCCACTTCCTGTCCCACGCCCGTCCGGTCGCGCGCGAAAAGGGCCATCATCACCCCGAAGGCCAGTGCGAGAGCGGCCACATTGTCTCCGAAGGCCGGCCGGGAATTGGGGCCGGACATGCCAGGAACCGTTAGTAAATGGCTGATGCCTGACCTTGCCCAGTACACGGTGGTATCGTAAGCAGGCATATCCTTGTCCGGTCCCTGAAAGCCGTGACCGGTGATGGAGCCATAGATCAGGCGAGGATTCAAGGTATTGAGGGTGTGGTATTCCAGTTCGAATTTCTTCCGTTCGGATAATCTTAAATTGGTTAAAAAGACATCCGCCTTTTCCACCAGCCTATAGATGATTTTTCTGCCCCCCTCTTTGGACAGATCGATCGCCACGCTGCGTTTGTTGCGATTAAAGGCTTCCCAGTTATAGGGGATATCGGATGGTATTCCCGCCGGGCCGCCTCCGACGCCTGCCTGTAAATTTCGCCAGGAGTCCCCGGTAACGGCGTTCTCAATATGGAGGACATCCGCCCCAAAATCGGCCAGGTGGCGGGCGCACATGGGGACCGCCGCAACCTGGGACACGTCTATCACTTTGATGCTTTCAAGGACCATCGGCTTCATATATTATCATCCTCCTTAATTATCTTTTCCCCTGTTTCTTTCACCATACTGAAGAGTTTTTTCGTTACAATTTGATATAAACTATCTTACCGAATAAAGTAAAGGAATCAAGGATGATAATGCTACCGGCCTTGAAATTTGCGCAAGAATGATTAAGTTTAAGGCACGCAACAATTTTGGGAAGGAGAATTCGTACATCATGCTGAAGATGATGGCTGTCGGTCCGTTTCAGGCCAACTGTTATATACTGGGATGCAAAAAGACTATGGAGGGCGTTGTCATCGACCCCGGGGCCGAGGCGCTTCGCATCGTGAAAGTCATTACCGGTGCCGGCCTCAGAATCAAATATATCCTGATCACGCATGGCCATCCGGACCATACGGGGGCGGCCGGGGAACTGAAGAGCATCGTCAAGGCCCCGGTGTGGATACACCGGCTGGATGCTTTCGGGCTGCGATTTCCGCCGGACGGGGAGCTTTTTGACGGCCGGGAAATTGAAGTCGGTACCTACCGGATCAAGGTGATCCATACTCCCGGTCATTCTCCCGGCGGCGTGTGTCTGCATGCGCCGGGCGCCGTCTTTTCGGGGGATACGCTGTTTTACGGCTCCATCGGGCGCACCGACTTTCCGGGCGGCGACCACAACAGGCTGATCATGGGGGTGAAGGAAAAGATATTTCCCCTGGGTGACGATGTGCGCGTCTATCCGGGTCATGGACCCGCCTCCACCATCGGGCGGGAAAGGCGGACCAATCCGTTTTTCAGGCAGTGAACGGTGAAAACGGTCAAGGGGCGGATTTGAGCGTTTCAGAGGCGAGTGACGCATGAGAGGCAAGGTGTTTTTTTGATTCCTCACCAATCTTAGCATTCATTCGTCTTTTTCAACTTGGTCAAGTAGGGAAACCGCTTGTTCCGCCTGGCTTTTGGGCACCATCAGACGGGTCCCCGTCGTGAAGCCCAGTATAGGAACGGTTCCGCCGCAATCGTCAGCGGATTCGAATACATCGATACCCTGGCTGATCAGATAGGATATCGCAAGATCCGCATCCTGGCGGAGGCTGTAACTCGCTACCGCGACAAGCTCCTCGCCAAGATCGTCAATCATAGTAAAATCTTCTGTCTCTTCCTTCGTTTCGTGTTGCTCCGTTGCATCGTGCGCAGGCTGCTCAGGGGGCGGGTTCATGTCCGGCATCTGTTCCACCAGATAACTTCCGCAATACGGACAGACGGTAACGCCGGTCACGTACTCGCCGGGAACCCCGGTTTCCTTGAAATCCGGACATTCCGGGTTAGGACAATACATTATCCTGTCTCCTCTCTGTTTCTTTAACCAGCTTGTGTGGACATTTCCATGATCGTGTTATGCGGATTATTCAGATGGCGGAAATTGAACCACAGCTTAAAGACTATTGCAAGGAAACATCGCTTTTGTCTCCCGCAAGATATAATTGCTGTTTTTTATTGCCCTCGGCAGGGCGCCGATCTTTGCCACCGCCCCGCCGGACTGCTGCGGCTAAAGATGGTGCAAAGAAATTTTTAAAAACGTGTCGGGATTTCTTACAAAAAATGTATTACATCTCAAGGTCGTATAATATACTAATATTACACAATATATTAACATAAAACACCGCTTTCCCCCCATCGCCCAGAAAAATTTATGTAAAAATGTTTTACAATTTCATGCCGGCGAACGGCCTTGTCTGTTACTGCCGGAATGGCCGATAATTTCATAATCCTTTTTATTATCAAATGGATAGAGCCCTTAATCGATCATCAACTTATATTTGGCACAAGAACTGCTAAATCATAAATATATATGGGGTCGTTATCAGCACGACCCGCGCTAACCAGCCCTGTTTATCCTGCGATGGTTGTTAACCGGAGGCATCAGCACGGGGCCGGGAATATTAAATGGACAAACGGCCATGATGTTTTTTGCGGAATGAACATTATAAGACACGGATCAAACACGACAGGTTGCGTTTCACTGAAGTTCCTAATGATTCATGGCCGGGGAGGCAAGAGAAATGCCACTGATATCGAAATTAGAACGAAGCACCTTAAATAGGAAATCATTGCCGATCTTTTTGCTGGCCGGTTTTTTTATCGTGCAGATCATCGGTACACCCATGCTTGTTTCCGCCAGGAATTGGCTGCAGGATAGGGATCAGAATAGAGAGAATGTGGAAAGGGTATCTGAACTGGTGAAAAAAAATGAGAATTATCTGCTGGAGAAGAGTATTCTGCAGGTACTCAGCCAGAGTAATCTCAAACTCAAGCATGCCATGGCGATCACCACGACCGTCATCGGTGAATCAAAAAAGCATGACATTCCCGTGTCCCTCCTGCTGGCGATCATGAAAAAAGAAAGCGAGTTCAATATTTACGCACGATCATCCGTCAACGCCATGGGTCTCATGCAGATTCATCCTCTCATCTGGGACTCCTACACAAAGAAGCTCAATCTTGATGTGACGCGGAAGAAGGCCTTCGATCCCGCCTTGAACATCATGGTCGCCTCGGCCTTGTTAAGCGATCTCAGGCTGCAGTATCAAAAAAAGGGATACGATGAAGACATCCTCTGGGAGTATGTCTTGTCTGCCTACTATGCAGGCAGTACCTCTCTGAAGGATGGATTGAAAAAGAACCACCGGTACTATGTCCGGAAGGTACGTGAATACGAACAAAAAATACGCAGCGCCATTTAATGGCCGAGGAAAGGGGGTTATCAAGTCTGTGCTTGACTTATATTGGTTTGATAAGAGCCAAGAGCAGTCTTGATGACGCCTTCGAGACACGGCACGCCATGGCAAGTGTAAACAAGGGCTGGTGGGATATTCAACAGCACAAGATCCGAATGGAGGTGGAGGAAAAATTTCATAAGGGACTTTTCCAGATTGAATCCTTTAAGCAGAGACAAGGTATGCATATACTGGACAAAAACCCCTTGTTCCTTCAATATTGGAAGCACCGACCGGCGGATCAGGAGGTCAAAATCCAGGCAGGAGCAGGGAAGGGTGGAAACGATGCCATCGATGCTTTTCCCTTTTATTCCAAAAATGTCATTGATAACTTTAGCGCAGTCAAAGACATCTTCATTAAGGAGAAAAACATTTTCCCCCCGGATGCTTTCCCTCAGCGGCCCGTAAAAATTGGTGTTTTTTTCGAAAGAGATGAACAGTGTCTCCGGCTGTTTACGTTTAATAATCTCGCGTGACACCGCGCCTGACGCCGAGCCGAATTCCAAGATGACTTCCGCCGACGCAAACGGTACCTGCCGCAGAAGCGAGTCCACACATGACTTGGAATCCGGTACAAAGGCGCCGATTCCTTTTGCATTGCGGCAGTATTCTCTAAAGAATCTCAATTGCCGTTCCATAAGCACCTGCACGTGGCAAAACATTACGGCAAGTCTATCTGAAGGATCCGCCAAATACAATCAAATTCAGGGCTGCCGGATAGTTTTTCCGGTGACTTTCACCGCCGCCAACAATCATGCGGTAGGGCACCAGACGTGGTTTCTAAAACAGCCTTCCGACGCTCGACGGCTGTTCTCCGACAATTTGAATGTCATCTATGGTCGTCGGCATCATCCCGGCGTTGCATGCCCATTTGAACGTATCAATTGCCTCCGGTTCAAAGCCCATCATATTTCAGCGCCGGGGTCACACCCGCGAAAGGATGCGTTTTCATTATCGACAACGAACTGTCCGAATATGCCCTGGAGACGGCCGATATGCTGACGGTATCAAGGTCCCCAAAATGGAACGTATGCATTGGCGGAGGGGAAAGGGAATCGAGAGCAAATTCGAACCCATTGGCCTGAAGAGAACCCTCAATTTTGTCGTATCGAGGTATTCAAAGCCCCGGCTGCTTAATGTTGTCAAGCCAGTTCACATCGCTATCGTATCCAGTTTTTCCCAAATAACGGCTATCTCATCGGGATCTACATCAAAAACGGTTCCCATGGGGGCGGACGGCTCGGTTCTCATGAAATCCGAATCCGGATCGTAGGCGCTGTAAAATTCCGTTCCCTTGTTAAACTCGAGTTCCGTTCTCAAGACATCACGGCCCATATTGTATAAATCATCGACCTCGAGATTCAAGCCGTAGCGGGCATTCAAAAGGTCCCTCAGAAAAACCATCTGGGCTTTCCCGTCGGCAATTGTAGCCAATACACAATACCCCAGGGTGTCCAATAATGCGTTGGTGATTTGGACCTTCAGGGATAGTTCAACATGTCCGCTTTTGGCGCTTAAATTTTCATACGTGACCCCTGCCGTATGGTCGGCCCCCATGGGGCTGGTGACATAGGTTACCCCGGTTGCTTTAGTGACCCGTGGATCGTGAGCGGGAATAGCCTGACCTTTGTAAGCCGGTATCCGGGTGATCCCCAGGGCCTTGCATGTTGAAACCACGCCGTCGGCCAGGATGCTCCCGAATTCCGTGCCTTTTTCAATTTCCGCGAAAAGGGTGTCGGCGGAAGCAATATCTCCGAAGGTCATCTTGCCTGCACTGGCCGCCACGCCCAAGGCGCTGCCGATTTCGATGGTGTCCACGCCCATCTCATCACACCAGCGGTCGAAGCGGGCGACCGCGTCAGGGTCGGTAATCCCCAGGTTGGTTCCTAAAAGACCCAGGGTTTCGTATTCAAATCCTGACGTAAGATATTGACCGTCCGGCCCGTAGTAGACCGTTGAACACTGGACAAGACATCCCGCCATGCAGCCTTTTAATCCGCCGCCCCGTTCCTGATTTGTTTTCTCAATGGACTCGCCGCCCAGTTTCTCGAATCCTTCGGTTGGCTCGCTGCTGTAGTTTTTTGAAGGCGTTGAACCCAGGGTGCGCAAACCGTTCAATAATCCCGGTGTACCATAGGTCCTGGTACCCTTTGTCTTAGGGTCTGCTTTAATCACCTTCGCCCATTCCTTGATCAGTTCCCGATGAGCTTTCATATCGACCATATCAACGGCTTTTGCGCCTCTGTCATCGAGGATGATGGCCTTAAGCCCTTTGGACCCCATGACGGCCCCTAAACCACCTCGGGCCGCGTGACGCGCCGGATGTCCCAACGTATCCGTGAAGGCGACACTCGATGATTTCCAGCGCCGCTCCCCGCCAATGCCGATGGACGCGATGGAGGATTTCGGATCGAACTTTTCGTACAGGGCTTCCGTCAACGCGTAATTCTTCAATCCCCGGTACTGGTCCGCCGGCTTCAACACGGCTCCGTCTTTTGTAATATGGAGCAGATGCATTTTACCTTCTTGCGGCATCCCCTCGACGATGATGGCCCGGATACCCAGCCGGTCCATCTTCTGCCCGGCGGTTCCGCCTGAGTTCGCTTCTTTGATGCCCAGGGTGAGCGGACTTTTAGCCCCAACGGATATGCGACCGCAAGACGGAGCAAGGGTTCCCGCCAAGGGGCCTGTGGTAATAATGAGTTTGGCTTCCGGACCGAGGGGATCACATTGCGGAGGAACCTCGGCTTTTAATATCTTGGCGCAAAGCCCCCGCCCCCCGATGATCGTCCAATCCACAGGAAGATCCTGTATGTTAACCTCAAGATTAGACATATTGACCCGCAGTATTTTCATTTTAACTTTCTCCCTTCCAATGATTTTCTATCTCTATGTTTGATCGGTGCGAGGTTCGTTCTTTTGTCGTTCACCTCTGGTCTATGTTACATATAGCATGTCATTGATTGAGTCAAAAGATTTCACTTCTTTATTTAATGATTCCACAATCAGTGATCGTTATGGATTTGCAAATTTACCCATCCGGGATTTCCGGTTGATATTATGTTTAAATGGGGTGATCTGTGGAATCAACCGTATGTATAGAAAAACATAAACAGACCCGGCCTTCGGGGAAAAGCAATTTGTTCTTTACTAATTGTTGTCTCCGGGTTAGTACAATCAGCAGTGTCAGCAGTAACCCGATGAGAATTTTTTATGGGAGGGGGGAGAATAAATGCTCAAAGCCAAAGATATTATGACGGAAGCGGTCATTACCGTTCATCCTGAAACAGGGATTGTTGAGGCGGCAAAGTTGATACTGGAAAACCACTTTAACGGTTTGCCAGTCGTTGATGAACATAATCGTCTGGTGGGAATTATTACTCAGGATGACCTCATCACCCAGCAAAAAGAGATTCCCCTGC
The DNA here is from genome assembly GCA_016928025.1 of Deltaproteobacteria bacterium. GTDB lineage: Bacteria > Desulfobacterota > Syntrophia > Syntrophales > JAFGHS01 > JAFGHS01. The sequence continues at coordinate 52,997 of JAFGLN010000102.1, forward strand.
CTTCTTTTTTCATTCTGCTCGATGCCGCGATTCCTTTAAAGTCAGATAAAAAAATTGAGAAGGAACTGCAGAAAATAACCGCAATCTCGGTAAAAGAAGCTATGACCCACAATCCCAAAACAGTGGGCCCGGAAACCAGCCTGGAAGACATTGCCACCCTCATGGTTAAGAATAACATACATACTTTGCCTGTGCTGGATCAAGGCAAGCTGGTGGGTGTCATAGGCAAGGAGGATGTCCTGCAGACTCTTATGCCTCGTAGCGACAAGAAAGATTAAGCGAGTCTAAAGGGGTCACCCATTAAAAGGCACCTGTCAAGAGAAAATACTACCCCCCTCGCAATAAAATTGCATTTATTTACAGATAAGTTCCA